>NYZH01000051.1 GCA_002687075.1 Methanobacteriota archaeon
AATGGGCGTGTAGATCAGTTGGAAGATCGCTACCTTGGCATGGTAGAGGCCCCGAGTTCAAATCTCGGCACGTCCACCATTTGAGTAGATTTCATCTAATGCATGTGGACTTGCGCCATGAAGAATCTGTATTCGTTTGCTTTCTTCATCGGCTCGGCACGTCCACTCNCAATGGANTTTGANTCAACGAGAGTGGAACGGCGCATAATGAGGAAAGTAACAAATCATTATTAGGAGCCAACCGATGNTTTGACCATGGCTAAGAAAGGAGTGCTTCTCATCAACGTGGGAACTCCTGATGAGCCNACCATTCCATCGGTGAAAAAATACCTGAGAGAATTTCTTCTCGACCCTGATGTAATCGATATTCCNGCTCCGCTTCGCCACTTGTTGGTTCGNGGAATAATNTTGCGAGTTCGACCGAAAAAAATCGCTCCNTTGTATCAAAAAATNTGGATGGAAGAAGGCTCTCCATTGCGTGTTTATTCCCATCGAATTACCGATTCACTCGATGATATGATGGACGATATGGATGTTGAGTTTGCTATGCGATACGGCAACCCAAGCATCCTATCAGGGCTGGAAAAATTACGTTCAAAAGGCGTTGAAGATTTACTCTTGCTGCCCATGTTCCCTCACTATGCGCAGGCTACAACCGAGTCGGCCTTGAAACATGCTTACAAACAACTGAAGAAAATGGATTGGAGCCCACAAATTCTTGAAATGGGGCACTTCGANACNAAGGAAGAATACGTCGTTCCGTTGACCAAATCGATTGAGAAGCACCTTGACAAGGACACACATCTACTGTTTTCCTATCACGGATTACCTGTTTCTCACGTCAAAAGAATCGATTCATCNAANAACCACTGTCAGAAAATCAACGATTGCTGTTCAGTAAAATCGGATGCGAATCAACTCTGTTACGGCCATCATTGTATGGAGACAACGCACACCGTTGTAGGTCTTCTCGGATTGAAACCAGAGCAGTGGTCAATCAGTTTCCAAAGCAGAATAGGCCCTGTCAAATGGCTTGAGCCATCAACCATGAACAAAGTCGAAGAACTTGCAAAAAGGGGAATTAAGAAACTCGCAATTGTCGCTCCTGCATTCCTAGCAGATGGTCTTGANACACTTGAAGAACTTGACATTGGAATCCGTGAACATTTTGCTGAATGTGGAGGAGAAGAACTCACTGTCATCAANTGTCTCAACGATGATGAAGANTGGGTNAAAGGATTGAGTCAACTGATTGTTCAACGATTNGANAACCCTGCAACCGCCTAAAATTTCTCACAGATTCGTTCAGCCTCATCGACCACATGCGTGATTGATACGCCGCTTACACCCCAGCCAACACAGTTGAATTCGAACTGTTGTTTTGCAACATTCTGCATANATCCTGGAGGATAGCAAGGTATTTTTCGCTTNCCTAAGTTCTCAAAAAGAACAGGTTCACANTCACTGANATGGTGCTTGAGCGCGTCACGAATCTTTGATTCATCGCCGTCCCATCGAGAGTGTGGAGCCATTATTCGNAACAAACGATGGCCTTCGGGAGCTCGCTGAGAATGGTGCAAATCACTTTCATGAAGAATGCCACTGAACGGGACTGAAGAATCTGGAATTAGGGTCCCGTATCCATATGGAATCTTCGCCACATCAGCCTCTCGATAACCGACAGCAAAGACACTCAATTCTGTGGATTCATGCTCTCCAATCATTCCCGGAGCAGACCAAATTACCGAATGCAACGGAACATCAAACATNTCTGCTGCANCTTGTGGAGACTCTANNTCTTGNCCAGTTGTNATTGAGACATTNTCCATNGACTCAAGTTGCTGCTGTAAAGCATCGACAAGGGTCTGCATCCCTCCATCCAATGATGCAACCGTACCTCTTTTGGGAGTAAAAATCGGGTATGAGCGATTGATTTTCTTCTTCAAAAGCGATGCTTTCATTGGAGGTTGCTCTCCGAAATGAGTTAGAGCAGGCATCAGAAAATCTGCGTCAACATTCTGTGAAGTGTCGTTGACTATTCCAAGCGTCATCGCATCCGCAATGTTCCTGTGAGGAAGAAGTTGAGAAACACTGGCGCCGCCATGACGAGCAACTTTGATGCCTTTTCGAAGTNTCAANGCACCAATCTTGAACAAGGAGAGNAAAGAAAGGCGGTGTTTNTTGCCATTGAGTAATATCCATCTCGACTTTGCTCTGCTACGAGACGCATGAAACTGCGATGAAAGCCCCAAGTCCGATACAAGTCGCCAAAAGGCAGGATGAGGCCGAGTCGCGTTCACCGCTAAATCACAGACCCATTCTCCGCTTTTCCATGTCGAGATGACTCCGCCCAAATGAGGCGCTTTTTCAACTAGAAATACATGTATATCTGGGCGTTTTTTAGCAATCCTGTATGCACAACAGAGCCCTGATAACCCTCCGCCAACAATGACAATTTTCTCAGAGGATGACACATCGTCAGTTACCAGGAGCGGGCGCCTCATTTCAGAACCGTGACGAATCCAAGCTTCAACATTCGACATGCGACCATCTCGATTATTCACTTAACCAATCCTTTGGCTCTCGTAGTACCTGCAACAGGCGTTCTTCTTCACTTCCTGAAGCAACTTCATGGCAGTATTCCCAACGTGAAGTGAGTGGTAGAGACATCAGAATACTTTCGATCCGACCGTTGGTCGTAAGTCCAAACTTTGTTCCTCGGTCGTAGACCAAATTGAATTCGACATATCGTCCTCGACGAATTTGTTGCCAGTCTTTTTGTTGTTCAGTGTAGGTCAAATCTTTCCTTCGCTCAAGAATTGGCAAGTAGCCGGACAAAAACGATTGTGCGCAATCTTCGACAAACGCAAAGCATTCGTCCTTGGATGCACTGTTCAAATCATCGAAAAAAATACCTCCAAGGCCTCTTCGCTCACCACGATGCTTGATGTGAAAGTAATCATCACACCATGTTTTGTAAGCACCGTAATCAGCAACCTCATGCCGGTCACATGCATTTTTTAGAACGGTATGAAAATGCACTGCATCCTCTTCAAAAAGATAACTCGGGGTCAAATCAGCGCCTCCACCAAACCACCAACTACCTGGCTTTTCACCTTCACCGCGCTCAAAATACCGATAATTGGCATGAACAGTAGGTGCCATTGGGTTGTGAGGATGAAGAACCAAACTTATGCCGGTGGCAAAAAAATCGAGGTCTTTGCCCTTTAATTCATGACCTCCGCCCATACTTTGGGCTGCTTGAGGACTCAGTGTTCCATGAACGACACTGACGTTAACTCCGGCTTTCTCAAACACTTTTCCGCCGGAAAAAACCCTGCTACGTCCGCCTCCACCTTCTTCTCGAGTCCATTCATCTTGGCGATAATCAACCCCGTCAAGACTTCGTAATTGCTCACAGATTTCATCTTGGATTCGATGAACCATGTCAGCCATTTTCTGACGCATGTCATTCACCTGTGATTTCACGAAGTACAGTTTCTACACACTCGATACGCGCAGATGGAGCAAAGCCATGACCGAGATTGAAAATGTGGCCCGGCTTATCACCAGCGGCAGCCAAGACCTGTTGAGTTGCACTGCGAGCCATCTCTGTTGAACCGTGAAGAAGTGATGGGTCAAGATTTCCTTGGAAGGCAAACTTGTCTCCGAATTGAGCACGGTTCTCTGACAAACTGTCTCTCCAATCCAGAGAGATGGCATGAAGGTCAAGTTCTCGAATAGCAGCGTGCAAATGACCCGAACCTTTGGCATAGTGAATGACGGGAACATCATTTCCGACTTTTTCACGGAACACTTGAATCGCACGATTGGTAGCCGGCATTGCGTATTGGCGATAGGTCTCAGGAGAGAGGAGGCCAGCCCATGTGTCAAACACTTGAACTGCATCAGCGCCTCCATGAATCACTTGGTCAGCTAGCAAATCGCCGACAATATCTCCCATCTTGAGCAAAAGTCGCTTGGCTTCATCTTGATTCGATGAAATTTGAGCACGAGCATTGTGGAAATCTTTGTCGCCGGTTCCGCCCGATAGCAAGTACATACAAATTGTCCATGGGCATCCTACAAACCCGAGACGTGCAGTGGTGTCACCGATTTCTTCACCAATCGCCTGAAGTCCGTCTGCGGCCCATGGCGCATGCTTTCGAGCATTGAAATCGGTCCAATCGTCGACATGAGAGAAATCAAAATCACTGATTCGAATTCCGCCGCCGTATTCTACATCATAACCGAGGCTTGGCAACGGCGTGAGAATATCACTGAAAACAATCGCTGCGTCAATGCCGTTGTACCTCTCGAGAGGTTGAAGTGTAATTTGGGAACAAAGGTCAACATCCATACATCGTTCCCAAAAAGAATGTTCAGCAGCAATCTTACGATACTCGGGCAGATGTCGACCGGCCTGACGCATAAACCACACTGGAGTTCTGTCAACCGGTTTGAGATTGAGAGCAGAAACTATGCGTTGTTTTCCGTTCATGATGACCACTCCAAATTGCTCAACACTTCATCGAGTGCCGATGCCATACCCCTGACATGTTCCTCTTGGTGAACAGTTGCTAGAAAACCTATCTCATATGCAGAAGGAGCAAGCATGTATCCTTTTTCGAGCAACCCTCGATGAACATCTGAATACAAAATACCGGCATTACTTGGAATTAAGTCTGCACGTGATGGGGGTTCAGCGGAACTTGGTGAGAACCAAAACAAACTTCCTCTGCGAGTGAGCCTCATTGGGTAATCGTGTTTTTGCAGAACCTTCTCAACACACTCTTCGAGCAGTTGTCCAAGCGATTCAAGATAATCATAGGCATCGTTGTCAAGCATATCAAGCGTCATTATTCCAGCTGCCATTGCAAGCGGATTTCCTGAAAGCGTACCGGCTTGGTAAACCGGCCCGAGTGGAGATAATTTTTCCATAATCTCACTGCGAGCGCCGTAAGCACCGACTGGAAGACCTCCACCGATGACTTTTCCAAGAGCCGTAATATCTGGGGTGACGCCAGAAATATCACCGTAACTTCCCTCCTTGAAACGGAATCCACTGATGACTTCATCAAAGATGAGCAATGCTCCGTGTTGGTCACACAGTGTTCGCAGTTTAGTGAGGTACTCATGGCGCTGAACCAACAAACCATTGTTTGCTGGCAACGGTTCGATAACCACTGCAGCGATCTCATCGCCGTGTTCTTCAAACAAAAAATCCACGGCCTCATCATCATCAAGAGGTGCAATGAGCGTGGTAGCAACGGTATCCTTTGGTATTCCAGGACTGCTAGCAATACCAAATGTTGCAAGGCCACTACCTGAACTAACCATGAGCGAATCGACATGGCCGTGATAACAGCCTTCAAATTTCACCAGTAAGTCTCTACCGGTATAACCACGAGCAAGGCGTACTGCGCTCATAACCGCCTCGGTACCAGAGGATACAAACCGAACTTTGTCCATGTGAGTGAATCGTTTTTTGACTCTCTTGGCGAGTTCAATTTCTCCGGTATGCGGTGCTCCGAAAGAAGTCCCGTTCAGCATCTTTTCATACACTGATTCAATGATTTGGGGGTGTGAATGACCGTGGACAAGTGGACCCCAAGATTGAACGAAATCGACAAGTTGGTTGCCATCAACATCAGTGACAACAGCACCTGATGCTTTTTCAAAATAAATTGGATTTCCATGGACTGATTTGAAGGCACGAACTGGTGAATTAACACCACCCACCAAGTGCTCAAGCGCTTCAGTGTGTAACGAATTGGATTTTTCTCGTTGCATCAGAACACCTCATTCAAGCCAGTTGCAGGACACGGCCTCGCGCGCATGGTAACTCACGATTATGTCGGCCCCGGCCCTTTTGAAGGAGTGCAATATCTCACGAACCATTTTTCCACGAGAATGCTGGTCAGGAGTTGATGAAAGAACCATCGAATATTCTCCACTGACATTGTAAACTGCTACTGGCCTCGAAACATTGTCTGAAACCTTTCGAACAACATCAAGATAGGTCAATGCAGGCTTAATCATGATGATATCTGCACCTTCTGATTCATCACCCATCGCTTCGAGAACTGCCTCGGAATATCCGGAACGTATGTCCATCTGGTGACTTCCACGGTCGCCAAATGACGGGCTGGAGGATGCTGCATCACGGAAAGGCCCGTAAAATGAAGATGCATATTTCACCGAATAGGAGAGAATGCCAGTGCTTACGTGGCCTGCTTGTTCAAGAGCTTCACGAATTGCAAGCACTCGTCCGTCCATCATATCGGACGCTGAAACATAATCTGCACCAGCCTCTGCATGGGCAAGAGCAATAGAACACAACTCAGCAACCGTGAGGTCGTTATCAATCACGTCGTCATGGATAATTCCGCAATGACCGTGGTCGGTAGCGGTGCACAAACATACATCGGTAAGAACAACAATTGAATCACCGTATGTCGATTTCAGTTCTCGAATCAATCCCATCAAGTGCATTTCCGGAGAGGAGGCAATGCTTGCATTGGCATCTTTCATGGAAGGTTCGATGACTGCAAACAGCATGTGAGCATGAATGCCAAGTTCCATGTCTGAGGCAATGGTTTGCAAAAGAACATCTGGAGATTGTCTGTGAATACCCGGCATACTGGAAATCGGTTCATCAACTCCTACTCCAGAGACCACGAAATGCGGTTGAACGAGACTTGATAGAATACTGGTACCGAAATTAAGGTCTCTTCGAGAAGGTGTCCAGCGATTTATTCTCGGGCGTATGTTCACTTTCTCACCTCGTCTTCCACCATTTTGCAACAAATTTTGCGGTTGGTCCCTGCAATACTTCGACTGTCGATTCAGCAAAATACGGCAGAGATGTAATCTCCTCTAGTGATGATTTGCCCATACACAGTATATTTTTAGGTATGGGTAACGAATTACTTACCCACGCTCGTGCAGATGAGGGTGAAGAAAGCAGGAGTACATCGTTTGCAGCGATATTGAACGGTTCTACGCTCTTCGCTTGATTTTCATAGCCAACCCATGATTCGACCTCAAACCCGAGTCCCGAAAGAGCGTCTGTAAGTTCACTGGATGCTACATTTGAGCGGGGAACCATCAGTCGAATGTTACGGTCAAGCATTTTGTCGATGTATTTGACAAGTTCAGAAGAATTTCTCGCTTTACCGCACAACGATACGGTCACTCCTCTTTGGAAGCAGGCTCGAGCCGTACCTTCACCAATTGCCAACCATTGGATTCTGTTCAAATCAGGATTGTTTTTGGCAACTTCGATAGCGCACTTGGCTGCAAACGGGGATGTAAGAACAAGATAGGGCCACTGCGAACGTGAGAGTGAGTCATCAATGAAATCTTGAGGCCATGCATCCGGCTTTGAAATCAGTTCAAGAACCGGTTTGTTGGTCACAGGAATTCCTTCATTGATGAGCGTAAGCGCAAGTCGGTCCGAATTCAGTGTGGAGATGATTTTTGGACCCTTTTCTTGAACTTTGATATTGACGATTTCCTGCTGTGGCAATTCTATAGAAAGATTGCTTAAGTCTCCTTGGTAACTGAATTTTCGGAAATGCAAACCCTTACAAAATATTTCGCGCCAATTCGAAGGTGAAATTTGAATGGAGGTGTTTTTGCCGTCCACTTTGATACCTGCAGGATACAAACAACCTCCTCCAATAGATGCTAAAATCTCTCGTTCTTTGACAACATCAACTTCTGACTTTGTATGGTTCAGGATTTCACGTAGGCCTTGCAATGAATCGTATTCATCGCTTCGACAATGAACAGAAATCGAACCCTGTCCTGGAGCAGTGGGCCAATCTACATCGCTGATACGCACTGCACCAAATTGAAGAATCCAAGGTTCAAGAGCACCGATTTCATGAAGACGACGTAATCCAATCTCTGCAAGAATTATGCCATCGACACGACCCTGTTGCAGTCGCTTTAATCGAGTCTCAACTTGGCCTCGAACGGCGATAGGAATGATATCTGGCCGCTGACTGAGCATGAACGATTGTCGCCTGCCTGAAACCGTTCCAACCATACCCGATTCAGGAATGCAATTCAAAACATTCTCGAGCGGTGTTTCAATGTTGTTTTGCAAGACATCGAGGAGAGAATGTGACGTTTTGGAGGGGGGCAAAATGAGCAAATCATTTGTGCAACCTCGCTCAATGTAGGCAAGGTTCTGAATTCTTGAATCCATCTCAACCGGCACATCTTTACTCGAATGTACCGCAATGTCAATGTTGTTGCTCACCAATTCAGCATCGACTGCATGAATGAATTGACCCACAGATGTTGCTAAATCTCCACCTAGAGATTGATCACCTTGAGATGAAATACCAACTATTTCAGTAGAGTAGCCACTTTCGATGAGTATGTCGCTCACCTTATTGGCCTGCCACATGGCAAGGGTAGAGGTTCTTGTACCGATTCTGATGGGATTCAAGATGTTGCCTCCGGAAGGGTCGATTGTTCGCTAATGTGAACAATCGTCTCGGTTACATCACGAGCCACCCTGCTAAGAAGAGTTGGATTGATTGGTCTGTCTGTGGAATGTACCATTTCATCCAATTGAATGGTTTCAAACGGACCTTCTTGATTGCAAATCCAGGTTGCAATCTCTCTGGAGAATGGGCCGAGTTGGTTTTCACCCTCTCCAGCTAAATTCGATTGGTTCCATTGCTCTGCAAGGGTTTCAAGCGTCGAATAAATGTAGGCTCGGAACTTTGCTTGCGTTCTATCGGTTAACGCAGACATGAATCGATTCTGAATGTTGGTAAGTAAATCATCACTGCGTCCAATCGTAGATGCATAGTCCCACTCCATCCCAACTTTGCGAGCTACTTTAATCCAGTATTCCATACCGAGCAATTCTTGATTTTTCGAAACACCGGAGGCATCAATTGAGGGTGGCCATGAGAAATCCATAACCTTTGCAGAAGATGAACTCGGTATCAGATTCGACGAGTTGTATGTTGGCTCAATATTGCGTATTGTCGAGATAATCAAGGAAGGTTGAATCAGTTCATCGGTCCATTCATCAAACGAGATGACGTTTACTTGCGAAGAAATTTCGGGATGTCGCTGGGATGAGAATTCGGGATTTCGTGTAACGACAAGAATGTCTTTTTGACCAAACTCAAGAAGCGTTTCTACTGCTTTGCATCCCATATCACCGAAACCAAGAACAACAGAGGACAAGGTTTCTTGTTCAGAAAGAAGTTCTTCAATGGCGGTTGTCGCTAGATTAAGCATCGATTCTGTGGTTTGGGTAAAACCAAATTCCTTTCGCAACATACGGTTTGCTGATACCACGTGATCGAAGAAAGAACTGTTGATATCGCTGACAAGACCGTTTTTACGATGCATTGCGACTGCACCTCGGAATTGCGACATGACTTGGAGTTCGCCCAAAATAAACGAGTCAAGTCCACTGCAGACCTTTACCAATTGCCGCCACACATCGATTCCAGAGTAATGTTGGAAAGGTGCATCTTTGATGCCAAAAACTGAAAAAATGCTTTGTTCAAGTTCTTGACTTTTGCATCCAAATCCTACGTAAAGAACTCTGTTGCATGTTGAAAGTTCGAACACATCACGACCGAGATGCTCTCGAACTTTTTGAATCGATTCAATTCGAGATTCCTTGGACAGACCTTCTGTCGTCAATGTTTTGACAGATTCCACATTTTCAGCACCGAGTTTCATCGAAACCATACTGACGCTGTTCATGAGTTGCATAGCATCGACTGCGACCCCGTTAATCTCATGCGCGGGAGAGGCTGACAGAAATTTGGTCAAATCTATTTTAGGGGAGCCTAAATTCGACATACAGTCTACCTCACACCACCCGAGGTGTCGACCCTTAAGAACTTCAAGTCTACACAACTAGACCAAAGGACAACTCGAAATGACAATGAAGGATTTCTTTGCTAAACTTTCTTGCCGCCAACAACGAAATTTTTCCATCGTTTCATGTATTCAATAAAAACGGGGCTCAAGTCCACATCGAGCAAATGCTGCTCGGTAAACGGTGGGCGTTGAGGCGAATAATTTGGGTCATCAAGATGCATTGGCCAATCGGGATGAGCTATACCAACGCGAGCAACACCGACAAAATCTGCACCTTCATCAAGAACCCACTGCGCATCTTTGGAAGTCCAAACTGCACCCGTTGAGATGAGAGGAATATGCTCTGGAACGACATCTGCGAATCGCTTGGTAAGGCTTGGACCGTCTTCATCACCTTCAACACCTTGAAACACATCCCAGCACGAAATATGCAGCATATCAATGTCCATTGTACACAAAATTTGAGCCAACTCAAGACTTTCATGCAGGAAAATTCCAGCCTTCTCAATAACAGGTGAAATGCGCACTGCGATGATGAAATCGGGACCTGTTGCCTGTCTAACTGAAGTGATTATGTCGCGCAAGAATTTACTGCGCCCCATCAAATCTCCACCCCATTCATCCTTGCGTCGATTGGTGACGCTGCCTAAAAATTGGCAAATCAAATAGGAGTGCGCTCCGTGCAATTCGACACCGTGAAAGCCAGCCTTTTGACAACGAACTGCTGCATCGGTAAACGATTGAATCATGTCAAGCACTTCTTGATGCCTTAGTTCTCGAGTGTACAAGCCGTCCATTCCATCCTCAGTGTTCTCACTCGCTGAAACCGGTTGAACACCGTTGAGTGATTTGGGTGCTCGCATACCACCGTGGAAAATTTGAGCAAGACTCACGGTTCCTGTTTCGTTGAGTTGGGTTGCCATTTTGGTCAAACCAGGCAGTTGATGGTCGCCCCAAACGCCCATTTCACCCTCCCAACCACGACCGTGCTCGGTGACGTTGGCTGCAGCTGTTGTGGTGATGGCAAATCCACCTTTTGCTCGGCGTACGAGCCACTTGATTTCTTCATCAGAAAGTGTACCGTCCTCGTTGCTTTGCTTGTTGGTCATTGCTGCCAGAACCGTACGTGGATTCAATAAATTAGTCTCGAATAATCGAAGAAAAAGAGGGTGCACAAACTATCCAGTTTCGACTTCATAAAAAATTCTCTTAAGATTCATATATGAAAGATGTTATGAACAATTATGAAAGGTAATAAAGTAGTTTTTCCGATTGTTGAGGTTGACTGGGAATCTAAGAAAATCACTAAAATGAATATCCCATTTTACCTAACCTTGAAGTGGAACGGAGTCCCTTCAGTCATACGTG
>NYZH01000002.1 GCA_002687075.1 Methanobacteriota archaeon
TGAGATTTGGTCGCAAACGGATGGTAAGGTGGATGGATTTGTATGTTCATGTGGCTCTGGAGGCACTTTAGCGGGTGTTGCATCAGGAATCAATGTGAACACGAGGTCTGTTCCAACGATTTCTGTTGTGAAGTAGTTGGTGTATACACACTGTTCAGTTGGTGTGACTGTCCATGTCAATTCTGATGGAACATCGTGGTCGATGTCACTCATGAGCGGTAGAAGATCCCAAGTGAGGTTGTCAGCGTTGGTATCGTCTTCAGTCATTGTGATGAATTCACCTTCACCGGTTGCACGGTCTCCTGCGTCGTTAACGACCAAGTTTTGGCCGTTTGCGTCTTGCAAGGAAATCTCTGGTGCGTCGTTCACAGGAGCTACTGAGTAATCAACAGTAAATGCTGTAGCAGTGTTGTTCACTGTACCGTCATCTGTCAATTCCATTGTAATGGTACATGTACCACCCTTTTCGTTGCTCATATTCTCGTAGACAATAAGGCTGTTCAAACTGTTCACTTCTACACTGAATGCAACACATGAAGAGTCAACTGATGCATCCCAATCGTAGACTTGTCGGTCTGGAACTTGCTCGTTTGCCTGGTCGACAATGTACGAGTTCGCAACGTTAGCGAGGCTTCCAAGGTCCTTCGTGATGTTGTTGAATCCTTCCGAATTGATGTTTGTGTANATGTCATCAACNGTAAAGACAGGCATACAGTCNGTCGAGNCTCGATCGTTGTTACAAATAATCGGAGCGTCGTTGACATTGTTAATCACCAAATTGATGCTCTTGCTGTCCTTCAATCCGTTGCTGTCAGTGACCTCAAAGTCAAAGATCATCGAACCAANTTGGTCATCAAGAGGTGTGATGGTGAACTGTTGTACATTCTGATTCCATGACACGATGTCGTCATCGACTCCATCAACATCAGCATCGAATGAAACGAGGTTTCGCTCAGCAGATGTCCATGAAAGTGTCGATTCAAGGTCTTGTTCGTCATCAGCCATGTTGAGTAGACTGAAGGTATAAACTCCTGAGTCTTCATCAATGGTGATGTTGTCAAGTGCTGGCTGAATCAATGGACATGCACGCTTGATGTCAATCGTGTCCTGAACATTGGTCGTGTCACCAGNANATGTNACGTAGTCATCGTCAAAGACAACATTGGTTGCAAGTGAGATGTTTTCAACAACAGCCCAATCATGGTTACAAGCAGCCTTGGTCTTAATCATGACATCGTAGTTCTTTGCATCACTTGCAGTGTTCGAACCCTTGTAGGAACGGTAGACAAGAACTTCATCATCAATGACACCGGTTTGCAAGTCGTTCTTGGTCAACTCAATGGTCATGTATTCAGTAAATGTTTGCAAAGTGTTTGCAGAATCAATGTTCTGTGTGGGGTGCACAGTGCTTACATCAGCAGTTGTCTCACCTTGAACGATTGCAACGATGTCAATTTCTGACGGTGTGCCACCGATTTGTGCGAACGGAATTGCAATTTCAGTCAATCCACTTGAAGATGCAACTTGAGTTGTTGCACCGCTGCCTGCGGAGGTCTGTCCCCAGCCGAGGAAACCGTGGCTAAACAATGCAAAGTTCGATGCATCATCTGCCCAAAGCACGTAGTCAGCCATGAATGGCAATGTGTGTGCTCCACCGAGGTTGTATCCGGTGGTGGTTCCTGCACCGCCAACATTGAGGTAAATCAAAACATCACTGGCTGCTAGATCTTCACCGGTTAGACCGATGTAGAGATAGTCACCTTCGATGTATGTTACCAGCATGTCATTGGTGTCATTACCGCTCATCTTACCAGGCATAGCATATCCTGACGGGTCAAGGGCGTTTCCACCAACCCAGTCGTCATTGGAACCGTCGACATCCATTTGCTCAGGTTGGAATGATGTCGAAACATACGATGCACGGCTTCCGTCCGTCGACTGAATCATCATTGCAACAGGCTTGGTAGGCGTTGCATCCAAGTGTGTCGAGTTCAATGAGAACAAGTTNGCTTCATCGATTGTTGCGGTAGCTGCTACGG
Source organism: Methanobacteriota archaeon (assembly GCA_002687075.1). Lineage (GTDB taxonomy): Archaea > Thermoplasmatota > Poseidoniia > Poseidoniales > Poseidoniaceae > MGIIa-L1. The sequence continues at coordinate 2,040 of NYZH01000002.1, forward strand.
TCAACTTCGTGTGATCGATAGTGTTTCCAATAGAGGTAACATATGCGTTGCTTCCAGCGTTGATTTGGGTAGTTGTGGTCGGCCAGGTCATGTTTTCAACACTTCCTTCGGATTCAACAACCTGCAGTGATGTTACAGCAGTCGATGTTCCACCGTCCCAGCGGAATGGTGTGTTTTCCACATACATTCCTACAAGTCCAGATGCGTTCATTGGGTAAACCCAAACATCGTCACTGTCGACAACATGGAGACCTGTACCGGTTGTTCCTCCGCCAACTGCAGCATCTATTGCGGTAACAGTCACATCATCAACATAGACACCGTAATCATGTCCAGAAATATCTGCACTACCCATGAGTGCTAGGTCTCCGCTTGTCTTGAGAATACCTGTAGCGAAACCATCAATTGTGGTTCCGGACAAGGTCAAGACATCATTGTTCGAATCGTCTGCATTGATACCGACTGTCGAATTGGTTCCGTCACCGACGAATGATGAAGAATCATCATAAACATCACAGTTACTCATTGAGAGTGCATTGTCTGAAACAGATACTGTGTTACGTGCGGATTGAATTACAACATCGGTACAATCATCGAAAATCATACCAACCGCGTTTGGTGCGATACGGTTTGGATCGCTTGATTGAAGCGTGTTGTCTTTAACCACTGGACCGAGGTACGGGTCAGCTGCTATTTCTTCCACAACATTGACTTCAATACCACCGTCACCGTACGAATCTCGTGCAGTCAGTGTGTATGTTCCAGTTGCGTTGTAGGTGACAAGAGGCTCGTAAACAGTGGTTCCACGGTAGGATGGGAATGCAAAGCTTGTTCCTCGTCCCCATGTATCTTTTGCACCGCCTGGCTTAGTGATTTCGAGACTTGCCTCGTATCCCCAAGTGTCGACCTTGATGTTAACATCAACCGGTTGTCCTGCAGTTACAGTGAACGTGCATGAAGCCGAGTATCGGTAGCCGTATCTGGCACCGCTGATGAAACAGAGGTTGTTTCCGGATGCTGCAGGTTGAATGGCTTCTTCGACCACAAGGCCACCGTCGGCATCTGTCAGTGTGTTGTTATCAACAGCACCGGTTCCACCGACGATGTGGATTCCTTCATATCCTGCATCTCCGACACCGTTTATCACATTGTCAGTAATTCGGAAATCATCTGCTCCATTGAAGTAAATTCCTTCGTTTGAAGCGTTAATTGTGTTTCCACTGATGAGAACATTCTTGTGAGTGTGTCCAGAATTTCCGGTTGAAGGGAATGCCGAAATAGCCGCATTGTCATCGGTTGCAGACAATGAACCCGCATTGTTGAACACATTGTTCACAATTCGAGCATTCTTGCTGTTTCCGTTTCCAACGAACCAGATATCAGCTTGGTTGCCACCATCGTTGAATGTGTTGTCACTAACGGTAACGTTCCAAGCGCCGATTTTACTTCCGTGCCTTGTGTAGTAAGTGGATCTCTCAAATGTGATACCCACATAACAGTTCTCAAAGACGTTGTTGTGAATCAGCGTATCTTCTCCACCGCCAAGTTCGATACACTTGTCAGTCTGCGCTGTAGCTCCAGTGAGAGTACCGCGATTGCCAGCCATAAAGTGTGACAAAGTGGAGTTCGTAATCGAGACTTCCTTCATCTCCCAGTAATATGTGCTTGTACCGTATGTGTATCCATTTTGCATTTCAATCGACGCAAGGTTCGAGAACACAGTGTTGTTGGCTTGGAAATGGGTAATTGGCCAGTTGTATGAACCAATGTGTACACCGTACATTCCACCATCATCTTCATTCGGAGTGACTCCGAAGACAGATGCATCGTCAAGAACCATTTGGGTTCCGTATGGATATCGAGCCAACCAACGTTGAGAATCGTATTGCTTGTAGGCACCAGTAGCTAGGATTGTACCTCCAGTCATGTTGAATACTCCACCGTTTCCTTTCCAGAAAATATCTGGAGTGTCAAGCATCAAAATCTCATTTTGACGGTTTGAGTAGGCTAATCCAGCAAAGTAACCGGACTCTGTAACAGTTCCACCGTTTCCGTCACTCAATTGTCGAGACGATGCAGTGGAGAAGTAACCTCCAGCACACGGTGCGACCGTGACCCAGTTCGAACTGCTTGAACGGCAAACACGCTCGTGTATTCGAGTGGTCAATGGCACTGTTACAGTGTTGTCAACGTCATCAGCCAATGTGACAAGTTGTGATGCATATCTGAAATCTGCAATGTTATTGCTTGAAGACACGTAAGAATACGCAACTTCAGCAACTGTCACAGCCTTGTAACCGTTAATTGAAGGTGTAGTTAAACCATTTTTGTCAACTTTCACAGTAGGGAAAGTTAAACTCGTTGCAACACCAGTTGAATTGGTGACTGCAGTAGCAGTGGTCGTTCCAGTTCCTGAAACCAATGATACGGTTGAGTCAACGACTGGGGAGCCGTCAGCGGTAATTGTAGCCTCTAACGCTCGCATTCGTGTGTAAAGACCTGTACCTGTGACTTCGACGGTTGACGAATCAACGGTTCCGTCGATGACATCAACATCACCTTGCCCGGTAATCCGTACATCCTTCGTGTTCGAAAGAGTGACATCAGTTAGAATAATGTCTCCCGAACCATCATTGTCAATACCAATTGTATTTCCAGATATAGTCATGTCACTAAAGGTCCTTTCCTCATCCGTATTTTGTCCGAACTTGAAAGCAGAACCTGCATTGGTAACAGTTCCAGATAGATCACCTGACAAGTCCTTAGTGTAGTACACACCAGCAGTTGTCGCTCCATCTATGTCAAGATTGGTAAGTCCCATATTTCCAGAAGCCAAATTGCCAATGAGAACACCATATGTGCCCCCGTTAACAGTGATATCATTTGCGTTTGACGCAACTTGTCCAGAGATTTCAAATCCTGCATCGGCTGGATTGTTGATTGTAATATCGTCGAAGTTTGCGGCTGCAAATGCCCCACCTACAGAAACCCCAGTATCAGCACCGTTTATGACACCGTTGTCGAAATTCGGAGTTCCGGATTCTCGGACATATTCGCCAAGATCAGCTGGGTTGCTTCCACCTCGGGCAACAATTTCCAATCGGTCTTGGTAATTGTCAGCACGGTTGTGCAGTACATCAACATACATTGTTACCTTTGTAAGGTTACTTGCAGTCAAGTCAATTGTCGGCATTGTCAATCGTGCACCTTGTCCAGAATTCATGTAGTAAGTTGATGTGTAGTGCATGCAAATATTGTAACTGCCTTTGAATCCTTCAGGTGGGTAAAAGTCAGGATTGTACAGGGCTTGGTAAGTGTTGTAGGAGCGTCCCCAATCAATAGTCGGGTATCGTGCACCGTATCCACCTTGTGGTGTCACATCACTGCCAGCATCTTCCCAATCGAATCCAAACTGTACGGTAGGAGCTTCATAATATCCTGGATAGGACCCATACGAACCTGTGAAGCGTTGGTTAATGTAGGGGTAATATCCTGTGAGCCAACTTTGATAGTTTGGCCCGTACTGATAACCACGAGTGTTACAATCCCAACTTGGGATACCACCGGTTGCACCAGGAGCATATGTTGCGTGAACCCCATCGCCAGAACGTGGGTCTGCTGCACTGTATGGGTAGTAACCAATGTGGCTTCCGTCAGTAATGTTCCATGTGTTTCCTTGGTCGTCTGTCAATTCAATTTGGTGTCGGTCGGTCATCATGTAGTACTTTGTTGACCAGTAGTTGTATCTTGGGTGTGCGTTACCGCCACCAAAGATACTGTTCATTCCAACTTGCAAGTAGTCTTCAGACAAGAATCCGGATAGGTCCACTGCGTGAGTCGTCCATCCAGCAGGTTGATTGCTGAGTAGAGTACTTCGGTAAATGATAGGCAAGGACATTCCACCGTAAACGTCGAGTCCAACAGTGTTGTCAGTTGCGGTAAATCCGTCAACTTGAGGTGCACCGTTGTAGGATTGAATACCAACAGCAGCGTTCTTTACGATGACGTTTGATACAGAGCCGACAGTGTTTTGCATCCACAAGGCCGTTCCAGTCTTACCGTTGTTGATAATTGAAGAGTCTGCGATACTCACAGAACCACCGTTAATCTTGACGGTGGCCATCGTATCAGATGTTGCAGCTGCTCCAAAGACTTGCGCGTTGTTCGACATGATAAAGTTCGCATCTGGGCCGACCAGTAGTGCAGCTCCAGTTGTTGCATCTTGAGCAACATCTCGAAGTGTACCACCATCAAGTTCCAATGTTCCTTTGACGATATCGATGTTCAAACCATAGGCAGGAGAGAAGGCGCTAATTGCACCAACTGCACCGTTATCACCAGATACGGAAACCAAGATTTTACCATTGTTGGTTAGTGTAACAACGGGAGTGCTTGTTGCCGTACTCTTCACCTTCATGTTTGAACCTTTGAGGATAATCATACAACCATCCAGTGTGAGGTCTGCGGAAACTGTGATTGGAGTTCCGTCAAACTCAAAGATTGTATTTCCATCAACAGTCGTTCCGTTGGTTGGTAGCGGTGCGTTCGTGTCTGCATCTCTGTAAGCTTCGAGCCAAGCACAATCCATGTTGGCGGCGTCAAAGTCTACTGGTGCAGGTTGCAGCATCAAGTCAATTGTGCTTCCAATGGTAAATCCAGTTGTTGGATACCATGGAGACGAAGTCAATGTTTCGTTTTGACCAGCAGAACCGAATGCACGAATGTTGTGGTCTGTGAATGTGTCTCCGTCATCTTCATTTCCGGTAATGACCCAAACACTGGCAGCACCTAGAGTTGCAGTAGCAGTCGAAGTAAGGTGAGTGCCTATTTCAAACAATTCAGAACTGTCAACGACTGCAGCGGTAACGGTGTGGTCACCTTTGTAGATGTTTGTTGGAGTTCCTGAAACCAGTGCGACACGGTAGGTTCGGACTGTTGCAAGACCTCCATACCAAATCTCGGATGAGGAGGATGCTACATCAACATCACAGTCACCGGTTGCACCGGAAGAATCTGCACATGCATCTCCGTCCTGAGTTACTTCAACCAAGCGGATGTTCGAGTTCGTGTCCACTTGTGCCAAGTAGATGTTGTTCGTCCCTAGTGTAGCGGTTGAAGTGACTGCCGTCTCTCCGATTGTGATGTCAGAGTTCAAAGCGTAAAACACTGATTGCGTGGTTGAGGTGTGGCCGATTGTTGAATCGGCGATGACGATCTGGCTTCTCGAAGCAGAGCATCCAACCGATGCAAACAAATCTGCAGTCATCGACTCGAATCGAGCATTCCATCCACAACCGTCATCCATGACAACTTCCTCAGCATTAAGGTCGACGAAGTTTACCACATCTGTGGCAACAGCTGGGTCACCTGTAATCTTGAAGTCACCAACTGAGACGTCATTGAACAGTCCAGGTTGGATGTTTCGCATCTTCATATCTCCAGCGTCAATATTGTCAAAGATTGCGTTATCTCCAGAAGCACTTGCAACTGAGGAGGATGCACTGCCAGCAGGATAGAGGTCGAGAGATGCATCTCCCAAGTCAACATCTGTCATGTTAATGACACCAGTTGCGTCGATTCCTGCTGAGGTGTATCCTTCAGCATCGAGGTTGTAAATGTAGGCTTCAGCAGCGTTACCACCATCAAGGTTGAGTACGCTTCCAGATTGTGTGGATGTTGCAGTGGCTGTAACGTTCGAAACTGTTACAGATGCAAAGTCAACACTAATCAAGTTCACATACGAATTCGAGATTGTAACGTTCTCAAGGTGAAGAGCACCTGCTGTAGAACCAGCGAGGTTGACGATTGCACCAGCATTACTTCCACCAAGCATGTTACAGTTGGTGAGGGTACCTTCAGTCAGAGTTGCATCCGTGTCTTGAGCAAAGTCGAAACAGGAATTGTCTGCACTACTGACTTGGAACTCATTCATCGAAACGACGGTTCCTCGTCCACTTCCGTGGCTGAATGCAGTACCTACGTTTTCATATGTCACGTGATCCATTGTGAAGTTACCAACATTTGAGTTGCTAACTGGGCTTGCACCATGGCGAGAACCTGCTGCAATTGCTGCATCAGAGGTATTCTTGAAGTCGACATAAGTGAATACGTGGCGATCGTCGGTTGTTCCAGATGAACAAGCCGCTGTGAAAGCCATACCTTTCCAATCAGCACCGTTCTGTCCTTCGAATCGGACATGGTGGGTCGAGTTTCCATTCACGGTCATCTTATCACAAGCACCATCAAAGGAGATTCCCTTGCCAGGTGCAACTTGAATCACTGTTCCAGGTTCTATAGTCAAATCAGCCGAGATTGAGAGGTAATCGTTTGCCGGGTTGATTCGAATTGGACTGTCGGTGATATCCCAAGTGGTGTCTGTGGTAATGTCTGATGAGATGTCTGTACCCTTGCCTTCAAACGGCATTGTTCGGTAGTAGACTCCACAATCTTGAGTTTGGGATTGGTAGCAGTAATAAGTTCCGTAGTAAGACCAATATGGAGCAATCATTCCTGCTCGAGCAAAATTGGTAGCCGGGCTAGGACCTGGTAGTGTAGGCATGTTTGTACCCCAAGTCGACATTGTTCGGACAGTGGATGTAGAACCAGTATCAATGAAGTGCATGTTACCATGTCGAGACAGGTGAATTCTGTCATTCGAATCAGTAAAGCTGTAATCAGTTCCAAAGTATGTGAAGTTAAATCCATTAGGCATTGCAATGTTATCAGCACATGCTGCGTATCTGGTAAACGAAGTTGAGGAACAATAATAGCCATACGGTTGTCCACTCGAGGAACCAATAATTCCACTCACATCAGCATTGACCAATGGAATAGTTCCACGGTCGAATGCCTCCCACGAACCGTCACCTGTTGCAGATGTTGTGATTCTGTAGTTGTTTGTGTGAGGGTTTGCGCCATACAAATTCTGCGAGCTCGTAGAGTGTCGGATGGTATGACCCTTTGTTTTGGTTTGATCCATGAAACCGACGGTTGCAGCATCGCGGTAGTTCCTACATGCATTATCATAGCGGAACTCTATTTCGTTTGTCACGTCATAGAATACTGCTTGGTAAGTACAGGTATATGCCTGAGTTGTGTACATCATGTCTCTCCATTCAACGACAAACATTGTTGTTGGGTCGCCAACTGTGAAGTTAACATTGGAAATCGATGCGCTGTTTACACCACTCGATACTGTGGAAACGTCTTGGGCAGTGATATAATATTCAATTTGGTCGTTCTTTTCCAAATCTTCAATGTCTGCACTCCAAGTACATTCTGCAAGAATACATTGTGCTCTTGTCTTACCTGATTGTTGTGTCATCACAGTTGCGTTCCAAGCGCCTACAGTTCCGCCGTCAGGAGTGATTCTGTAATACATCGTCGGGCCAACGCCTGCTGTAGTACTCACATTCAAACCGCTTGCTGGTTCACCAGCATCTGAAATGACTGCTGATACTATACGGGTCTTACTGTAAGAATCTCCCAAGTCCAGGTGGTCAATTACCGGGCCAGAGGTATCGGGCATTGGCTTGACATATGCGGTTGCGTATGTGACAGTAGTCGAACTGCTGGCTCGACCGTAATAGCTGACTCCATGAGCCCATCCTGACCAAACATAAGTTGTAGTACCGGAATAGCCGGTGACGTAGTTGTAATATGCTGAGCATGAGTTTCTCGAGGAATATGGGCTGCGCCAGAAGTAGGTGAAACCACTCGAGCCGATGCACAATCTGTTTGCGTCAGTGTTGCTGGTGGAAACGTTACCAAATCCGAACTCACCCATCATACCGCCGTAATCGACAGCGTTGGCGCCTGAACCGAAGTCAAGAATCCAGTTGGAGTAATATGTACCTTGGTAACCGCTTCGTAATGCTTTACCGCCAGAGAGCGGAGCGTCAATAGTTGGCGCTGAGCCAATTCCAACCATTGCGAATTCCTTCTTACCTGTATCGTAGTGGTACAGTAGATTCATTCCAGGGCCATTGGTAGCACTAATGGTTAGGTATCCTCCGTCACTGTAATGCATTCTTTCCAAATGCTGACGTTGGTTTGTCGAAGCCATTCCGTTGTAACCAGTTCCTGCGCCTGTTGCATGTTGCATGACCCAGTTACCGTATCGGTAGTAGTTGCTCGTGTAGAAGCAGCCGCTTGAACCGGAACCACAGTTCGAGACATCAAATTCAAAGTAATATTCGTTGCTGATGTTAAAGTGGGTAAATTGGCGGTCAAAGTATCCGGTCGATGGTGGAGTTCGGGAACCTCCAGCATAGACATCTGTTGTCAATATGGTAAGTTTCTTGTCGAGTCCAGCATCGGATTCATCTTCGACTGTGAAGTAGTACGGAGTAGGAGTATTTTGTGCTCCAGTGAGTGCTGGATCGTATCCTACATTTGGCGTAGCGCTAAGGTCTTGATACTTCCAGTAATACTCGACATAGTCTCCTGCAGAGATTGAAGGAATTACAGCCTTGAATCGACAGCTCGAGGTTGACGAAGTACAGGTTCCAATGCTTGTCGCACTTACACTGGTGAATGATCCATTGTTCAACGCGTAGTTGAGTGTAGGTTTGTTAGCAGCGGTTGTATCGACGCCCGACATGTCTGAGAGCGAGGTAAAGAATGTCCTCGAACCTTCAACATAAGATGTAACTCCAGTGTACGGTACAAATCCAGAAGTTGGAGCATCTGTGTCTGTTCCACCACTGTAAACGATATTCATGTACGCATTGTATGTACCTCTGTTGTATCCTTGCAAATTCAAGTATCCGGGGCTTCCAGGAACCTTAAACCCAATTCCAACCGAAGTAGCTCCGGATTGGGCAGCAAGGATCTTTGTTGCAGCTGCACTGCTGGAACAACTGGTAGCAGTGTTACAAACTGATGCGACTTTCCAGCCAGTACCAGGTGTAATTGTGTCAAATTGAGCACTGTTCCAAAGAGAGTTAATCAACCAACGAGCATTGTTGGTGTTGTATTGAGTGCTCGTGAAACTGTATCTTGAAGGGCTTAGAGCACCACTACAGCTTCCAGATGGCATTGTCCAACTTCGGTAAGTTTGTGCATTGCCACACGATTCAAGAACTGTGACAGCGACGCTATTTGCAGTTGTTGCACCAGAACGGTAGTTGTGATATTGGTGGTATGAGATGGAATCAACAGTTGCACCAGTTGGCATTGCGTTCGATGATGTGTAAGTGATTCGGTTGAAAGCAAAGTACTCCTTTGTGTTGCTTCGACCGTTGCGAGTAAGTCCGTAATCACTTCGGTAACATCGGTTGTAATACTTGTAACAGTAACCGCTTCCAGAGTAGTTTCTGTTCACCTTGATGGTTGGGTCGATTGCGAGTGGGAAAACTCGGTCTTCCGACATAATCCATTCTGATTCAACGACTGTTGAGATGATGATTTGTCCATCCATAACTTGGATAATGAAAGTTGCAATGTAAGGTGGTTCATCTGATTCCGAGTTCATTTCAATAACAACAGGCACTGGCATTTCTGCGAGAAGGTCGCCAGATGCAATGTTTCGAATGTCGATGCTCTCTTGAGTTATGACTACATCTTCACCGATCATCTCATCCCCTACGAAGAGCGCATAGCCTTCCGGGAGTATCATTCGTTCGGTGAATCCGAACCAAGCCTGTGATTCGTCCAATACTGGTCGCTCACTCACAATGAGGTTTTGCTTAATCTGATTCGATTGAACAGTATAGTCGAGAGCGAATCCTTCTGAGACAGGATATCGAATCATGTTTCCTCCAACTGCGATTTCATCGTTGGAAGGCCCAGTTAGGTATTGGCTAGGGAGAGTCCCTGATTCGTCAAATGTAACGACCATTGGGTCAATACCCATGTGAATAGGATCTACGAACTGATTCACTTGAACCGAGACACCTTGCGATACTTCAGGTGCGAAGTAGGAGCTGAATGTGTTTTCAGTTACTTCCCAACCATTCGGAGTTGCAATGACATTCGTATTGATGTCAGTCCATTCTCCACTGTCCGCTATGTAGTGAACGGGATTTTGGTGCGTTAGCTGCGCGTATTTCCCGTCCTCTAAGACGTATGTTTTTGTCGTTTGGTCTCTCATGCCGATTAATTCATCGGATGGTTCGTATTCATTTTCAGTCAAAGTCTCTTTCGAATCTGGCAATGCAGGGAATTCTCCCTCAGTTGTGTCGTTTGTAGCCACAAGGTCTACATTTTCGACGTCGTTCGAGACGAACCCAGCCATAGGCATAAGGGTCATCAGAGCGCACAACAACAGCGCAATGCCAATTCCGTTCAAGACAGATGTTTTCTTGGTATTCTTTATTCCCAACATGTCATTCACCCATACGGATTGTATGCAAAGCATCCCACGCCTTGTACCCCTTATAGGACTTGGGGTGCAATAGGTTTGAGATTCGGCCGTAGAGCAGATATTGCAATCAAGATGCTGCAAGCCAAATTCGAGAAGAGTGGTGCATACTATTTGTAAAAAGTAACATTGGAAAATGCTCTTCAAAATATGCCAGATTTGGAATCGTAAAAGCGATCCTCGAAAATCAAAAAACGAGAAATTTATCCAGTTTGAAAAAAAGTTCAAGAGGGGAGCTGAAGGGGCCGTCGAAACGACCCCTTCAGCGGCAATTCCTTAACGGAATGATTTGCTAAAAGTCAAGTTTTGGAATCAGTAATCCCAATCCTTACCTTCATCACCATCTCCGCCACGGGAGAGGATGAATGCGCCAACAATGAATGCGACGACTACAACGCCACCAATGACGCCCCAAGTCCAGGTCGGGACACCCGATTGAACATCGTCTTCAAGGACGGTGGAACCATCATCAACATTGGTGTTATCTGCATCTCGCTGGTAGTCGATGCTGTTCATAGAACCTGCAGCGATCGAGTTACCTAGGGCATCCACAGGAACTGCAGTAAAGTGGTATGTGAAGGTACCTGCCTGCCAAGTCGAGATGTCGACATCGAGTGTAGTTCCTTGTGCGTCTAGACAAGTGGTTTCACCAATTTCTGCTGCAGTGAAACTACCACGTTGGTAACATACTCGCCACGAAGCAACATCGTCTTGCGAGCCATCTGCAGTCCATGAGACGGTCCAAGTGTTTTGAACCGCTGCGATGGTCAGTCCGGTAGCACTTGCACCACCATCAACAGCGCTGTCTGCAACGACAGTTCCAGTACCAACAGGAGTGCTGCAACCAGCTTCGTTACATACTGCAACAGTGATTGTGTATTCCACTCCATGATCTGTGTTTTGACCAGAGTAGGTGGTCGTGCGTACAGATGAATTGAATGCAGTTTCGTACGCTGAAGTACAGTTTACTGTCTCACAAATACTCACATCGACAGTGTCTCCGTCAAGCATTGTGCCAGCAATGTCCCAGTTGACGATTATTGCTCCACCTTTGGCAGCAGAAGCGCTGAATCCGGTGATACTTGCAGAAGGTGCTGCAGCAACATCGAGTGCATCGCCAATCAATACGAGTTTACCATTCGCCAAAACTGGAGTGTTTGTTGGGAAAGTGTAACTGAACTCACTGGTGGTTGCATCAACATCAGTTGCCGAATTTGAGAGGAGTTGCCAAACATTTCCGTTTGTGTACCAAAGTGATGTTGCACCTGTACTCTTTGCAAATTGAACGGACATCGATTGAGAGAGAACGTCGCTCGCTTGATAAGTAGTAGAAGGTGCATAATCCAGCACTGCCACTGAATCATAGTTGCCAGTATAGCCTGGCAATTCTTGCCCAGTCATTGCATCGCCGTCAGTGACAGTCATACTGAAAGGAGTTGAACCCCAGAAGTACAATTGGTAATTCATAGTGATGTTCGAAGCTGTTTCGACACTTGAGGTACCGTCATTCCAAACTTCCATAATGATCTCTTTAGACGATTCGCCGCCGTGGGCATCGTAAGCCTTGAGCGTCACAGCGAAGTTTGTTACGTATTCCTCAAGAACAAGAACTTCACAGATATACTGTTGAACTGCACGTTGGCAACCCGGAAGAGCCTCACCGTTGTGAACCCATTCCAATTCAATAGATTCAGAGGTTGGGTCGTCGACATCAAAGACATCCGCTGAGAGCGAAATAGGCTCAGGCATGTTGATGTAAAGGTCTCCTTCATTCAACAAATCGAGTGAAGTGATGATTGGAGCATTGTTACGGACAAAGTACGAAACAGAGCGCTCGTTGTTGGACGGCTTATCATCAGTCATCTTGATTGGATGAATTGTGGCTTGGAAGGTATAATCACCCTCTAGGTCCAAATCAACCATTGCGCATGCGAATCCAAAGATTTCTCCTTGTAGCGGCGGGTCGTCACCGGAAACACCACTACCGAGTGGAGCGTAAACCGTGTAGATTGAATCTTCAGAATCACAACTTGTAATATTGTCAATTTGTGTAACAGTCGAATCTGGAGCAGTGACGGTGATGCTTACATTCCAATCATAAACTTCCATAGGGTCACTTCCACGGTGTTCAACTTGTGCTAGCACATATGTTGCTCCAACGTTCAATTCACCATCGTAATTTTCATCAACGGTATTGCTTGCGAAACCGGTACCATCGGAGTTGTATCCTTGAGCAATATTGATTGCGCTTACTCGTATATCGTTGAATACTTGTGCAGAGCCATCAATTTCATCCTCGTCGGTGGATGCATACGCATCGGTGGTTTGTATTTCTTCACAGAAATTTTGGGATGTAGTGTTGTCCGCTAGGAGAACTTCACAAGATACATATTGACCGTACATGGTATATTCCTTAATGCTTGCAACAAGACCGTAGAAGACTTGATTCGAAGTAGATGAGGACTGGATTTCCATAGAACCGTTCAGTGTCCATGTCGATAAAACATTGCGTGTGTCTGTCTGTGCAGTAGCGTTTACATCAGATGTATTTTCAAAGACGTCGACAACAGTTGGAGTTCCTGCATTGAAGAGGTTGGGTTGAGACGTTAGGAGTTGTACGCCATCAGAAGTTTGTGCTTCAAGGACATCTCCAGTCGTTCGGATTTCAACGGATACGTTGCGAGGAGCAAAGGTATCGGAAGCGTTCGTGGTAAGGGTCAATGACCACTGTTTCACGCCGGTTCCGGTTTCGATTTCAACTCCGGAGTCCCAAGCGAGATCGAGTTCGATGTCATACCAGTCAACGACCGACACATATACTTCTTGAGCGTCATTTCCGACATCAACATCATCAGGAGAATCGATAAGGAATTGAACAACATACTGACCACGGTCTGGAATCCAGGTGAAGTCATTGCCAGCTGTTGATGCGGTTCGACCAGTTTGCATGTTGTGCTTACCGTTGTCTAGGGTTGCTCCAGCTGCAAGAGAAGTGAAAGCGCAGAAGTTTGCGTTTGCACAAATGACTTGCTCATTGGACCACTGAAGGTCATTACCGGAAGCATCTTTGGCAATCATTCCAGGATTCCCAGAATCATCAGAAAGATAAACTGTGACGGTATATCCCATCTCAGTGATATCTGCATCGCCGGCATTTTGAATGTATGCGGAGAATGTTGTTTCTTCTCCGACCTTTATTTCGTTACGGCAACTCTGCTGATTGCAGGATGTTTCTTTCGGGCTGGTGATAGCAATCACTTCAGCATCTGCACCAGCACGGGCGCCTGCATCTTCGATTACTTCGGTTTCTTCTAACTCGGCGAAGTCAAAACTTGAGAGTACGCTCACAAGCATCAACGCGACGAGAATCATAGGGGTTATTTTTCGCATATCTATACCTCCGATGGTTCGGTAATACCTCCCACGAAAAGCGTCGTATTTATACTATAGGAGTGAAAATAACGGATTTGATTTTAAATGAACACTTCGTCGTATTTAGAAACATCAGCCCAGTACCCCGAATCATCCGATATTGGAGTATGCGATTTGTAAAAATAACATTTCTACAAATGAAAACTCTTCAAAATCTGTTCTATGAATAATAAGATTACAATTAATTTTGACGCAATGCCGCCGATGCAGGGATGCTAGCAGCACGGCGAATTGGGGCATAAGTAGCAAGAAGAACAAGCAGCCAACCTCCAATAAACACGTACATCATCGACTGCACGGGCATAGTAAACGACGCACCTTGGTCTTTCCAAAAAGATGTATACAAAACGCGATGGAAGCCTACGGCAACAAGTATTCCGTTGATCATACCAAGAACACTTACCCATGATACTTCGATAAAAAAGGAGAGNAACACCATGTTTTTCCTGTAACCCAATGCTCGCAAAATACCAATCGATTTACTCCGTTCAGATACCGAACGAACAGTGACAACGCCGATGCCAGCAATTCCAACAATAAGTCCGAGCGCCAAATATCCTTCAAAAATACCTAAAAGGGCCAAGACGAGAGACTGAATGAGCATTACTTCATCAGAAATGACTGAAACCTGAACACCTTTGGCGTTCAATGTTGGAGTCAGTTCCGATTCAAGTTCAGCCGCAGCAAGGCGGACATCTCGGCTTTTTCCCGTTGGAGAAAAATCAATGATTTGTTCATCCACAAATGACTGCGATGGAACTGCATCCTCAGATATGCTCACGTACATTCTCGTGAGTCTGCCGTCAAACTGTTCAACGACGGCATCGTCATTCATCCAAACCCCTGCCGAAAAGAGATAAGAAGACTGCTCGAGGAAACCTGCAACTTGCACATTTCGGGTATTTCCTGGATTGGAAATGTCAATTAGCGAAATCGAATCTCCAATTGAAAAACTCAGCATTGAAATTCCACTTCCGTCAGCAATGGATTCCAAACCAAACGAAGCATCGAGAATGACCAAATCATCGCGTGAAGCTATTGCATCCCATACATCTTTTTCTTCATCCCCCAGTGACGAGTCCCAAGTATACAATGGCAACCCCCCATGCAATGAAAAATTCTCATCAAANCCTCTCAAGACATAGGGCATACGCTCACCATCAGCATCCTCCAAGAATACTTCACCACGATGTATGTGGGCTATCGAGTCAATTTGACCTGCCATTTCTGCCGAAAGGTTCCAATCAGACACATTCGATGATAGCACAATGGGGCTCGAACGTGAACCGGTCAAGAGAAGTTCGTAATCACCCTCTGCCTCTTCGACAAATGAACTGGTGTAGTTGTCGAATTGTTCGGCATAACCACCCAACACAATCACCGAAAATACGGTGATAGAAAACATTCCCATCACGACTGCCGTCCGAACTGGAGTGGAAAGTGGATAAGCCAGCGACACCGGGAGAACTGGACCCCACTTTTGAGTTAATATCTTGGATTTACCCAAGCGAGAAACAATCAGGGGTGCTGCACTGGTAAGGAGAAGTACCCCCGCTAAAACATCGACAAGACCCAACACGATGAACGATAATTCATCAGGCTCCATGGATGCTCGCACCGGATCAAAAGAGGAGATTCCAACTGTCCAGATAAGTAGACTAAGTCCGATTACGGCGAGAGTGTTTCTGTTTGAATGTCGCCAAAGTTGCTTCCAAAATCGGCTCCGGCCTCGTAGGTAAAGTGGAAGTTCCCAGGTTACTAACGGGACACTGAAGAACACAAATGCCACACCCGTCAGCATCCATAAGAAATACGAAATCGATGATGAGAAACCAAAAATGAGCAGNAATCCAAGGGTAAGAATTCCTGCACCCAATGCACAAATTTGCAGCAAAATGAGGAGCATTGGTATTCCTTCAGAGCGGGGAACTCGACCGCCTTTAAGCGCGATTAAGATATTCATTCGTGAAGTCCAAAGCGCTGAAAACCAAACGGTGGCAATCGCCAACAAAAAGCCCCATACCGCCCCAGAAAACAGTGAATTCCACTCCCAACCGAAGGTAAATTGGTTTGAGCCTACAGATGCGAACATGTTCTCAAATCCTATGCTGATGAACCAGGCCAGTATCAGTCCAACGACCGCTCCAATCGTACTGGCTAATGCTGAAAGTAGAATTCCTTCCTGTACTGCAAGTGCCCTAACATCCGATTGCGTCACACCCAATGCACGCATTGTTCCCAACTCCGAACGACGAGATTCTGCGAGCATGATGACAATCGTCAAGACAAGAAGAATTCCCGCAACAATGGTGAATGTCCCAAACACCAGAAACATGGCTGCTAGTACGCCAGACGACTCCTCTGCAAGTGCAGCTGCTTCAACTTTAACAGCTCGAATGTTCAAGCTTGCAGCCGAAGCATTGGAATGTTCATCTAACCATTCGGTTATTGTTTGAAGAGATGATTCATCCGACTGATTAAGTGTAAAAAGAAGGAGTGAGCGTTCATCTTTTCCAGCTGACGAAAGAACCTCCGCATCGTTGAGAGAAACCAGGCCAAGAACGACTGAATCGAGTTCTGAAAGTGATTCAAAACCATCGATATCAACATACTCTCCGCCATAGATTAAACGGTGAGCAGTATTGTCTCCAAACGCATATGGAATAAGCCCCTTAACCCATATTTCGCTTTCATTAATCGAGAAATTAAATTCCTGAAGCCGTTCACTGAACAATACTTCTCCATCCTCCAGCAAAGTATCCGATTCGTTACCACCAAAGGAGAGAAACAGTTGTGGAAGAACACCGAAACCACCCGCAGTAGACACGATTGGTATTCGAAGAGATACGACTTGTCCGGTTTCATCCCAACGAAGAAGCCCTTCTTCAGTTGTGCACCAATGTTGTGGTTCAGAAAACAAAGAGATTGAAGCAATTCCGTTACATGTTGGGTGGAGAGGGATTGATGCGATATTTTCAGAGGCATGTGGGATTTGCTCTAAGTTTTGAACTGAGGTGAAATCCACTTGGTGAATCGTTGATGAAAACATTGTACTTGAAAGGAGTCCTTCAATCTGCAAATACAACGTATCGTTTGCAATAGAAAGGTCAGCAGAAAGTATGGTCGTCGGTAAATTGAGGTCGAGGACGAAGGTTTCATGTTCAGACAAATCAAGTGAAAATGTGTGAAGTCGCATTGTAGGCTCTTCATACTCGAGTGCGTACCAACTTTCTTGGTGTGATGCTACAGAAAGAATATCTCCTAATGACTGGAATGAAGACCATTCATCCTCTTCTAATTCACCTTCATATCCGACGACTAAACCGTTGTCAGTACCAAGTATTCCGTACTCTTTTGAAGCATCAAGGGTGAAGTCATTTGCAATTCCTCCATCTTCAATTCGCCAAACCCAAGCATCACCATCACCCTCAATTTGGAAACCAAATCCACTCGGAGAAAAATGCCATAGTCCGCGCTTACCGGGCCAAAGTTCTGTTATTTCAGAAGATGCAAGTGTAACAATCTGTTGATCATTGTGTTCAATCTCGACCATTGGGACTTGCAGAATTTCTAGCATACTAGCGCCAGGAGCAAGGGATGTCAAATTATCCCTTAACCCACGAACAAGTTCTCCGTTCAACCGACCAAGTCCTGTTGTAGACGACAATGTTAGTGAATTGGAATTCGAATCAGTATCAAGTTCCAACCCTACGTCTCCAGCCAAAATAGAATCATCCAGCAGCAACTCCAAATCTTCGATAATCGGTGCAATATGTGAAGCATCATCGTGAGAATCATCGACTGCGTAGTAGATTGTGTTGACGCGCCCCTCAAGTCTTTGCAATGACTGTGCTGTTTGTAAATCGGTAAACAATGCTGGTGACTGAGTTCCTGCTGATGCTCCCTGACCTTGATTGGACACGACAGACAGTACAGTTGCATTGGAATCAATGCGTTGACGTTTCGATTCATTGGTCACATACCAACCAAATTCAAACACATCTCCTGCAACTAAATTCAATTCATCAGCAAGTACGCGATTAATTGCCACATAAGTTGTGTTCGAAAACTGATTCGCTTCCCGGATGTCATTGTAACGAATTCCGTCGGATTGTGAACCGATAACTGGCCAGTGGGCAATGCTGTCAATTGAACTGTTCATTGCCATCCAAGTCACTCCGGTAAGCGATGATTCTAGCCCAGAAATACTTGCTGAGGAGACCAATCCTTGCTGTTGAGCGCTCACTACTGAACGGAGTGAGGAATCGTTCTGAATTCCTTCCCACATTTGATTCGCAATGTTTTCAGATATGGAGACACGCTCACCGATTGATAAATCAAATCCGGAAACGGTAAGGTCGGTTTCCCCCCATGAGCCTTCCACTTCTTGACGCACGGTAGCATCGAGGGAATCGCCGACAACCATCGATGAAGTGATGATGGCAGATGCGACGACTAATCCTGCCATGAGAAGGGCGGACTGACGCTTCCTGCGCACGATGTTTTGTGTTGCTAATCTCCAAACCACTAATCGCTGAGGTACCAAGAGAGGTTGGAGGAGTATGTGGCTGATTATTCCAAAAGCAAGAGCCCCTGCCCAAAGAGTGATTCCAGATACGGAAATCCAATCAAGAAAATAGTACATAATCACGCCATCAGCGGCTGGTCCGAAGACCAACAACAGAATCTTCAGCATTCCTAACTGTTTCCAACGTCCAATACCTATGGTTGAAACACCGCTCAGCAGTGCGATAACAATCACAAGTAAAACGAGTTGGAAAAACAGGACTATTCCTCCTCCGTATGACGTACATCATCGATGATTGAACCGTCAGACATATGCAGAGTTCGTGAACAACGCCGAGCAATTTTGGAGTCATGCGTCACAATAAGGAACGTTGTTTCTCGTTCCCGGTTAAGATGAAGAAGCAGTTCAAGAATCTCGTCGGATGTTGATGAATCGAGATTTCCAGTAGGCTCATCGCAAAGAATCACAGCGGGATTGTGTACCAAGGCTCGAGCAACGGCAACTCTCTGCTGCTGGCCACCGGATAGTTCAGAAGGCAGGTGATCAGAACGGTCACCAAGACCAACCGATTTCAAAGCCTCAAGCGCACCAGAACGTGCTTCGGATGCTGAACTTCCAAGTAAAAGCAAGGGCAGTTCCACATTTTCAACCGCTGAAAGAACCGGTAAGAGATTAAAATCTTGAAAAATGAATCCGAGATTCTCTGCTCGCATCTGGGTTCGTTCGTTATCCGAAATTCCGAACAATGGTTTNCCTTTCACCATCACTACGCCCGAATTTGGTTCATCTATTCCGGATAAAATATTCAAAAGTGTGGTTTTNCCACACCCAGAGGGACCCATGATGGCGACCATTTCACCAACTTCGACTTGAACATCGACCCCTCGTACAGCTTGAATGGATGATTCACCAGATGGGTAAATTTTCCATAAACTTGTGGCTTTCATTACCGGTCCCATGCCTTGAGGACAACCGAGTGCGTTGATAAACTACCGCTTCAAAGCATCAACATGAACGCCGAATCAAGTATCGCAGTAAATGTACTCACGTTCGGCCCGTTAGCAGAAACGCTGGGTTGGAAAACCCAAACCACATCAATAACTCAACCTGCTACCGTNGGTAAACTGATTCAACAACTCAACCTCACCAATTGGGAAGAGGAACAACTTCTTTTTGCTGTAAACGGTGTTCAAAGCACGACAAAAACTGAATTAAAAAATGGAGACGAAGTTGCCTTGTTGCCTCCCGTATCTGGTGGTTAGCACAAAAACATCGATTTTGGCCGAAGACTTCAACACTATCCACCTATTCGACAGAGTGAGGAAGAAGTATGATTGGCGGCTTAGGACCACTTGAACTAACAATACTTGTTGGCCTATTTTTTATTTTATTTGGTGCTGAAAGACTTCCAAAAATGGCCAATGCACTTGGTCGCTCCAAAGGTGAATTTCAGAAGGGATTAGCCGATACTTCCCGTACGATTACCGACCTTGAAGCCGGTGGACGCACCCCCGCGCAACGCCTCAATGAACGGGCACGAGCAGTTGGAATCGACCCCTCTGGGATGGAAATCGATGAACTTGAAAGGAAAACTGCTGCACTTGAAGCAATGAATAATTCTGGTGAAGAATAATCAACGTTTTCTCTTCAATTGAAGAGGAGAACCGCACCGTTCACAATTACCAACCTCTCCCGTCTTCGACCTTCCTACATCCTCGGGAACTTCGGTCGTATGCCTGCATCCAGTGCATCTACGGACCCAAGTCCATACCTCTTTTGCACCCTCCGTATCAACCGAAGTGGAGGTATGGCCCGAGAATTTCATTGCGTTCTGNAATCGATAATCATCGGTTACAAGCGGAATCTGTAGACCAAGAGATAAACCGAGTACATCCAAATCAACATCGGAAAGACGAGGTAAATCGCCACTTTTTGCAGCACAACTACGAGCAAGATTCAACCATTCTGTTGTGACTTCTTTCCAATCGATATCGAGAGCCTGCACCAACATCCAACGTTGAGGGCTCACGCGTTCAAGCTCGAATTGCTGACTCACGGCACACACGTTTCCAGTCAACTTTGACACTGGCCAGTGCAAAAGGGCAGCAGTATCAAGCACTCGCATGATTCAATGTACTGAAGAATGCCCTCCTTGAAGTCACCGGACACCCACACCTTAATTGGTAGGAGAATGAAGCCAACTTCATGTCGTGGAAGCAGTCAATTATCGACTTCTTCGACATTTTTGGTCCAGCCAGCCTGGCGGTCTTATCGTTTACCGAATCAATCTTACAACCAATTCCCCCAGACTTGCTGTACATCCCCATGTTGGCAGATTCTATTGGAAATGTTCCTCTGGTGATTTGGCTTTGGCTCACAGTCACTCTCTCATCGGTTGCTGGTTCAATGGTAGGCTATTGGATTGGCAAACGATGGGGTCGTGGATTCATTGGCAAGTTCTCGAAACAATCACATTTGGANAAAATTGAGGCNCTTACCGTAAAATACGGCACGCTTGGAATCTTTATTGCAGCTTTTTCTCCGATTCCATACAAAGTGTTTGGATGGGTTGCAGGAATGGGTGAAATGGAGAAAAAACCGTTCCTACTTGCAGGGCTTTTCGGTCGAGGATTGCGATTTGGACTTGAAGCAGTGCTCATTGGAATTTATGGCAATGCAGCAATTGATGCTATCACTTGGTTCCTTGAGAATGAAATATTACTCGCAGTTGTTATGATTGTCAGCGCAATTCCAGTGTGGTATCTTTGGCGCTGGTGGTCAAAAATCGAAGTTTTGGAAACTGAAACGTGACATGAAAGGAAGCATCCACTGCATCACCGTTCATGCAAGAGCGAATCATTATCAAGGGGTGGTCGGTGGAGCGACTGTCGCTCGTGTGGTGTAGCCAGGTCCATCATAGTGGGTTTTCATCCCGCCGACCCGGGTTCGAATCCCGGCACGAGCACTCCTAGTCAAATGCCTTGCTGTATCGCGGTTTTGATAATCAAAAACGGNTAGGATTTGACCAACCTCAGCACAAACGCCACAAATTATTCGCTGTTTAAACATCGACATTTATCAGTGAATCAGTCATCATCTGTGTCGAACATAGTGAGTGTCTTTGACAACTCCATAGCACGGTTGTCGAATTCAGCACGTTCTTCCTTTGTCAAGCTAGTATCACGTAGCCTTTCTTGAATGTCTTCCAACTCTTCACGGGCATCGTCACGCTGCTTTCGTAAGTCACGGTCTTCGCGAGACATCTGACGCTTAGCAGCCCGTTGTTTGGATTCCTTCGATTCAATCTGTTGGGAAAGCATTTCATCTTCATCGCCAGCAAGTTCAACACTGGTTGGGAATGGAATTCGGATGTGTTCATCCTCGAAGCGCTCATCCAATGACTTCAGCAACCAATCTCGAGTTACCCACTCATCGCTGTAGTCAGCAACCCAAGTGTACAGTCTCAAAACTTTGGCAAAGTCGCCAAGTTCGACAAGCAAAACACGAGGTTCTGGAGCGTCAATAGTATAAGGGCAATCACGTGCGAGTCCAAGCATTATGACCTTCACGTGATCAATGCTTTCTCTGTAATCAACTCCAATATCGACGACGACAGAAATTCTGCGTGCTATTCCATCTCCACCGCCTCGAGCGTGATTAATCAAGGTCGAGGAAATGAGCGTGTTGTTCGGAATAACAACCAACTTTTCATCACGGTCAAGGACTTTGGTCGATAAAATTCCCATCGAAATTACTGTCCCGACCATTCCATCAACTTCAATTCTGTCTCCAACTTCAAAAGGTCTGTCAACTGCAAGCATGAACGAATTGACAATGTTTCCTAATGTTTGCTGAACTGCCAAACCAATAATCAGCGAAAAGACAGCTAAGGATGCAAACAATCCTAAGAGTTCAATATCCAACTCACTAAGTGCCAAATTCAGCCCTACAAAGTAGGTCACGCCTCGAAGAAGGAAAACAATCAAAGGATTTCCTCCCGAAACTGTAACACTTGATTTTGCCGAGAAACGTCCAAGTATAACAGGCAGCAAATGCTTGATTCCAGTACTGAGAATCGATGTGGTAGTGAGAATATAAATTACACTGAACAGAGGGAAAAGAGATTCATTAAACTCCGTATTTTGTTCNAGAACCCACAAAAGTGACAGTTGAGTTCCCGCAACNGTNACGAAAAAGTANAGTCTGTTGGAAAGNGGTGCNAGAAGTGCATCATCCCATTTTGCCTTCGANCGGGTCACGAGATTTCCAAAAGGACGAAGAACGAAATACTTACACGAAAGCAATACTACACCGAGAAGAGCAAAGCAAATTCCCACCTTCGCAAGAGTGCCAAGGCTTTCAATTTGGTCCAAATACTCCTGAACAGTACTCATTGTCCTCAACCCATCCCCAGTTACACCCCTTTAGAAACTTAGCGGTTTAGACGAGTCATACTATATTGAATAGGTCAACCTTGAAATACAACCCCCCTCACCCTTTCATGATTGGAATGAATAACAACGATGGTTTACGGTATTTCCAAGTTCAAGTAAAGACGGAACAAGCCTCTCATCTTCCTGGAATCTCGATATTGGAGCATTTTACCAAGGTGGAAGTCATCTCATCTGTGGATACATCTCAATTTCCAGCAACATACATTTGCTTAGTACATTACGAAGATGAGAAAATTTTTGAAAAGGGATTGAATCTTGATTTGAGTTTCCAGATNGAAAAAATCATTCTCCAATTCCAAAACCACGCCTACATTGTTGCTCGAGTTGTTGGACCAATTATGGCAATGGTGCAAGGAGTAGAGAACTGTTGGTTAACGATGCCCACGAGCCTTACTCGAAATCAAGGATTGTTTATGACAGTTCAAGGAACTCCCAAGGCTTTGAAAGAGGCTCGAGACAAGTTGCAGGAGATTATCCCCGATTCACTTAAAATGCGCATCAGTAAAACAGTTGCAGCAGATTGGATTAGCGCACCTAAACTTCCAAAACGCCGTCATGAAGTGATGAATACCGCTGTTGAACTCGGATATTACTCCACACCAAGGAAATGTACTCAAAGGGACATAGCGGAACACCTCGGCATTCGACAAGGCACCGTTGCAGAACACCTTCAATCNGCTGAGGGAATCATTATCCAATCGTGGTCAAAGCAGGCGTTAGATTCAGGCTTTGAATGAGAGTGCAAATCCTGTGGCAATGAGCAGGAATCCGAGCAGAGTGAAGGTATTTCGAACGAATTTCTTATGCTCAAACTTCGATTGAATTTTTCCCCCAAAATATGTCCAGAAAAACATTGCAATGACAGCACCTGGTATTGTAAATGCAGTTACCAGAAGAATTCCCGGTATGCCTCCACCGAAATCTTCCAAGACAGTGGACATAACTGTAAAAACCATAAACCATTCTTTGCCGTTAACGAACTGCATCCCAACGCCAGTTTTTGGACCCAATCGAGGGATTGTTTCAGGAAGCTGTAGAACTCTTTCAGACCAACCCAAAGCAATGACGCCTAATCCAAGAATTGTGAGAAAGAGAAGTCCAACAATATTGAGAATGTCTGCAATTTGACTCTCATTGGAAAAATAATGCACTGTAAGACCGCAAACAAATTGAACAATAAAAAATCCAACCGCCATACCACCAATGAGTGAAATATTCGACTTCGGACCATGCAATGCTGAGTGGACTGTACAAGTTATGTTGTTTGGCCCAGGAGTAATCACTCCTATGAAAAGCAGAAGCAGTAACCAACCCAGTGCCTCCAAAAACATGGTTTACCCTTATTCAACGACTATGTAATCATTGGGATTGTTTTCATGCAAGGGTCCCGTTTTGATAATCGATAAGTGCTTGTTGAATCTCTTGTCGAGTGTTCATAACAAAGGGNCCATAACGAGCGATTGGTTCATTGATTTCAGGTCCACCAAGAATCAAAAATTCAGCATCTTCATCGATGGCTCTCAAAACGACTTCATCACCATCAGTAAGTAAGCCAAGTTGCCCGTCNTGGACTGACTTATCACCAACATGTAATGTTCCACCAAACACGTAAACCATTGAGTTTAACCCAGTTTCAATATGTTGAGTGTGAGTTCCACCTTTCTTGATCTTCATGTGAATGTAGGTTATCGGTATAACTGTATCAATTACTGCCTCAACACCTAATGTTGAGCCNGCGATGACATTGGCCCAAACCTTGCCATCGGGAGATGTCGCTTTCGGTATTTTTGTTGATTCAATGTCTTGATATCTCGGCTCCATCATCTTGTTTTTTGCCGGCAAGTTCACCCAAATTTGGAATCCATGAGAGACACCTCCCGTCTTGAGGAAATCTTCTTGCGGTAGTTCAGAATGAATGATTCCTTTTCCAGCAGTCATCCATTGGACATCTCCCGGATTTAAATCGCCTTTATTTCCAGCACTGTCCTCGTGTTGCATGGCGCCTTGAATCATGTAAGTGACTGTCTCAAAACCACGGTGNGGATGTGCAGGTGCGCCGATTGCTTGGCCCGGTTCCCAGTGNACTGGGCCCATTTCGTCAAGCAACAAAAACGGACTCATCAAGGAACCCATTGCTGTTGGACGTCGAACGGGAAATCCACCGCCTTCAAGCACGGTATGGGTTGGAATTGTCGATTTCAAAGACCTCTGTTGACTCATTGTATCACTTGCTCTACCATTGCATCTATCGAGGATTGGTTGAAAGGTTTTGTTTTGTTGATGATTACAGACCTTCCCAGTACATTTGAACCCAAATATGAGAATTGTAACCGCATACTGATGATTGCCTGATGGCCACCGCCACCGCTAACAGATGCTAAGCCAACGGTCTTCCTGTTGAACAGCATTCGAAAATCATCCGACTGAACCGATAGCCAATTGATGAGATTTGTGAGGGCTGCTGGAATAAGACCGTTGTATTCAGGAGCGCAAACGATTAATGCATTGCATTCAATAATCTGCTTCATGACTTTTATAACGTCTGGAATTTCCCCACTTGACTTATCTCTTTCGGGTGTGTAAAGCGGTATATCGAGGTTGCAAACATCAATCACATGAGCTGGATGCCCAAGTTTCGAGAGAGAAGTTTGGAATGTATTGGCCAAATCAAGATTCTTTCCAGTTGAGCCAGCAAGAATAACTACATCTGCCATAGTCCGACGAAAAGGTCATCACCTTTCAACCTGTGAGTTTCGCCATAAAGACTACCATTTCATACGGTATGCAAGGATGAGTACACCAATGACCGTAGGAATAACTGCAAGGGCGAGTATTGTCATCAACAGTTGTCGAACCTGAGTTTCGGATTGCTCATCTGCGGTCGAAATTGAATCCTCCCCTTCTTCCTCTTCACATATTTCCAAGAAAGGATTGCATGTAGGGCCTAAGGCATTATCTACTTCAGTTTCCTCGGGAACATAAGGTTCGTAATCGTCATCTTCAGTCGTATCATGGCAACCGTCTGCATCCGAATCGAGAATAGGCTCTGAAATCCAATCTAATTTACCGAGAGGACACGAATCAAATTGGTCCTTAATGAGGTCTCCATCATCGTCTTCGTCTTCGGATGCATCTTGGCACCCGTCTTGGTCATAATCGTTGACTGAGTCGGATATCCAAGATAAAATTCCCCTTGAACAGTCGTCCAATTCGTCCTCAATACCGTCATTATCATCATCGTTATCTTCGATAGAAGCATCTCTGCATCCATCTCCTTCATAATCTGTGGATGGTGATGAGAGCCAATCCAAATCGCCCAGTTTACACAAGTCTTTGGCATCAAGAACACCGTCATTATCATCATCTTCATCTTCGCTGAAATCTTCACAACCATCCGAATCGTAATCAGTATCGCTTGAACTAACCCAGCCAGAATTCCCAGTAGGACATTTATCAGAGGCATCAAGAATGAAGTCATTATCATCATCAAGGTCTTCTCCACTGTCTTGACAGCCATCACCATCATGGTCGGTCGAGGTGCTTGCGGTCCATTTCTTATCGCCTCTTGGACAGAAGTCGAGTGCGTCAGCAATTCCATCTCCATCCGAATCCAAATCCTCTTTCAAGTCATGACAGCCGTCCGCATCATGGTCTTCACTCTCCGAGAGTGAATTCCAATCGGTCTCACCAAGTGGGCACTCGTCTTCAGTATCTGCGCGATTGTCGTTATCATCATCATCATCTTCACTGGAATCCTTACAACCATCGCCGTCATGGTCGGTTCCTGAAGTCGAAGTCCACATCAGCTCCCCCTTGGGACAGAGGTCTTTCCAATCGTCTGCACCATCATTGTCATCATCTGAATCTTCNGTTGCGTCTTGGCAACCATCAGAATCGTAATCGTTCTCTGCAGATGATGTCCAATTTAAATTCCCACGAATACAGATATCGGCTACGTCCAAGACTCCGTCGTTATCATCATCTGGGTCCTCAACNTTCGGGTCATAACAACCGTCGTTGTCGTAATCAACATTCGGTGAAGGCCCACTCCAACCCATAGCACCTTTGGAGCAATTGTCGACAAGGTCTGCAACATTGTCGTTATCATCGTCATCATCCTCGGAAGAATCACGACATCCGTCAGAATCATAATCNTCGAAACCGGATGATGTCCAATCGAGTTCTCCAAGTGGACAAAGGTCGTTGGAATCAGTAACTCCGTCGTTATCATCATCATCGTCTTCAACGGCATCGAGGCAACCGTCGCTATCGTAATCCGTCAAATTTGACTGATCCCATCCAGTCTCGCCGCCTGGACATCCGTCTTCGTTGTCGTTGATGCCATCGTTGTCGTCATCATCGTCTTCAGCAGAGTCCTTGCAGCCATCTCCATCGTTATCGTTCGATTCATCGGAAATCCAGCCCAATTCCCCCATAGGGCACGAATCGTCTACATCGAGAACGCCATCGTTATCATCGTCGAAGTCCTCTTCTTTGTTTGACGGCGCATGGAATTGGTCAAGGCAGCCATCGCTGTCGTAATCGGTGTATGGTGCAGGAAGTATTGGTGGCCAGTCATAAATCCCCTTTGGACACTGATCAACACCGTCAGGCACCCAGTCGTTGTCATCATCGTTGTCTTCGTTTGCATCGCGACAACCGTCTTCGTCGTGGTCTTCAGGCAATGAGCCAGCGCCCCACCCAATTTCTCCACGCGGACAACTGTCTAAATTGTCGGATAAACCGTCGTTATCATCATCGTTATCTTCTGTCAGGTCATTGCAACCATCGGAATCCCAGTCCGTTGTTGAATTTGAAATCCAATCGAGATCTGCGGGCCAACAGCTGTCAAAATCGTCAAGAATAGAATCATTATCATCATCAACGTCTTCAGTAGAATCTCTACATCCATCGTCATCGTAATCGGTTGTGGCGTTTGAAATCCAACCGAGTTCACCAAGTCTGCAAAGGTCGCCAATGTCAGCCTTGGTATCGTTGTCGTCATCCAAATCTTCACCAGCATCACGACAACCGTCTGAGTCATGGTCAGTGGTTGGACTTGAAATCCAACCCAAATCACCTTTTTGGCATACGACATCGATGGTATCAATAACGCCATCATTATCATCATCTGGGTCCTCAGTCATGTCCCGACAACCGTCACCATCGTAATCAGTACCAACAGTTGGAGTCCAGCCCATTTCTCCTTTGGAGCAACGGTCATTCACATCAGGAACACCATCGTTATCATCATCAAGGTCTTCCACTGCATCCTCACAGCCGTCTGAATCATAATCTGTTGTTGCATTGGATGTCCAACCAACCGTGCCACGCTGGCAGTCATCATCAACATCAGGAACCGAATCGTTATCGTCATCGGTATCCTCCGAGGTTGCATCTATACAACCGTCACCATCGTGGTCGGTGAACGTAGTCGAGGTCCATCCCATTGTACCCTTAGCACAATCGTCACTCACATCGTTTACACCGTCGTTGTCATCATCATTGTCACAAGCATCTCCTTGTGCGTCCCCATCGAAGTTTTCTTGACCTGGGTTCGGGACGAATTGACAGTTGTCAGGAGCATTGTCGGGTATCCCATCGTTGTCATCGTCAGGGTCGTTTACACCATCTTCACATCCATCGCCGTCATTGTCGGTTATTGAGTTTGAAATCCATCCAACTGTACTGGTAGGGCAGCTGTCGGAGCCGTCTGCAACAGTATCGCCATCATCATCACCATCTTCACCCGCATCTCTACAACCGTCTCCGTCGTAATCGGTTGCAGCAGAAGAGGTCCAACCTAAATCACCACGTTGACAATCGTCTTGAGTATCGAGTTTCCCGTCGTTGTCATCATCGGTATCTTCCTCGGTGGCACCACCTGTTGCCGAGTCAAGGCAACCATCAGAGTCCCAGTCGGTTGCTGGAGACGAATCCCAACCCGTCTGCCCAGGCGTACAATCATCCGATGTATCGGAGATACCATCTGCATCATCATCCAAATCTTCATCTGAATCTCTGCATCCATCACCGTCATGGTCATTCAGTAGAGTCGATGTCCATCCAAGAGCGCCCAGTTGGCAGTTATCAGGAACATCATCATCGACACCGTCGTTATCATCGTCGTCATCACAAGCATCGCCCTCTGAATCAAAATCATGGTTTTCTTGGCCAGGATTCGGTGTTAGTTGACAGTTATCGCTCGCATCGGTAGCCCCATCGTTATCATCATCAATATCTTCGGTAGAATCACGACATCCATCGCCGTCAAAATCCGTCGAACTGTTTGAAGTCCAACCGAGATTACCTTTGTCGCAAATATCTGATGCATCTTCAACACCGTCGTTATCATCATCCAAGTCTTCATCGGCATCTCGACAGCCATCTGAGTCATAATCGTTGATTGGTGTTGGACTCCAGCCTATAATGCCTGTATCGCAATCATCATCTACATCTGGAACACTATCGTTGTCATCATCGAGGTCTTCGGTTGAATCATCCTTGCATCCATCGTTATCATGGTCTGTTGCAGGAGAGGAAATCCATCCGAGTTCATTGAAATTGCAATCATCATCAACATCGTTAATGCCATCATTATCTGTATCTGAATCTTCATCGAGGTCTCTGCAACCGTCTCCATCGTAGTCATTGACGGAGGTTGATGTCCACCCCAGTGAGCCTTTAGGACACAAGTCAGGATGCAGGTCAAGAACACCATCATTGTCGTCATCCAAGTCTTCAGTATCATCTTTACATCCATCCGAATCATGATCTGTAACAGCCGTCGGAGTCCAGCCCACATCACCGTCTTGACAATCGTCAAGTGCATCGGAAATTCCGTCATTATCATCGTCATCGTCTTCAACACTGTTATCTTGGCAACCATCTCCATCGTTATCAGTAGTCGAACTGGAAATCCAGCCTAAATCACCGGTTTGACATAGGTCTGGAGCCAAATCAACAACTCCATCATTGTCATCATCCAAGTCTTCAGTAGCATCCCGACAGCCGTCTGAATCGTAATCAGTAGAAGGAGACGGAGTCCATCCACCTTCACCAAGACATTGATCTAAGCTGTCGGTGACGCCGTCGTTATCATCGTCCGTATCTTCAACAGCATCTTGGCAACCATCACCATCGTGGTCTGTAAGAGGTGTTGATGTCCATCCAAGATCACCTTTCGGACATGCATCGGGGTCTAAGTCTTCAACGCCATCGTTGTCATCGTCTAAGTCTTCAAGAGCGTCTTGGCAGCCATCAGAATCATAATCTGTAACAGCGGTTGATGTCCATCCCATGTTTCCTTTTATGCAATCGTCAAAGGGGTCGAAGCGTAGGTCATTGTCATCATCTGTATCTTCACCAGAATCTTGACACCCATCAGAATCATAATCGGTCAACGGGGTTGGATTCCAACCGATTGTTCCGGTAGCACATGAATCAACTGAATCGTTAATGCCATCGTTGTCATCATCCAAGTCTTCAGCCGAAGTATCCTTGCAGCCATCACTATCGTAATCGGTTGACGAAGAGGAAATCCACCCGGTAATTCCAGTAGGACATGAGTCAACTGGGTCATTCACTCCATCGTTGTCTGAATCAAAATCTTCGGTAGCATCTTGGCAGCCGTCTTGATCATTATCGTTTGCTAAGGTCGAAGTCCAACCCAAATCTCCTTTTGGACACATGTCATTGGAGTCGATGATTCCATCGTTATCGTCATCGCCGTCTTCTATATCGTCGTGACAACCATCTGAATCGTAGTCTGTGAGGGACGTTGAGGTCCATCCTGTGTGACCAATATTACAAGTATCCACACCATCAAGTATCCCATCATTGTCATCATCTCCGTCCTCTGAAGATGCATCTCGACAACCATCGGAATCATGGTCTGTAGTTGAAGAGGATATCCACCCCATATCGCCTTGAGCACAGTCGTCTACGCCGTCTTGAACACCGTCATTATCATCATCAGAATCTTCATCCGAGTCACGGCAGCCATCAGTATCACGGTCATTAGCAGAAGAAGAAATCCAGCCAAGTTGACCCTTGTCGCAGGTATCAGAGACATCTAAAACACCATCATTATCATCATCGGTATCTTCCAGAGCGTCTTGGCAACCGTCGGAATCATGGTCTGTCGTGGGGTTCGAGTTCCAACCAAGGTCACCATTTGGACAAACGTCATCTGTATTGAGAACTCCGTCATTGTCCGTATCATTGTCTTCTGATGAATCACGGCAACCATCTGAATCGTAATCATTGGAGGGAGTCGAAGTCCAGCCGAGTTCCCCCTTGTCACAGATATCAGAACCGTCCAAGACCCCATCGTTGTCGTCATCAGGGTCTTCATCCGAATCTCTACAACCGTCAGAATCGTGATCGTTTGCTGCGGAAGGAGACCACCCAATGACTCCAGTTTGACAATTGTCAAGTGTATCGGTTATACCGTCATTATCGTCATCGGTGTCCTCAGTTGAAGAATCTTGACAACCATCAGAATCATGATCTGTGGTAGAACTGGATATCCAGCCCATATCGCCAGTGGGACAATCGTCAACTCCATCATCCACACCGTCGTTGTCTTGGTCGTTATCTTCGGTAGAATCTCTACAGCCGTCACCGTCTGAATCGGTGAGCGGAGTGGATGTCCACCCCTTGTCCCCCTTTGGACATAGGTCGGGTGCAGAGTCTGCAACGCCGTCGTTATCGTCATCGAGGTCTTCTAAGGAATCCTGACAGCCGTCAGCATCGTAGTCTGTACCTGGTGTAGAAGAGGTCCATCCCAAGTCACCGGTTTGGCAATCATCTTGAGCATCAACGATTCCATCGTTGTCATCATCATCGTCTTCAGTGGATGAATCTTGGCAACCATCAGAATCGTGGTCAGTGGTCGAAGATGATGTCCATCCAAGGTCACCTTTAAGGCAATCGTCAGGAGCTAAATCATTGACTCCGTCGTTATCATCATCGAGGTCTTCCGAGGAATCTTGACAGCCATCAGAATCGTAATCCGTTGAAGAATCGGGGGTCCAGCCCATATCACCAGTCCGACATGAATCGAGGCTGTCCGAGACGCCATCGTTGTCATCATCTGTGTCCTCAACAGCATCTTGACAACCATCAGAATCATGATCGGTGGCCGAAGAAGCAATCCAACCAGTGTCGCCTAATGCGCACGAATCAGAAGTATCGGCTACTTGGTCGTTATCATCATCCAAATCCTCGCTTGAATCTTGACAACCATCAGAATCATGGTCTGTAGAAACTGTTGAAGTCCAACCAAGTTCACCTGTCTGACATGTGTCGGATAAGTCAGCAACAGAGTCATTGTCATCATCAAGGTCCTCGGAAATGTCTTGGCAGCCATCGGAGTCGTGGTCTGTCAAGGTTCCTGAGGTCCATCCGCGGTCACCAAGGGCGCATCCATCGGATGTGTCGACAACTCCATCATTGTCATCATCGTCGTCTTCTAGAGTGTCGTGGCAGCCATCGTTGTCATAATCAGTTGCTGCAGAGGGGGACCATCCGATGCTACCGTTGCTGCAATCATCAAAGTTGTCTGCAACAGAATCGTTGTCATCGTCGGGGTCTTCTGTCGAATCGCGACATCCATCAGAGTCGTGGTCGGTTGTCGAATTTGAAGTCCAGCCCGTATCTCCTGTTGGACAAGTGTCATCCGCATCGAGAATTCCGTCCAGGTCAGAATCGACTGAACGAGAGGACAAATACATCGATGAATCTTCGATTGAGTGATTTAAGTCCAAAAACATCAACTGAGAGGTTGAAACTGAAGCAAAGAAAAACATAGCCAGCGCCGCAAACGAGCCAAGTCTGCGCATACGCTCCGCTAGCATGATATTAGGTACTCTGTCAGCCTTTTTATCCTTCCGTTTGTTGAAAAGGATGACACCTTTCATGAACAGTTCTTTGTATGTACTATCAATTAACAGTATTGACCATAGAACTGATTGTACAAGCGGAAGGAACATCATGCACTTCTGCTTGGGTTGTTCATGCCCAATCTACGTTACTTTGGACGAGGTGGGTTCGTTTTGGAGCATTTGCAATCCAATGGATGGACCGTTGTTGATGCGAACAAAAAAGCGGAACTGATGGTTGTTGAAACCTTTGACAACCAAGAAGGCAACAGTTTGGAACGTCTAAAGAGCACGGTTGAATTAATGAGAGATGCTTTGAATGAAATCGAACAACACCAATTGCAATCGTTCATTGTCATCACGGATTCTTCTGCAGTCAGCGGTAATCCAAGGCAAGGACTACAGACGCATGACGGTGCTTGTCCAAACGGAGTTCATGGGTTAGGAACCCTAACAGCAGAAACACTCGCAAGGAAAGCAGTACAAATTGGAATATGTACACGAGTACTTCGCATCGCAGATGATAATGAGAAGATTCGAAACTTGGACAAGACTTTGGATTCACTCGATTTTTCTGTCAGCTACAGATTGATTCAAGCAGTATAGGTTCAAGTAGCCCGTTTATCTCGAAAAAGTATGTCCGAGGAGACCATAGTACTTCACGCTCAAGAAAGTCAAGCACAATTTCTTGTCTACTCTGGAAATTTTTGCGGTTATTGTACTGCAGCAAAACGGTTACTTGAACGTTCGAATCTCACATACACGGAATACAACTTCGACGAGCATCCTGGGCTGCGGAAGTTGGTCGTTGATGCCACAGGACACAGAACTGTTCCGGTGATTCTCGATATCAGCAACGAGCAACCAATTTTTATTGGAGGTTACGATCAGTTACAGCCTTATCTTCGAAAGCGCAGTTAACCATTCCTTCAACGATTCATGATGCTCCATTGGAATCATATGGCCCTTCGGGTGTTCAATCAATTCCATCGCCCAACCTGCAGATTCAAACACATGCGCAACAGCCCACCCATCTTGAATTGAGACTCGAAGGTCTTTCTCACCATGCATCCAAAAAAGATGTTTAGGCTCTAATTCAGCAAGGCGAATGCGCAGTTCCATCTCACGCACAAGGCGAGTGCCCATAGCCACGACTCCAATGATTCTGTCAGCTAAGGGGAGTTGAAGCATTTCTTGAGCCATTGCTCCTCCTTGAGAAAAGCCGCCAACAACCAATGGACCGAGAGGAGCTTGTTCGGCGATAAGTTGTTCCAGTTGAGAAAGTGACGAATCGACATCAATGAGTTCCCGTCGAGAGAGTGTCATGCGACGAGTTGCATCCGCATCCTCATCTTCATAACGCCACCATGTTCTTCCACGACGTGGATGCAAGTAGCGTGCTTCAGGAACGATGAGAGTCCAGCCTTCCGGCAGTATTTTCTCAGCAAACGGGCGCATCATGCTGGCATCACCAGTCATTCCATGCATCATCACGAGCGTTGGCAATCGATCAACTCACAATGTCCATTGGAAGACAAGAGCACCAGCCACTTTTAGATGAATAAACGATCCTTGGCCACGAGCGGTTACAGTCAGTGAGTATTCGCCAGTATTGGATGGAATAGTACCAATTGCGCCTTTTTCAGTTGCGCTTGAGCCCCATGCTCTGGTTAATGGTGATGCACCAGCATGGTCTTTCATCGATAATGAACCAGAGCCACCTTGACTGATCTCGACATCGAGATACCAAACCAAGGTGTTCCAGTCTCCCTCCGTNGAGTGACCTTCATCGAGGAATGTATCGTAGACTTCTTGATCGTTATTCTCATACCGNTTGTCAAGTAAATCACCAGCTCNGTAAAAGAAAACATCGCCTGAATATCCNTCGCGTGCTGCATTCAAATCCATTCGTAATTGCCGTNCGCCTTCATCGTTACGCCAAACAAAATTTTCCATGAAACCTTTGTCACCACTGAATGTGTACGTGATTTCATGTCCATCAGCAGAAGTTGCAGAAACACGAGCATTTCCGTTGTTGAGTGAATCTGTTGACGCAGTCCAATCCTGTCCAAATAGGGTGAAGGTCCAACTGTCACCAACGGTCCATGGGAAAGAAAACACTGATTGTGGCTCGCCATTTTCATAGACCGATAAACCATCAATTGTCATTCGCCCAAGGAACGGGTTGTGATTGATGACTGCATGCCTTTGTGCCTCACGCTCTGAAGAAATACCGAGTTGATAAACGCCCTCATCCTCATCAATTTCTGCAACGACCAAACGTGCACTGTCCTCACCAAATTGAGGCGTTATGAATGTGTAGAGCCATTGGTCACCAATTTCCCATTGTGGGAGAAGCGTTTGTTCCACTGTCATTGAGTTGGATTCTGTCGAGTCAACCGAACCGGTGGTGCAACCTGCAAGCGTGCTGGCGCACATCAGCAGCAGCATGATTGATGCAGTTTGGACTCTACGAGCCATGTATTGGCCAACAAGGCTCTGTTCAAGAGCCTAACGCTTGATGAATCCTCAAACGAGTTGCCCAGTACCAGCCAAAACCACTGCAACAATNGACATCAATTTGATGAGAATGTTNAGTGATGGNCCACTTGTGTCCTTGAACGGGTCTCCAATGGTGTCGCCAATTACAGCAGCATCATGCGCATCATCGCCTTTCTTGGCCCCTTCAATATGGTCTTGTTCAATTGCTTTCTTTGCGTTGTCCCAAGCACCACCAGCATTGGCCATAAACAAAGCCATGAGTACACCGGTCACCAANGAACCNGCAAGAAGACCTCCGAGTGCATTTGCTCCNAGAGCCAAACCTACGATGACAGGAGCGACAATAGCGACAACNCCAGGNCCTACCATTTCTCGTAGAGCAGCTTTGGTTGAAATATCGACACAAGTTTGGGAATCCGGCTTAACGCCTTCCTTNCCTTCAAGCAGCCCTGGAATTTCCTTGAATTGTCGGCGAATCTCAACAACCATGTCACCCGCAGCCTTTCCAACCGAAGTCATGGTCATTGCTGCAACTACGAACGGTAGTCCTCCTCCAATCAAGAGCCCGATAACGACTTCCGGATTGGTTAGAGTGAGATCGAGTTTGCCTTCACCAACTGCAGCAGTATATGCAGCGAACAACGCAAGAGCAGTAAGAGCCGCTGAACCTATGGCAAATCCTTTACCGACGGCAGCAGTCGTGTTTCCAATTGAGTCAAGTTCGTCAGTGATGGCTCGAACATCTTCACCAAGTCCNCTCATTTCTGCGATTCCACCTGCATTGTCTGCAACNGGTCCGTAAGCATCNACNGTCATGGTNACACCAACAGTAGCAAGCATTCCCATAGCAGCCATTGCAATACAGTAAAGTCCGTATTCTTCGCCACCGAATTGGTTTGCACCAAGGATGCCACCTGCAATGAGGAGTATAGGGATGAACGTTGACATCATACCAACCGAAAGTCCAGCAATTGCATTGGTTGCTGGCCCGGTCTTGGACATTTCACCGATATGAGGGATTGCTTTGGTCTTAATACCAAAAACGGGTTCGATTCCGGTGTAATACTCAGTAACAAGGCCAATTGCAATACCGACAACACTGCCCAAAACAACAGAATGCATAACACCCATTTCAACATCAATCAATCCTTGGTTGATGGAGATGTATCCGCCAGCCCAAAACAATGCAGCAGCAATGAAAGTCGTGTTGCGAAGAGCAGCAGCAGCATCGCTGCCGTTCTTGAGAACATACATGGAGAAAACTCCAATGATAGAAGCAACNTATCCAATAAGACCAAGCATAATTGGCATCATAATGTAATCAGAGGCGCCTGTGAAGCCATCTCCACCAAATCCATCAGAACTTGCAATGATCATTGCGGCTATGATTGAGCCAACAAATGATTCGAAAATATCAGCGCCCATTCCTGCAACATCTCCGACGTTATCTCCTACATTGTCAGCAATGACACCTGGGTTACGAGGGTCATCCTCAGGAATACCAGCCTCGACCTTACCAACAAGGTCCGCACCGACGTCAGCAGCCTTGGTGTAAATTCCGCCACCAACACGTGCGAACAGAGCGATAGATGAGGCACCCATTCCGAACCCTGCAGCAGCAGAAAGGTCAGGATTTGCGTCACCGGCACCAAGCCAGTACGCTACCAGGGAGATTCCAAGAAGCCCCAATCCTCCAACTGAAAGACCCATGACTGCGCCACCGTTGTAAGAGACTGCGAGGGCACCTGCTTTACCGTCGTTCTTTGCGGCCATTGTGGTTCGACCATTTGCAGAGGTTGCAGCCCTCATTCCAGAGAATCCTGCAAGAACCGAAGCCAAAGCACCTGCAAAGAATGCAATAGCAGTGTTCATGTCGTTCAATTGNGTCAATACAATACCGACGACAACTACGAAAATTGCCAAAACTCTGTATTCAGCAAAAAGGAATGCCATTGCACCGTCCTGAATTTCGCTGGTAATATCATCGACTTTTTCATTATCAATTTTCACTTTGTTTACTTGTTGGTACAGCATAAACGCGACGACAAGCCCGAATAGACCTGCACCTGCGGCAATCATTGGTATGTTTTCCATCATTATAGAACACCTTGTGACTTCGGCGACCTAAGAACCCTTGATAAGTGGTTCCCCAAAAAAAACACCCACTTACGGGCTTTTTCAATTGATTTAAGTTCACCGAAAGGATTCCATCAGCAAAGAATGAAGCAATTCTTCAAAGGGCAGAGCGGTGTGGGNTGNTGTATGAGCATGAGTGCNGAGGAAGTCNTAGCCGAGATTGGTCCGGTTCAAGACA
Source organism: Methanobacteriota archaeon (assembly GCA_002687075.1). Taxonomy (GTDB): domain Archaea; phylum Thermoplasmatota; class Poseidoniia; order Poseidoniales; family Poseidoniaceae; genus MGIIa-L1. The sequence continues at coordinate 39,517 of NYZH01000002.1, forward strand.
TTCTTGATGAGCATGACGGCGTTGTCACAGTTTTGGACACAACCGATGGCAACATCATGCTTTCACTTGATGGAGGGTGCAACGGNTGTTCATCGACACCCATGACGGCAATGCAAATTTATTACTCTCTCAAAAAACTCGAGAAAATCAATGATGTGATTTTTGTCAACGGCGAATTGCCAGAATACATGCGCACATTCATTGACCAAAAGATGGCCAAAGAAGCCAAAGAATCCAGCAATGACCTCGATGGAAACACGCAACCACGTGGAGAAATTGTCTGATTATTCTTCAGAATCTTTTTTCCCGATTGTATGCGGATTGGCTCCAAACGAAATGTTCTCTCCCTTGATGTTCATTCGGGCCGAAATAGCAATGACAATACAAACCAAGGAAAGTGGCTTTGGCAAGTAATTCGAACCCCATAATTCTCCTCCAGAGAGAGACAACCACCACAACACTCCAGCCGCAGCAATGAGGATGATGGCTATAAGATTCTGAACAATGTTTTCGGCCCGTGGTGAGCGGGAAAATGTTGCAATAAAAGTGAACAGAACTGCGGAAACTCCACACAGAATTTCAGCTAATTGTTCGATGAAGACAACACTGACCATGAACGACCCTACAGGTTGTGGTTTTTCAACATGGAGTTCTTCGAAAATATTGAGAGCAACGTTTGAGAAGGGTCGAATGTAAGATGTGTCATGGCGCAGGGAGGTTTTACGCTACCGAAGGCTCGACCTAACGGCCCACCGTACTTCTCTCGAAACCAAATCTCAACTGTTTTGCATCAAGTTGCAGTCTTACTCGAACTCAATGGAGCAAATGTATTTCGCGTACGCTCGTACCAAAATGCGAGTCGCATGTTAGGGGGACTCACCGACGACCTAGGAGAATTGGTGTCAACTGGGCGATTGCTTGANTTGAAAGGAATCGGNAAAGGATTGGGTTCAGCACTTACCCAAGCAATCATGGAGGGGCGATGGCCGAATGATTGGATTGATTTGCACTCCAACACTCCTGAAGGACTCATCGAAATGCTCGGAATTCCTGGCTTGGGGCCAAAGAGAATNAAATTGATGAATGAAGAATTGGGTGTTGACTCTGTAGCGTCGCTAAAACAAGCCGCAATTGATGACCTCATTGCACCAATGAAAGGTTTCGGAAAGAAGTCTCAACAAAGAATGTTGGACGGTATNGAACTTCTCGCCCGATTCAGGGCACGNCGAAGNCTCGATGTCGGATTNATGTANGGAGAGGCTTTTGAAGCAAAAATTTCAACCATTCCTGGCGTTTTGAAAGCACAACTCGCTGGTAGTGCACGCAGGAGGAAGGAAACTATTGGCGACCTCGATGTTGTCGTTGCAGTCCATCAAGAGCAACTTGAGGAAGTATCCGAAGCAATTCTCTCTCTTCCCGGCATCGCTGATGTCAAAGGTGCAGGAGATTCCAAAATCAGCCTTATTCTCGATACAACAATCTTCGAAGGAGGATTCACTGTTGGCCATATCGATCCGAATGTTCTGGATGCAATAGGTGGAGATGACTACGAACAACTCGAAAGTGGTGGAACAATTGATGCACAAGTGCGTTTGGTCCCTCCAGAAGTGTTCGCTTTCACATTGGCGTACTTCACCGGCAGCAAAGAGCACAATATTGCGATGCGACAACGCGCNATTGAGCGTGGACTTAAACTGAATGAATTTGGCTTGATTCCAGATTCTGATGCAGGAGAATTGAAAGGCATGGCAGCTGCGAAATTCTCGCTTCCAGCGTTAAATGAACAAGAAATCTACAGCCATTTGGATCTTGAATGGGTNACACCCGAACTACGTGAAGACACCGGAGAGATTCTTGCTGCAGAATCATCGAGCCTGCCACAACTGATTACAGGAAAGGATATCCGTGGCGCTCTGCACAACCACACGACCCTTTCTGATGGCGAGGCTACCCTCGAAGAAATGGCAGACACCGCACGAAAAATGGGGTGGAATTGGCTCGGAATTGCTGATCACTCGCCCACACTCAAAATAGCAAACGGCGCCAGTGCTGAAGATTTACTACAACAAGGCGAGACTATACGGAAATACAACGCTTCTTGGTCAGATGAGGGTGTTGAGTTCCAACTTTTCCATGGAGTTGAATCCGATATCCTTGAGGGAGGAAAACTTGACCATCCAGATGATGTTTTGTCTCAATTGGATTACACTGTCGCATCGGTCCATGCTCTTTCAAAATGGAAAGCCCGAGATGAAATCCAAAACACGGAAGAATTGATGCGCTGCATCGACCATCCTGCTACCACAATACTCGGACATCCAACTGGAAGAATCCTCCAAGGCAGAGATGGCTATGAAGTTGATTTATTTGCAATTCTCGAACATATGGCTGAACACAATGAAGAGGGNCGATTGAAAGCCGTCGAACTGAATGCAAGTCCGTATCGTTTGGATCTCGATTGGCGCTTGTGCAAACACGCTAAAGGTCTCGGAGTCCCGGTNATCATCAATCCCGATGCTCATTCTGTACGCGGACTTGCCGATGTNAGTTACGGAGTTATGGCCGCTCGAAAGGGATGGATTGAACCTGAAAATGTGCTTAATTCGTTGTCAGGNCCTGAACTACGGCAAAAATTGAATTGATTCGTGACAAACCACACCTTCTTGACATTCGCCCTATTGGACCAACCATGCGTCTCCTGCGTACACTCATCATGGGTGGNATCATGCTCATNCCCGGGCTCTTGCTTTCAATGCTGATTTGGTACATTTCAGGCCAACCCAATACTGAGCCAATGGAATCGCTCATNTGCAATGGAATNCCTCTGTTATCGGTTTCACTTGGNTTGTTCTTTGGATGGAAAACCGGTGAAGCCTATGCTGTTAAAATGGAATCATAAGGTCGGGATATGATGCGAATTACTGTTGACAAGTGGAGAGATTTCTGTCAAGAATTTGCTGGCTTTTTTCAACACATCAACGGTTCTCTTGAATGTACTGACGAGCAGGTAACGTTCCGCTCGCCAGTCAACCGTGTTTCAACGCATCTAAGTGTCTTTCGAAACGGTGAATTCTCAGCTACAATGCCGCTTCATGGCATCGATTCGAAAATTTCTGAAGCGATATTCAATGTCCAAGAAAAAAGTGTTCAACTCTTAGGAGAAGCCGTCGACTATACCTACAGAGTCCCGTCAGAATTGCAAAGCAAGTGATGAGCATGAAGCGCAAAGAAAAAGCAGAACGAATCGCTTCAATGCTGGAAGAGTTCTATCCCGAAACACCGGTCCCTCTCGACCATGAAAATCATTTCCAATTGCTAGTCGCTGTTTTGATGAGTGCACAAACCACAGATCTCAAAGTCAACCAAGTCACACCTGCACTTTTCTTGAAAGCACCAAATGCATTGGAAATGTCACGATTAAGCGTTGAAGAAATACTCAACGACATTCGGCAAGTAGGCCTTGCCCCTACCAAAGCAAAAAACATTCACAGACTGTCTGAACTTTTACTTGAACGACATGGTGGGGAAATACCTCAAACCTTTGAAGAACTTGAAAATCTACCGGGTGTTGGACACAAAACTGCCGGAGTGGTAATGGCTCAAGCATTTGGTGTACCTGCTTTTCCAATCGATACACACATTCATCGATTAGCTGCTCGATGGGGTTTATCGAACGACACCACTGTGGTTCGGACTGAAAAGGATTTGAAGGCGGTGTTTCCACGCCACCTGTGGAATAAACTTCATCTTCAAATTATCTTCTTTGGACGTGAACATTGCCCTGCTCGGAACCACGACTTGTCAACATGCCCAATCTGCTCATGGGCTGCTTCAAAAAAGAGAATCGCTCAAGAAAAGAAGCGTTCGTCTAAAAAATAGTAATGCTGCGAGATGCAATGTTCATGAGAACGAGTACTCCGACGATGATTGCGGTGACACGCATCGCAGTGTGTTCCTCTTTCTCATCGTGTGATTCTCTCAACAATGCATAGCAAATTAAACCAAGGCCTAATGCTTGAAGAATTCCACCTACAGAACCAATAACTCGATTCAAGTCCGTGTGTGTTTCAGTGTCTTCCTGCATTTGCTGCATGGCGCCTTCCGCTTCAAGGTCATAGTCGACAGCTGATGGAGCACCGTCCATGGCAACAACTTCGACAAAAATCACCGAGGCTAAAACCAAAATTAATCCAAGCATCAACCATCGGTGAAACGAGTAAGCCAAGGCAGATTGTTGGAAGCCTGCTGCAGGTTGATACGGAGAGACAGGTGCTGGCATTGGCTGTTGTGCTTGAGGGCCTGGGGGTGGAGGGGGAACTTGCATATACGGTAATAGGCGAGTAGGGTTATGATTCTTACTAAACTCCGAAAACCGAGGATGCTGCTTCAAGAACGAGGGAGGTGATGTACGAAGTAATTCCAGCAACCCAAAGCAATTGTATTCCTTGACCCATTGCAGTGGTACGAATTCCACCTCGCAATCGATTGGAGATTATGGACACAGCCATGACTTGGAACAAAATGAGAATCGATACAATAATCTTGAACATTCGGATATTTTCAGGCACGCCTGAAGCATCTTCCATTACTGGTAGAGCCAGTCCGGCACCAAACTCGGTGAGGACCGACACATCGGTATCAGTAAAGTTTGAAGCAACACCAGCAATCGAATCACCAAGTTTCAGAACAATAGCAATGGTGACGTTGAGACTTGTTACAGATGCAATCAACAATCCTAAAGCAACTCCTCTCATTGTATTGGCAGAGAGTGCTCTCCTCCTTCTCAGAGAAAGGAGATTGCCGACGGAACGTGATACCATTTCTGCCGTGTCTGCAGGCTTTCCGGATGATTGCGAACCTTCGATGTATATTCGAGTATAGCGAGAAATAACCGCAGAGTTCGTATCTGCATTGAAATAGTCCCAAGCCCGGTCAGAATCAATGCGTGTAGAAAGTCTCTTTTCGAGCCGGTCAATTGAACGGTCAAGCATACCAAAGTCAATACCTCTCAATGCCTTGATTGTTGCTGAAGGTTCAGCAGAACGGGCTTGAGCAGTACCACCCAGAGCGCGAATAAAGTCCGGATATGTTTCGTCACGTCGTAGAACTTGACGCTCTTCTCGTGCAATCATGATTGCAGGAATGAGAAGTGGCGAGAGAGGAGCTGCGATAAAAATGAGCCCATAACGGTCCCATTGATTGGTAACAGCATCCCACGCAGAAGCCAAAAGCAAAAACATGATGACTGTCAAAAAGGCTGTCAAAATTGATGATGCCACGAGTGCGCGTAAGAAATTGATACGGAACGGTGTGTCCATCTCATCTCGAGCAAAGGTCGGGTCTTCAGGCACAGTCGCCCGGAATGCAAAGACTGCTCCAATTTGGATAACAGTGAACACGAGAGAGGCCAAAAGGATGAATCGCAAGCGACTTGCAATCATTATTGGGGTGTCTGATGCAGAACCCACCTCAAACAAAACCAAATGGATTCCTGCAATTACAAGACCAAACAGTCCAGCAGAAACAAGTGAGACATAGATTTCTTTCATTGTATCCACAGATTCAAGACGAGTATCGTACAGAGTAGAGTATTGCTCTGCAACGGTTTCTTGTTCGGAACGCATAAACTCATCAATGGGCTGTCCTGCCTCTATCGAAAACGCCATTCTGTCAAGGAAGTCAGCCCATAACGGACTTGGGCTTTGCTGGGCTACAATTCGTGAAGCCTCTGGTAGTGAGGTGTGCCATTTATCGACCAAAGTTTCTATCCGCTTTACTTCATTGGCCAATTCACCATAATCACTCATCTGTTTGAGAATATCGAATATGGATTGAGCACCGACTTCACCTAAAGACAAAATACCCATTCGAGTGATGAACATATGCATTTCTTTTTCGATCATCGTTGCAGAACGCTGGACATCGAGTAAAGGGAAACCTGCAGCTGCTAAACCAGAAAGAAGGGGTAACAAGATTATCAGCAGAATTCCTGCAGCCCCCGAAAAGAGTGCACCCTCTGCCAAACCGCCAGTGAAGAAAATGAGAAGCAACGAGAGAAAGAGACCAGCAATCGCGGCTCCTCCAACATAAAACAACAAGAATTGACCGACTGGAATCTCCACTCTCCGCAAGGCGATTTGCCAAAAGGACATTCGCTGCATTGGAAATCACCTCATTCGTGGTTTACTCCAGTCCATGTATCAATCGCTTTGTCAAAGTGATCCCAACCGTTGTTGTAGTAAAGTCCCAACAAGTCAAAGACATCGTCATAGTGAGTTAACTCGCGGTCAACCATTCTGTCAAGAGCCTCAGACCGTCTCATCATTTCATCGTAAATATCACGCTTGTTTGAAAATCCAGCCATAGCCGCAATCTTGTTTTCAAGAAGGTGGCTTTGGAACATTCCACGGAAATAGTGTTTGTCTTTTACTGGGTCCCATTCGAACATACCACGAGTAAGTACACCATCGCTGTGCTTGTTGTAACCTATGACTTCGTCAATTCCGGTTACACGTCGAGCAATACCACCACCTGGAGCCTCAACAACTTCTTGGAAAATAGCGAAATTCAAGTTGTCGAAAAACCGAATAGGTACATTGATTGGGTCACCGGTGAATCTTTGAATCATCTTTACGATTGACGATGCGTGGAACGTTGCAATAACAGGGTGACCTGTTTGCATAGCCTGAAACGCAGTTGCACCTTCAATACCACGAATTTCACCGATAATGATGTAACGAGGACGGCTACGAAGAGCAGCCTTCAACAAATCGAACATTTCAACTCTTGATTCCTCATTCTTTGATGAGCGGGTAACCAAGCGTTGCCAAATTTTGTGACGTACCTTGACTTCAGGTGTGTCTTCTGCAGAGTAGATTTTGACGTTGTGATCGATAAAGGGCAAAATTGCATTCAAAGTCGTTGTCTTTCCGGAAGCAGTTTCCCCCGAAACCAGAACCGACATTCCGTATTCAAGACAAATCCAAATGTAGGCTGCTACCTGAGAAGAAATTGTTCCCCAAGCAATGAGTTGAGTAATAGAAATTGTTTCCTCGGCGAATTTACGAATAGTAAATGATGGGCCGAGCATTGAAACGTCATCAGAGAAAATGATATTGATACGAGAGCCGTCAAGTAAAGCACCATCGATAATCGGTTTGTTATCTGACACCGGTCGGCCTATTCTTTCTGACATCGCTCGAAGGAAACGAGAAAGCATTTCTCTCTCTCTAAACCGAATATTTGAGGTAACCATTCCGAATACCTTGTGATCCATGTGAACATGCTTCAATCCTATCGAGTGGATATCTTCTAGCATCTCATCAGAAAGAAGCGGTTCAAGAGGACCGTTGCGAATCAAATCTCGAACAACGATGTAGCGCAGTCGCTCACGTTGTGGAGCAGTGACAATGAGGCGCTTATCATCCATACCCATCATTTCCCAAAGGCGACCTTGTCGACGGACTGTGGTAATCGCATCGGTGTCGAGTAAGGTATATCGCTCAATCATTTGCGCCAAGATATTTTCAAATTCATCATCGGTCGTAAAGGATGGAGCGGTGGGTGCTTCCTGAAGCAGTGTTTCAATCAAACTACGTCGAATGTTTTCCTCTTCTTCAGACAGTTGAGGTTCCAAACCAAACCAAAGGATTTGACCTCCACCCTCCTCGTCAGCAGGAGGTTCGTAAATGTGAACAAAAATCGGTTCTTTGGTGATGTAAATGAGATTGAGTGGTCTTTCCTTTTTGGCGTCACGGTCCAATTCACCATAGTAAATTGGGCGTGAACCGTGGCTTGCTTCGAAATCTCGAACCCATTCGGCAACGTGCGGGTGAGCATTCATGACCGAATTGAGGTCGCCTTTCGCAAATCGAGGTTCGTCTGTAGCCATATTTCCACCTCAATCAGCTAACCGCCGTAATATCAACAATGAAGCCCATGCTTGGCTCAACACGCCATCCAATGGATGTTTGAATTGGACCGGCTGCTCGAAGGAATCGAGTAATTACGATGTTTCTTTTTATCTCTCCACCAATCATTGCCGTCTCTAAGTCCAAAACCACTTCAGAAGATGCTCGTAATGTATGCATCAATTTGTGGTCCATTTCCTCTGGGTCAACACACAGCATGAGTGAACGGCCTGAAGAACAAATTTGACGCAGTTGCTGCATCAGTTGGAATCGACTCTTATCGTCCAAATCATCGGGCATAATCGAACTTGCGGCATCGATAATAACTACATCAGCAAGTTCGATTGCTTCGGATTGAAGTAATTCTTGTAAGCCAATATCAGGGACTGGTTCGGCAATCGTTCCAAAACGGCTGAAAACCAAAAGACGACCCTCTCGGATAGCTTCAGTTACGCCATATCCTATCGATTCCATCTGTTCAACCCATCCACGAGTGGTGAGTTCTGTGGTAATGACCAGCACTTTAACACCGTTTTCACAGAGTCCGAAAGCCAGTCTTTGAGAAATCAATGATTTTCCGCCACCAACGGCTCCTTGCAAAACATACAGTGAACGATTTGGTAATCGTAGCCCCATTGAATCAGCAAGCGAATCCGTTTCCAACTCGTAGGGGAAACCATCTTCTTTTGGCTTATGGGCCGTGAGGAAAGGGTCTTCTTTGATGTAATCATCCATTCAAACGCACCTCCAATCCGAAACTGGCACTACCAGTCATACCGGATACTGATTCAGATGACGCTGTGATAAATACACTGATATCATCGTTATCAGAATACGAATTAAAAGTGGTGTTTGAAAGTTCAATTTGAAGCATGACGTTCGGATTCCAATCGGTTCCACCACCAAGAATGGTTGTTGTAACTCCTGACGAAGGAATGATTAATCCATCAATCAAAATCTCCATTTCAGTCGTGTCCATCGGATGTTCACCTGTATTCAAAGCGTACAGGGTAATCTCATCCGGTGAAGGTGTCCTGTCAATGTTAACATTCATCGGATCACCGGCAAAATCAATTGAAAGTTCTTCAGATAGTTGTAAGCCTCGTTGTTGCTGTTGAATCACGCGAGAAGTCGAAGACCATTCTTGTATGAGCACAGCACTTGCTGAACTGGAGATCAGCAATGCACTGATGAGCATAATGTATGTTGAAACTCCGCCATCTGCCATAGAAACACCTCACAAAGCTGCCCGAACCAATGTCGTAGGTCCAACAGTAAATGCCAATCGTTCATACTCAGTGTTGCTTGAAGGATTATCATCCCACAACAACTCAAGAGTTTCACCAGAATACCAGTTACTGCTGGTGCTTACTACTGCAGATGATGCTGAAAGAGTTTCAGGATCTTCTCCATCATAAAACACCCAAATCTCATCGGTTGAGATTGTATCAGAGCCGGTATTGGTCAAATTCGAGTAAATGTACTGTCGAAAAACCGGGGCATCAAATGTTGCTGCAGAGGTCGGTGTTTGTACAGAGCCTGTCTGGTCTAAAATGCTCCACGTTGGGGTATTTGAATTCGGACAGTCGCCGTGGTTGGTGATAACCACGTTTCCGATATCAATTTCCCCGCCAGTGGTAGTGAATTGGGCTGAAAAGCCTCCACACTCATCTGAACCGACATTTGCACGAACAATACCATCCACATAACCTGTGCCTCGATTTCCTGCTGAAATACTGAGTTCATGTATTGCAAATTGTGAGATAGTTGCATCATCGATAGTAAAACTTGGGTCGGGAACTGAAGCGCTCTCAATTGCATCCAATCCAGTTGCAACTTGGGAATCAAATGCAGTGATGGCCATTGAAAATACCACCAGCATCGAAACCCCAATAATGAGACCTCCTATTCCGACCGAAGCGCCCATATCAGACTTCACCTCGAAGCGACTTTACACTACGCCAAGAACTTATCAAAGACGAAAATACGAGCAGTTCCTTGTGAGAAAGGTGGTCCTCGAGTGCTGCCTCAGACTCACCTGGAGCGGCGAGTTGAACAATGGCCAAAATCTCTCGGCCTTCCTGTTCATTCAGCATTCCGGAGGACATTGCTTTCTGTGTGAAACTAACTGCTGCCATGCCCGACATGCTGTCAAGCAAGAGGGCAGAAACAGTTGGCGCACCTACCTGATTCGCATTTGCAGTGGCTCCTGTGGAAGGAGCGTGCAAGAATGGATTGGCAGCAAGTGCTTGTGCTTCATACAGTTCAACCAATGGCGCTTCATCAATAGCTTTCATACGATCCGACCCTGATGCAGGGATAACCTCGCCACTTGCAGTGACAATCATATCTCCTCCTTGCATCGGGAATTCGCCTGATTCTGCATCTAAACCACCTGAATGTTCCTCACCTTCCGAGACAGAGCTACCTGCAGGTGAATCGAGTCGAACTTCAACCATTCGCAAGACGTCCTCGACCATGTCGAGTCGACTGCTGATCAAACGCTCGAGCCCAGATGTGTCAACCGTTGTACTTTGCGGAACTGCTGCAGGAGCGAGTGTCGCTGCAACTGTTGGAACGCTTCCAACACTGTTCATTCGAGCACGGGTAGGGCCGGGACTTATCGTCCAAGCATCATCTTCACTCAGTTCGCCTTCCTCAGGTAGAGGAACCTGTTCGATGGCGATATTCGCCATAATTTTCAGTCGTTCCTCTGTAAGGTCTGCATCTGCGTCACGATTTTTATCTGCGTTACCGCTAAATGGCCATGCCATGATAATACCTCCTAAGGGCTGTGCTGTCTTTCGACAACTGCGCCCTTAGATGTAATCAGATAACGGCAGAACCTGCAGCAGTATTGTCAATCGTGAGGGTCTCGTAGGTGGTTCCACCGTTTCCAACATGGATATAGAACTCAACGGTTGCATCGCCGCTGTCAGGGCTACAATCTTGAAGCCCTGGTGTACCAGCAGCACCACCGTTAGCATCAATCCACAAGACATATCCAGTGGAAGGTTGCATGATTCCAGTATTGCTGTTAAGCAAGGTTGGAGGTTCGGTCGCAGTATCCATCAATGAAACTGCTCCATCGGCAGTTAGAGCGCCACCACCATCTGGGTCACCAACAGTACCTTCACGGACACCGTTAGCACAGAACAACTGGAATGTGATCTGATTCACTGGAGCAGGGTCGCTACCAGGCGCCAGACGCACGAAGAATTGGTATGCTTCTCCAGGAGTCATAGTCGCAGGAGCACCACCGGTGCCGCCTCCGGCAACGAATGCTTGCTGAATGAGAATCTTACCCGCCATGTTATCAGCGGTGTCATCACCAGTTGTTTGGGCATTTTGTTGCAATTTTTCAGCAGTCTGAATAATCACAGCAGCAGCAACCGCAGCAACCAAAATGAGTGCAATGAAAACAATCATTGCACCGATACCGATTGCAGCAATCTTGTCGTTTTGAATATCGTTACGAGTGTTTGGCTTCATATGACTTTCGCCCCCGCTGTAACATCTGCACCGTAATTCAAAACTTCGTAAGTGAAGCCACCTGCACCGGATTGAATTGCAAGTGTGTGGTCTTGGTTAGCTGTAGGAGCACATCGAGTCAAATCGCCTGCTGCGGCAGCCGTTAGAGTGACATCGTATGTGGCGCCAGGTGTGAGTGGATTCACTGCAGCTTGGGCGCCAACAATAGTAGCAGCAGCAAAGTTACCGTAATCAGCACCGTTGGCACAAACAATTGCCCAGTCAACGTTTGCTGGGTTAATTGGGTCCGAACCAGGGGCTAATTCAAAGGTAATGTACAATGCGCCAGTAGATGGAACAATGACGTTCTTTATTACCACTTTCGATGATAACAAAGAGGTCGTTTCCTCACCCGTTGTTTGTGCATTCTGTTGCAGCTTTTCTGCGGTTTGAATAATAACCGCTGCTGCAACCGCTGCTACGAGGATAAGAGCAATGAAAACAATCATTGCACCAATACCAATAGCAGCGATATTATCGCTTTTTTCGTTCTTATTTTCTTTCATATTTTTCACCATTTTTTTTTAGTAATCCCCCAATTATTGGGTGGAATGTGATTGAGTTAGGAAATACCTCCTGAACTCATAGCAATGCGAAGTGGAATTCGAATGATTGCCACTTCATCGGGAGCAAGACGCTCCACGAATGGAACCGAATCGGAGGTATAACCTGGCGGGAACCAAGGAGAAAGCAGAATATCAGAAAGTGGTTCCATCGACCGATTTTGAGCGCGAATAGTGACAAACACTTCACCAGTTCGAATCTCATAGCCTGTTGTAACCGCAAGTTTTCGAGAAAGTGGGATTTCGTCAGCCCCGTATCTTCGGTTTGCAGAAACATTGAATCGAACAGGGAGATTTCCTCCAGGGGCAATTGTTGGAAGGTCGATACACGAAGGAGTCGATATCCATCCTTCTGGGACCGGAGGAGCGAGGCGCATGGGCGGCATTGCTACAGGTCCATCGTTGATGATACGAACAACGAGTACTCCTTCATCACCTCCAGCAGGCCATCGAGTTTCAAGCCCCATCCAAAAATGGCGGAATAAGAACGGGTTAAGTGTTGAAGTATTACCTCCAATGAGGTCATCGACCAAAAATTCTACTTCTCCAGCAGCACCGCCGACATCTCCAATCTCGGCAGCACCTGTTGCGCTGCGAAGTCGCAAGAGGATTGTTTCAATATCTCGCTCACTAATCTTCTTTTGGCTCAAAAGCCTGTGGAGCATAGCGATGTTTCTGCGGAGATAAAGAACATCCTCCTCTAANTCAACAAGCGAATTCTCAGCCTTTGTGACACTGGAAAGTGCTTTACCGAGTTTGTGAGTATGGAGATAGTTTTTTGCAACCTCAATTTCGAGCTCTGTACCTGCAAGAGAATTCGAGTCGTCTTGAGAAATACCCAACACCATCGATTCAAGGTCTCGTGAAATTGGAGTTGCGGGGGAAAAATCCTGTGGCGGAGATTCAGTAGCAGAACGGTCTTCAANAACTTGTTCTGGAGANTTTTCTGATTCAGTAGNNTGCGAGGATGAAACCGTATCTTCAACTGTCNCATTTGGAGGAGGAGAACTNGGTTGCGAGGTTTGTTCATCCTCAAACTGAGGCATTTCATCAAGCGTCTTGACCTCAGAGGATGGATCTATGAATTCGTCATCAGACATCTTCATTCACCTCCTCTGGAGCAAGACCGGGTTCAGGAGTCGAGGTTTGAGAGGNCTCANCGACACCAAAGATNTCNTCAAGATTCAGTTTTTCATTTGCAAGTTCATTAAACAAGCGCGCAGGGTCGCTCAAATCCCTCTCGATTCGAATGGCTTTGACTTCGATATCAGTGAGGCGACCATAGAGACTACCGTACATTGAGTTAGCACGCCCGATGAGGTACCACACACCAATCATCACCACAGCGATATAGGCGGTTAGGCTTACAACATTGGTTCGGTCTTCGGTAAGCATTGGAGGGATTCCAAGCACGACAGATAACATTCCCAAAACTGGAACCGCCAAAATAATTGTTAGTTGCTTTCGGGCCTTTGCGAGTTCTTCAAAGTGGTCAGCGTACAACGTGGAGATGCCTCTTCGAGCACGTTGGTAATCTTCATGCAACAATCGGAACTCATCTGTACTCTTCCAACTCATACGCCAGATCCAAAGAGCTGCAAGAGCGAGAACAACGAAGCCCCACCAAACGAATTGGAAGAGATGGAATGCAAATCCAAAGCCNAGCACACCNGAATAGATTCCAAGCAATCTGAAATTGTCGTTTTGNCNNGTNAGTCTAAACAGGATAATAGATACCAANAGACAAGTTACTGAGGCTACGAAACTGTTGGAAACACCTGGAGACCAAGAAATAACGTCTTCTTTGAGCGTCATTTGGTCGTTTTTAACAACGTTGTCCTCCATGAAGCTCGCATTGATTGTAGCAACGCAACTGGCTTCAGAACGTTGATTCCACCAATCAATCGAGTCAGCAGTCACCGTCCAAGTGAATGATTTCTCATCGGTAGCAAAGAAGAATGGAATCATCGAATAATTCAATCCACTTGCNACAGTNCGGTTGAGCATAGGNGGTCGTTCGCTTGGTAAATCCGAAACAGTCAATCCATCNCACACAAGATCGACAACGACATCCAANGCTACGGCTGAACCGACATTTTGCACAACTACGGTAATTGTACCCTTGGTTCCTTCCTTGAAACCATCCTTTCCTGAACTTATGCTTTTAATCATNGGATCAGCAAAGACNGCGAGTTTGAAGGTNAATGTCTCTTCATCAAACACAGTGAAGCCATTGTTTTCAGTTGGATGATAGAGCCTAAACTTGAGGTCCCAGCCATCACCCGGCAGAATCTTTCCTGTCGTAGGTGTTTCAGCTTCTATGCGTATTGTTGAGGGATTCCAAGCATCCAATTCAAGGAGAGTGTAACGAGATGTCGGACCTAACGACGTGGNNCCGCACTCTTGTNCCAAATCAAGTTTGTGAGAGTCGCTGGTACCGTCAGCATTGTCAACGACTAGGGAGAAATTCCAAGAATATTCAAACTCAGATAATCCCATTGCAGGGAGGTTTAGAAGGCGATTGGCATCACACAGCTCNACCATGTAGGAGACTTTTGAGCCATTTCCGGTTGGAATGTTCGTATAAGGGAGCAAGATAGGGACGAGTTCTCCGTTAATATCGGGTTCAATTCCAATGTCTCCAGTCGAGAAAAATCTCGACATTACAAGTTGGGTGGTGAACTCTCCGCTACCCTCGACAGTGGTATCGGTCGGGTCGAGGAACAAAGTCAAATCAGCAGTGAGAGAAAGAAGCGGGAAATCTATTGCGCCTTGGGCGGTAAAGGTGTGAACCACTGGAGTATTGCGTGGAAGAGCGATTACCGTAGGTTCACTAAGCATCTGCCAATCTGTGGAGATATTGGTGAGTCCAGGGCGCGTAATTGCATAGACTGCATTGACGNTAACATCCTTATTCCCAGTATTGGTTAAGGTTACCTCCCATGTTCGTGTCGATTTGGGTTGGAATTCCATGATGGCCGGCCAATCACTCGATTCAACAATAAACAACGGTTGTACCCGCAATTGTACATTGCGTGAAAGATACTCCTTGCCGCTTGTCGAATTCGTAACTGAAATTGTAAGGTTGTAAACTGAACCTTCCGCTAGTGAATCTGTGCCGCCAAGGCTAGGAATGCTGACGATAACATTGTCAGAGTATGTTCCGTCGATTGGAATTGTCTTGGTGAGTTGGTATTGAGATAATGTAAGATTGCCTTCAACACTCAAGTTTATTGAAACTGTCTCCTGCAAATTTCCAAGGTTTGAAACCGTGAAATCAACACTTTCCTGTAGGCCCGGAGTAACTGCGATGAGTTCTTGAGCCTCAATACCCATCGAATGGTTTTCAGATATATTGGCAACGACGTTTGATGAAAGTAAAATCTCACCATTATTNGCCGAAACCCAAACTGTACACATGTAGAANCCATCAGAGTTTGCTTCNGAATTTGCAATCATTTCAATTTGAATTGATTCTTGGTAACCAGCAGCAATAAACAAACTCGAACTGCTTGGAGATTCCAACTTGAATTCAACATCACCGGCTTGAGAATTGTCGAGCCAAATTGTGTAGTCTGTAGGTGCATTACCAGTATTGACTACTTTAATCGTGGTAAATGTAGATTCGCCAATNTCCAAATCTANGGATTGATTGGTGGGNGTTAGACTACCGTTGAAAATCTGCCCAACNACAACATAGAATACGTGNACGTCNCCAATCAACTGACCCGAATATGGATCTTCGACACGCACCGAAATTGGTTGATTCAACCCTGCGGGTGCCAGCGGGTCAGTCTTGATATTGAAGGAAATGAATTCNATGTGCTCAGTGCTTGCGCCAAATTCACCATCAAGATCTCCATCGGAAATATCCGATGATAGATTTGTGATGTTGGTGTCTGTTTCGCTAAAATTGGCAGTCCAATTTTCTGGAAGGTTATCGACGACACGCAAACGGTAAGAACCGACATCGTTGCCAGTATTAGCAAAGCGCATTGGGATGGAGGTATCGACACCCACAGGGATATCGTACGGCCCTGGGTCAAGGAAATCACCATCAATTACCGGAGGTATGATGAGCGTGTAGTTCCGAGTGAGTGGTTCTGCAGCAACACCGCTGCCTTGAAGCGCAGCACTGAGGGTTGGAGTAATCGTGATTGAAGCAGAGAATGTACCTGCAACNGGATATTGATTCGCTTGTGGNCCGATGATATCAAGTGTAGTAGCGGCGCTGTCACCNGGAGTTANGCCAGAGAAAACTGGATTNGAAACGCTGACCGACCAGCGGTCAGCTTCGCTGAATCCACCTTCGTTAAGTGCAGTGAAGCTCTTGNCAGTGGTAATGGTCGCATCCAAAGTTTCGTCAAGCATAGTNGGCAAATTGTGTACTACGCGCATGTTGAGGTCAATATTTCTCACAAGTTGAGTCCCCGTAAGAGTTTGTTGAATTTCTTCTACAGGCAATACTTCTGGAATTGGATTTAATCCAGGATCGACAACGATGACGGGAGAGACCTCGATTGGAGCAGTATCTTGTGAGGGAATTCCGCCTCCAATAGGTTGACACTGAATCCAAACATCAAGTTTGTCGCCAAACATGTTGTATTCGCTGGTGACAATCGGATTTTGTATAGCTGGAGCAGTGAGAGTTATGGTCACTTGAGTGGTTTGACCCGATGGCACAGGAGGAGTGATTGAGGGCGAAACATCCCATGTCCAATTGAGCGTTGAAACGGAAAGACCAGTTGCGAGTGAGAACGTCGTAGTAATGCTACCGGTATTTTCAACAACAGCGATGAATTGTTCTGTTCCTCCGGGAGAAATTTTCTTTGTCGTTGCAGGTTCGATGATATTGACTGAACCTTGGAAGAAATCTCCAACCATGACTCTGCCAACTCCGGAAATTTGGTAGTTGTCAGGAGAATTAACGGATGTGAAAGTCATGATGATTTTATCGGTTTCAGAACGTACTGCGGACGATGGGACATTAACATCGAGAGTGATGAGGCGAACTGAACCGGCGGGCAGGGTTGCACCAAACGAGGCAGAGGTTTCATCGGCCCACGGTTTGTTTTGCGAAACAGAGATTGTGAACAAATCCGTTTTGACACCTGTATTTTTTACAACAAATGTAATCGCAGTTGAATCTCCGGGTTCAACAACCAATGTAGCCGGTTCAATGACGATTGCATTGTAATCGGAGAATTTAATCCACGATTCTTGAACCGTCACTGTCTCATCCCAAGCAGTACCATCAAACTTGACGGTTGCCGAAATATTCCACACACCGGTAAGCGTCGTGGAGTCAACATTTGCACTGAGGACTCCAGATTCCTGTATGGTGCCTGGTGAAGGTGGATAAGAGCCGGGTTGGAGGAGGACTGTATTGGAGACGAAAGTCAGCACTGTGGCAGGAGTGGAATTATCTCGGAGTTGAATTGTCATGGTTGCCGAAAGCGGCTTAACACCAGAATTCGTCACAGTCGTGTTCAATGCAGTGATTGCATTCGGCAATGACATTCGATTGGTAGAGGGTAAGACTGATGGGAAGTTGTTGGTCATCAATTCCCCAAAGTGCTTGTTCTCGACAGAAAAGGCGAGGCCGAGGTCTTGATAATTGTTCAATAGAGCATTGCCGGCCTCGTTCGAGGAGACTATTTTTATTCGAAGTTCTTGACCAGCTCCATTGGTAGCATTCCAGGAAAACGAAATTGGTGCAATGTCGACGTGACCTGATGCACTGCTAACTGTGCCCATTGCGATGGTAGTGACATCGGAGAATGGTAGAGCGGGGGAGCCTTTGTGCTGGAGAACCAACCACAAATCATCACTGCCCGAACCGGTTGCCGAAATATTTGCAGTTACGATATGCTCTCCAGGTTCAAGATACATCGATGCTCCAATCACGGTCGAGCCTGAATTGCTGAGTTGAAGAGGGTCTCGAAAGTAAAAATCCAACACTGAACGACCCGACGTCGTCGTCGCATCTTCAGAATCATCAGCACCAACCAAAGGCAGGTACATCGGGACAATAAACAACAACACCAGCATCCCAGCTAATGCGGTTTTGCGAGGCACTACATTAAGCAGAAGAGTCACCTCCAGGTGATTCGAAACGGGCAATTGTGACCTTCTTGCCCTGTCGTCGCCATTGCAAAAGGAGTTGTTCAAGGAGACGCTCGTGAACGCCATCAGAAATCCCTAATCGGCGGCGTTCTTCCCAAAGCAGCATTTGTTCAGTCTTGGTCAGCAAAGCGTCTCTCAAGTACAGTTCAAGGGTTCGACGATAGGCATCACGGTCAGAAACTGCATAAACAATGG
Organism: Methanobacteriota archaeon; assembly: GCA_002687075.1. GTDB lineage: Archaea > Thermoplasmatota > Poseidoniia > Poseidoniales > Poseidoniaceae > MGIIa-L1. Next base: position 57,842 of record NYZH01000002.1, read on the forward strand.
TATCGCCTGGTAATTGATCGGCTCGGTTTTGAATGAGGTTGCCAAGAGTGAGAGCCTCGTCGTAGGTAAGGTTTCTCTTATCGAGTTCATTTTGAACTGTGCTGGCGATTGTTTGCAGATCGAATCGGGTGTTTGAACGTTGTATCTGCTTTGAGTAGCGTCGACATCTTCGAGACATGCGAGTCGCCACCATAGATTGTGATGATACCCGCCGGTTATTGAAAGAATCGGTGCCTTCTATGTGTTTTACCCGACATGGGACAAAAAACATTCATTACGCATAAAAGTTATACTGAACGGCTCATATGCTCTCGAAAACACTCCGATTCGAATATTTACAGTCAAAATCATGGCCAAAAGCAATCCTTCATGTCCTTGAAGCGGTTGGCAGGTGTATGAGCGATGCAATAACACACGAAATCGGACAAAAAGCCCCAACATTCAGTTGCGTGGATTCACAAGGAGTCATCCACGACTCTAGTACATATCAAGAACAAGGAAAATCAGTCATTGTGTACTTTTACCCAAGGGATTCAACTCCTGGATGTACAAAGCAAGCATGCGACTTTCGCGATAACATGGCTCGACTGTCATCAGAAGACTATGTGGTGCTTGGAGTTTCCAAGGATTCTGAAGGCTCTCATCAAAAGTTCATTTCAAAACAAGACCTCAATTTCCCGCTCCTCATGGACAGAGAAGGAGAATTGCATGAAAAGTTCGGCACTTGGCGGCTGAAGAAAAATTACGGAAGGGAATACATGGGCTGTGCCCGTTCGACTTTTGTCATCGGCCCGGATGGAAATTTCACATGGCTACGCTACAACGTGAAAGCGACTGGCCATGTGCAAATGCTGCTTCGAGAACTCGGATTAGGTGAATGAGGGATTCGATGCAAGAAGAGTTGTCCTTGAGCGGTCAACGAATTGACATCGGAAAAGACTCCGTTGCTTGGGCTCCATGCCACATTGGTTCATCAACCGAAATTGGCGCATCCTGTTCCATAGGCTCACTCGCTCATATCGGTAGAAATGTGAAAATTGGCAACAACTGCAGAATACAAGGTGGAGCATACATTGCCGATGGATGCATTCTTGCTGATAATGTGTTTATTGGGCCCAATGCAACACTGCTTAACGACAAATATCCACCATCGAAAAACCCACAACAATGGCAAATTATTCTCATTGAAAACAACGCCGTTGTTGGCGGTGGAGCGACCATCGTCCCGGGTTGTTCAATCGGGCAATCAAGCGTGCTTGGCGCAGGTTCAACATTAACGAAATCGATTCCGCAAGGAGAGGTCTGGGCCGGAAACCCCGCTGTTCACATCATGTCTCGAAAGGAATATGATGTCAAGCAGTCTCGCCGGAAAATTGAATCGCAAGGAAGTGAAAACGATGGATAGAAAAGCCACTGTTGTTGACTATTTGGAGAAGTGCAATGCCTATGCGCAAGCCTCAATCGCTCGAAAAATGGAACGAGGGGAAGTCGACGAAACAGAGTCTTGGAAGTCGTATGTTGAATTTAACGAGCATGCCATCGAAGAGATTAGCAACGGTACGCTTGACCACTGGTTTTCCCCACCTCCGAGCCAAAACATGAGTGATGCACGGAGAATTGATGCAGACAGTCTTGAACATGCAGAACGTGCAGGTTGGCTTTCCGGTCTGCTTTCTCCCCGACCGTTGATCGTAGCATCAACCCAAGATGAAAACGGTAACAAAAATCTCGCACCCTACACTTCTGTCATGGCCGTTTCTACCGGCCCACCACTGCTCGTTGCCTCATTCAGTTGTAATCGTGATGGGCGTTATAGAGACACCTTACACAATTTGAGGACAACCAAAAGAGCAATTTTGCATTTGATGCCAAGTACATTATCAAGTGTACAAGGTGTTGACGAAACAGCCGCACCTTTGCCCCAAAATGAAAGCGAATGGAATCTTTCGGGATTCACTCCCAGTACGCATGACCCTTTGCTCATGAACGAGGCTGTTGCTGCACTTGAAGTTGAATTCATCGAAGATAGAGCATTACCTGATGCTGTTGCTCGTTTAGCTATTTTACGAGTGACTGGGCTTTGGACGTCTGAACAATCGATTCCTCCAGAAGGATTGGATATACTCTGCCAACATGGTCATGACCGATTAACTCCTTCACCGAATTCTTGGGGTAAAAAAGTACTCAAACACTACGGCAAAAAGTGATCAGCTCAATTGATTCCACATTGCTGACAAGCCTTGAATCAAATTTGTTTGAGGTTTCCACCCGATGAGATTTTCACTAATTGAACAATCTGGCAATCGGCGTTTCGCATCTCCATGATAGCCTTCAGTGTATCGAACTTCGGGCATTGGACGAGCCCATGATGATGCTTTGACCAGTGAAAACATCTGTTCCTGCAAAGCGAGGATACTCACTTCCTCGGTAGAGCCAATGTTGAGTGCTGTCCCTGAAAGCGAGGAACCGTCAAGACTCATGTCCATGATTCCAGCTCGATAAAATCCATCCACAATGTCCGCAATCCACGTGAACGAGCGTGTTTGCTCACCTCCATTGTGAATTTCAATCGGTTGATTGTTGAGTATTGCATTGAAAAACATAGCAACGACTTGTCCGTATTCATCACCAAGAAGACGCGGCCCGTATGCATTGAATGGACGTACAATTCTCACATCTAAGCCCTCTCGAACTGCATGTTGGCACGCTATTTCATCGAGATATTTACTGGCACCATACGAGTGCCGTTGATGCAGCGATGGATCTGTAAATGTCATCTCATTTCCATTTTGGATGGGTTGTTGCTTTGCCTCTCCAAACGCTTCGGGAGAAGATGCTAGAACATAGCGTGCTTCATGAGCCATAGCGAGTTCCAAGGTTCGCAGAGTGCCGTTGATGTTGACATCAATCACTGAATGGGCTGCTTCATGAAACCATTTTGTCCCGTTCACAGCAGCAAGGTGATACACGATATCAACACCACCCAATGCCTCAACTGCATCATCCAGACGGTCAATATCTCGTACATCACCAAGCATAAATTGAAAATTTCGATGGTCACGAATGGATTGAATATTGCTTTCAGTGCCTCGAAATAAAGAATCGTAGGCGAGCACAAAATGTCCATCTTCAACCAATCGCTCGCATAATGAAGAACCGATAAATCCTGCTCCGCCAGTCACCAATATTCGTCGACTGCTCATGCTTTTCACCTACTGGACACGTTCGAGAACCGTTAGTGTCACTACGCCTTGTTCAGACTTGAGTTCGACAGTATCGCCATCGTTGATGGAAAGACACGGGTCTTTGTCAAATCCGTGACCGTATGGAATATTCAACAAAGAGCAAGCTGGCAATGTCAAAGGACAAACATCTCTGTTGACGATTGCCGTTGGACCTTTACCGGTATACAACAAACCCATCAAAACATACGGGGCAACAGTAGAGCCAGAACCTTTGGGGTAAATGAGAATTGAATTCTCGATTGCTCTGCCGTCCAGTGGATGTCCAGTTTCTTCGACAACTCCGGTGTCACGATGAACATACCCAAGATAGGTGATGGGAACATCTGTCACCATTGCTGGACCAGTGACACAAAAATCGCCTTGACTCAAGAGTGGTGCGCCAGTGAGAGAATCTTCGCCAAATTGAGGCACCTTTACACTGGCATGTTGCGGCTGTGATTTCGCATTCAAAACAGGACGTGGTCCCGAAGACAACGACGGGTGAAACGCATGATTCACGCAATCAACAATCGACATTACACTGGTGGGAAGGCGGTTAAGTCCACTGGTAAGATAATGTTCGGCTTTGAGTGAATTGGTCAACAGATGATTGTAGTGTGCACGATTGTAAGGGGTCACTTCTGGACAGGTGTCCTGCAGAATGACTGCTCCGGCTTGTTCAAGCAGAGCGATGCTTCCATCTGCCAATGCGAGTTGGTAATTCTCTCCACTCGTGAAAACCCACAAACGCTGGTCTGGAATCTTTTGTCCCATTTCGGAATGGGCTCGAACGGCAGCCGCAGTGATTCGCACCTCTTCCAAACTGGCCTGTGGACAGCCGATGACAACCAAATCGACCTGACCCTTTGGTTTGAGAGCATCGTACCTTGCACGCAATTCAGTCTCGGTAAAGACAAGTTCCCCTTGCCACCCACCTTGGGGTTCAGACCAGGTACCATCTGAGTTTTTCACAAGGGGTGGGTCTGCCGAAAGCCCTTCAGCCCATAGCATCGGAGTTCCGTAATTTGCAGCAGATGCAGTGAGGGCTTTTTTGCGAGCAAAACTTGCATTGATTGGCAGCCCTTGAATGAAAGGCATTGGACCCCAAGGCAAAGTCCACTCGGGTCGAACCTGCTTGCCAATCCAGTCTCCTAAAATTGACCAGTCGGAGAGTGTCTCCATTTCGCACTCAACTCGCACATGCAAATTTGGAACCCTGTTCTGCTCTAAGTGCAAACCCCATTTGGGCGCAAAACCGGTGAGTGCTGTAGCCAGTGCAGACAGACCTGATTCACGATTCGTGATTAAAGAAGTCCATGTATTCGAGAAACAAACCGCATTGGATTCAGCCCACGACGCAATACCGCTTTCGTCGTCAACGCCACGGTCGTAAGGAGTGCATGAGAGTGTCGCTTGAATGCCTAACTTTGAATATGCATCCACGATTTCAAACTGTTGTTCAAGGAAATCCGGCCAATCAATATCCATTTCCTTCATTTTCTCCTTGTCACATCCCGCTGAATTCAAAGTGGTGGGAATGGAAACCTTGCCGTCCCCGGAACTGGAAAGGTCGGAGAGGAAACGACGCAATCCATGCCCACCGGTAATGACCGAAACACCAGATACGTGGGCGTGGTCAACTTCAACAAAGCCAGATGCTCCTGCTGTACCGGCTAAATCAACGACCAGACGAGCTGCTTTTTGACGCGTTGGACCTTCATCACCTGCCAGTTGCGATGCAAGTCGCGGTGGAAGGTCCATAGTGTGCGGAATTCGACTACTGCCTTGAAATCATCCCTTCATCTGCATGTTGGCAAGGGATTCGATTTGCAAAACAGATTTTTCACCGAAGGCTTTGATACCTTTGACGAGATTACCCACAACTATGTCATCCCAACCTCAAACGGATTTCAACGGCCCTATCGCAGGCGAACCTGCCAAGAAAACGAACGCTGCTGGCCAGCCTTATGCAAGCTCAAAGCAGAAAATAACGACCAAAAAGCCTCAAACCTCACGCAAAAAGAAGGCTCTTTCGATGATGCAAACCGTACTTATCGTACTCGCATTATCGCTTTCGACGTATTCCTACATCACACTGGATAACCTGTCACAAAATGCCGTTGACGGAAAAGATGCGAATGAAATGTTGGTTCGAACTGAGGGGCGTGACGCAGATTCAATATGCACTGAAGGTGGCGCTGAAATTTTTATTGGCAACGACCTGAATTCCAACGGTTATTTGGATGCCGATGAAATCTCGACATCAACGAAAGTGTGCCACGGAAAAGAGGGGCTTTCTGGACCTCAAGGCGCACCTGGAACATCAGGAAACACAATCCAGGATTTGATTGATATCGAGAACCTTTCAGCCGGTCAAGGAGGCTGTGTAAACGGTGGCATAATCATTCACAGTGGCCTGGATGACAATGACAACGGCGAACTGGAAAGCGGTGAAAGAGCAACCAGTGTCGAGATTTGTGACGGGCTTTTGGGCGCCAACGGCAACGACGGTGCTGCAGGTACTGACGGCGCTGCAGGCAACGATGGCCAACAAGGAGCACCCGGGGTTAACGGGGCACCTGCCCTGATTGAACAACACCAACCTCCTCCATCGGTATGCCCATCGGGAATCGTGTTGCGTCTCGGGATTGATGATGGATATGGAGAAGGGATTTCCTTTGACGGAATCTTGCAACTGGACGAGGTTCGTTCCTCGTTGAATATTTGCAGTACGCCGTTGCTGTACGGCCCCATCACAGATTTCGCAACAGGAATCGCAGATGGCGTTTCACCAAACTGCGATGCAATAGCATGGAACTCAGAACTACAGCACATCCTCATGGCAGGGGTCAACGGTGTCGACGGTTGCGAACTTTGGGTCAGCGATGGCGTTGATGGTTCGGCAATTCTGCTGTCGAACATTCACCCCTCTGGAGATTCTCTGCCCGGAAAAGAATTGGGAATGCATTCGGTGATGACGGCCAATGGAGAGAAAATTTTCTTCGATGCTGACGATGGAGTCAACGGGCGCCATTTGTGGGTCAGCGATGGAACACCAATTGGAACGCATGTGGTCACATCAAACGGTGCATCTGTACCCGTTTCAGCCTCAACCAAGATGGTCTCTTGGGGTCAAGGTGTGCTGCTCAACAGTGCCTCAGACGTGTTGATGTGGAGTGATGGTCAACAGGCTGTTCCCGCCTTTGAACATCCGTACTTTTCCAATCANCAAAGCAGTGGANTTTACGCAATGTCTTCAGGAATNACTTCTTTTGGTGGAGAAATGTTGCATTCGAACCAAACCCACGCATGGTTTTCTGCCAAAAGCAGCGGTGACATTGAACCGTATNTGCTTACGCTTGAGGGNNNCCTTACCGGCTGGAACCTTCATCCATCCGGCTCGAGNATGCCAAATGCNCCNAGTATCATTGACAACNCNCTGGTNGCAGTTGCAGAGGCGCAAAACGGACGTCAACTTGTGCGATTGAATGAAGATGGAAGCAGCCAATGGCTTACATCTTTGCAACATGAAGGAACCGGAAACCCGACTCAGCATACTGCTGANCATCTTGGCATACATNTTATCGAAGACAGNCTTGTCTTTGATGCACTCACTTCAGGTGTAGACCCACAGTTGTGGAGTCATAATCTGACCAGTGGACTGACACAAATCCTCTCGACTGACATTCTTGCACCAGGGGATTGGGCCGGAGGCATTGTTCACGGCCAGAAAGTGTGGTTTGACTGTGTGGTTCCGGGAGTCGCTCACGAAATCTGTTCAAGTGACGGNACTGAATTTGGTACTGCNGTTGAGACGGATTTGCGACCGGGAATNGCGAGTTCGAACATTCTGACCTTTGCATCATATCAAGAGCACCTGTTTTTCATCGGTTCAGGACAAATCGATGGAACAGAAACTGGCTCTTGCCTTTGGTATATCGAAAATGGNGACGCTGAACTTGCATACGACCCATGGGTTGGTTCAGGAAACAACTCTGCGTCGGGAACATACGGACAGCTNGTGCTGACTGAACATCATCTTCTGTTTGCATCACATGACGGCAGCAGAGGTCACGAAGTGCATGCATGGAGCCACGGTCAAACAACCGGTGATTGGCTCATTTGGTGAGTTACCTCGAGTCGATGCAGTGAGGACACGAAACTTCAATCACATAATCACTGGATTGTTGCTCCTCAACCGTGAGCGGTTGGCGACAAGCAAAACANTGCACAACATCACTTTGTTTTAGATCAGGGCCAACAGCCACTCGATGGTCAAAGACAAAACAATCACCGTTCCAATGAGCACCNCCAACCTGTTCAAAATATCCTAGAATACCNCCCTGAAGNTGTTTCACATTTGAAAATCCAGCATCCATCAAAACNACACTGGCTTTTTCACAACGTATCCCACCTGTGCAGAACATAACAACTGGANTATCCTTCATTTCCTCCGGGAGTGATTGAATCGCTTTAGGAAATGCTCGAAACGATTTGATATCGAGGTCAATCGCATTCTCAAAGGTACCCAATCGAATCTCGTAATCGTTGCGCGTATCCAGTACAGCAACCTCCTTTCCCTCATCCAACCATTGCTTGAATTCTTGNGGAGTGATTTCTTCTCCAGTTCGTTCTGCGGGTTTGACGTTGTCCATCCCCATAGAAATTATTTCTTTCTTGAGACGAACATTCATCCGGTTAAACGGTTGATAATCGGTGTAGGAATACTTCAAAACCATGTTCGAAAAGCGTTCATCTTCCTCAAGAAAATCGATGTATTGGTCAATACCGTCTTGGGAACCGGCTAAGAAAAAATTGATGCCTTCATGCGAAAGCAGAATAGTTCCTTTCAATCCCGATTTTTGACATTGTAAACGGAAGGGTTCGCGTAACTCGTCCCGGTCTGGNAGTTCGACNAATCGATACCCTGCAATGTTGGAAACCGACTCCTGCATGGACTGAGGAAAAGCGTTGTCTTTTTGATTCATTCTAAGATTAATGACGCCAATCGTGCCGTGAAGCAAGNGGTCTGCGCCAGCCTTGGCCAAAGGCACGGTTTGAAACCCGGGGTGCGGGTGACATTTGCCAACGCTTGTGTTCACTGCGTTCNAGTCGCATCAACACTTCAACGACCAAATCTCGACTGTGTCCCTTTTCAGCGATGGCTTTTGCATCCAGCCCTTCTTCGATATGAGCGTGAAGAATTGCATCGAGAATTGGGTATGGCGGCAAGGAGTCTTCGTCTTTTTGATCGGGCGCTAATTCAGCCGAAGGGGGCTTGGTCCGAGTCGATTGATTCACTGGAGGGAGGTTTCCAGCTGCTTCCGCTCGTCGATTAAAGACGTCTGCAAGCCCGTAAACTTGCATCTTGTACAGGTCACCTAGAGGCGCATAACCTCCTGCCATATCTCCGTACAATGTGCAGTAGCCTTGAGCCAGNTCAGATTTGTTTCCCGTTGCAATCGCCATTCGACCCTGGGCATTTGCATGAGCCATAACCAACAATCCTCGTAACCTGGCTTGGAGGTTTTCCGAGGCTACAGAGTGACCCGAACGAAGCATATCCCCAATCGATGATTCAACCGATGCATGGAAGGAATCAATTTCAATCAAGTCGAACACCAAGCCAAGTGATTCAGCCGTGTATCTCGCATCATCGATAGAGTGCTGCGAAGAATGTCGGCTTGGCATAGCAATACCNGTTACGTTCTCGGGNCCGACTGCNGCTGCNGCAACACAAGCGGCTACTGCAGAGTCTATACCTCCAGACAAACCCAAAACAATCGATGAAATGCCT
>NYZH01000052.1 GCA_002687075.1 Methanobacteriota archaeon
CACAATCGGTTTGTACACTAGGGTTTGCAGTCCGTCCTATTCGTCCCTACCCATGTGGCCGTATACGAGCATGTTCGCAATGGCAAACACTCCTGTACACGCTCAGCGTTTCACAAGGAATACAGTCCGCTCCCTATACATCGCAACGGTTATGTGTTGGAGGCCTAGACTTCAACCATGGTGGAAATCCAGTCCATGGTCCCCATCGCTGCGGTGGTGGACCTCGTGCTGGGAGTTGCCACTTTGTCCATCCTTGCGAGGAGCCCAGGGACATCGGCCAACAACCGGGTTGTTGGCTGTATCTTGGGGTGGATTTTGGTGTTCCTTGGGCTCAGTTACATCATGACATCCGTACTTGAGTTCCGTTACGGTGCGCTGGAAGATTTCTCGGCCGTGAACACAGATAAGGTTGGGGGCACGTTTGCGTTTACTGCCAAGAACCTCCTGATATCCGCATCGTACATGCTGATGGCGCTTCTTCCGTTCTTCTTCCCCTTCCGCCTCATCAACAAGGACTGGGACCTCTGGTTCCTGTTGGCAGGCGTTTGTATCGGCACTGGGGTCTTCGCCGCCTTGCACCTCATGACCGACTTCAAGCATTTCCAGGTGGAGAATCTCCTCTTTATTCCCGGGTATGTGGTTCTCATTTCGATGTACCTTCGGTTCGTCGTCACTGAAGTACGTGACAACGACGAACGCTTGCGAAAAATTTCGGTTGTCGTTGGCTTGCTGCTCATCGGCATCCACGGCGAGACCATGACGTATTGGCTGTCGCAGGTGCTGTCCATCAATGACCTGTTCTTCCAGCGTCAATCCATCCAGAACGGATTGAGTATCTCCGGCGCTGCGTGGGGCGGTATGAGTATACGATTGACCTTGGGCGCTACGGCCATGCTTGTGCTGTTCGCCGGCGAGTCTTGGCGTTCATTCAAGGTGGGCCTTTCGCCCTTCGGCGTGCTTACCTTTGTCATATTCATCATCGGATTCATTGCAGGTTTGGCGGATGTGGCCGTGCTTGATGTGGTGCGCAGCTGCTACGAAACGCAATGTGAATCCTTCCCTGCGGCCTACAGCACTTGGTACGACTTCACGTCCGAGGCCCTTGTGTACCTCTACACTCCGATTTTGTTCATGTTCATCCTCTTACACTACGACATCGTCGACACTAAGCGCGATGAAAACCGATGGCTCATTCGTATCATTGTCATCTTGATGTTGTTGATCGTGTCTTCGACCATCCTGGAACTCATCCAGTCCTTCCTCCCCATTCCCGACATGATTTCCTCGGCCGCTCTGGCCATTGTGGTTGGTGTCTTCATCGGCTGGGAGGAGCGTATCGTGAACAGCCTCATCGACGATTCAGCCTCCATCAAAGAGGCCGTGCCGGACTTCGCACGTCCGGAAATGGAAGCTCACATTGCTTCTCCTCGGCTTTTCAACATCGTGTTCGGTGGAGTGACGGTGTTCATTCTCATCATTTCACTGCTCTTTACCGGTTTGGGGGTGTTGGGAGGATGAGTAAGGAAGAACCACCACAGATGCGCAGTTTGCTGGTGACTCACGAATCGCGCGTCCCAACCGTCGTGGCTTTGCTCGCGACGGTAGTGATGATGTCGGTGGCCATGGTGGACTTTGTCGGCGACCTGCAGGCCACCGATGAATTCACCTCGGGCAACCCTGAATGGAATCTCTCTTTTGATACCCAAAACTACACTATGCAAGCCGTTGAAACCCTCCAAGATGACGAGGTAAGGAACCTGCAATTCGACTTATCAGAAATCAGCATTCCCGAGGGTTTCGCCATCGGTTCTATCGACATTGTCATCACGTCGGAAGAAGAAGGAGGCGTCTCCGTGCAGTGCGATTCCGTCGCAGGAGACATCATCGAAAACGACTTGACGGCGCAATGGAATGACCCGGTCAGCAACCTCTCCGGCCAGGATAGCAGTTGCATGCCGATCGACCTCCATTTGCGGGTCTACCCGAATTATGATGGACAATCCACCACTATCTCAGCGGTTAACGAATTCCAGGCGTTACAACCCTGGACCGAAACGGGCTGGGGGGTTGGTGTGCTTTCGGTAGACCTCGAACTTGACGTTAATACCCCGCTTGGTTTTGTCGACCCGATTAGCCAAGACACAGACGAAGAGATTACCGTGGACGTCACGGTCATCATGTTCAAGGCCAACATTTCGCTCATCGAATGAAACACATCGCCGTCCTATTCGTCCTTATCGATGTATACGAAAGACACACATCTCTGAATACAAATCAAATACATGCAGCCGGTAGGACCGACATGCGTTTGGAATGGCCAGTCTATGCATTTACTGCCGGCGTATTTCTCGCTTTTGCTCTAAGTGTGCAGTTTCTGTCTCTTGCCACCGGTGCCGTTTTTGGACTGTTCGTGCTGTTAACTGTGGCCTATGCATGGGTTGCCTGGTTGATGATTAAGCAAAAAGCAGTCCTCGAACTTCACTCATATATCGTCTGCAAAGTTTGCGCTGATCAGACTCCCTCGCAAGGCAAATATTGCATGAACTGCGGTGCAGAACTGGGTCGTTCTTCGAATGAAGATTAGCTATCTGTGCACAAGTGCTTTGATTCCGCCTGTTGGCTACCGATTGTTTCTTGTCCCTGTTCAACAAGCAAGCATCATGCGGCGGATAGCACTACTGATTGTCGTCTTGTTTTTCCTTGCTGGCTGTCTTGGTTCTTCCCCCCTCGGTTGCGGAGAAGGTTACGAAGAAATGCACAGTGGAGATTATTCGATAGATTCCATCGATGTTGATGCTGCTACAAACCAACTTACTGTCGTCATCCATAATGAAGAAGGCGCTTCTGGTTTCATTCGAGAGGTTGCAGCATTGGAGCAGTCTCAAACGATATGGGTAACTTTGCATGTCAAGCACAATGGCTCAACTCTTTCCATCAGTGGTGAAGATAGCGGCCATTCTTGGTCTGTGAGCGGTGATTCAAGCAGCGGTGACTCGTGGTCAAGTTTGCTCACATTCACGAGTCCTGAGGGTTTTTGCGACTCCGGATGTGAGGAAATTCGATTTTCAGCAGGCCATTATGACGGTATAATCTATCACAACGGAACCTGTGAGAGTTCACCTTGGTTTGCAGTTTAGATTTTTCTTAACCGGTCATTGCGGTTGCTTTCTTGCAAATGTTCCAACCGATGATGAAAAGAAGTCGGTCCTATTGGTTAACGCATGGCGAAGGAGGTGAGGATGCTTGGTACTGGAAACGCTTTCATGCCGTATGGACGGTATCACTCGTTTGCTCTCATCGATGGAAAGCATATCGTGGATTGTCCACCTACCGCGATGGCAAGTCTTCGTCGAGCACGAATTCCATTGAGTGATATTGAGACGATTTTCATCACTCACATTCACGGCGACCACGTCTTTGGAATTCCTTTCTTTTTGCTTGAACGCCGTTACATTTCTGACAGAACAATGAGTAAACCGCTGACAATTGTCGCTTCGGAAGGTGTCAAAGAGCATTTGTGGCAGCTGTGCCAAATGGCTTATCCGGGAAGTTTGGAGGAAATTTTCTCCACTGTCACATGGCGATTCGAGGTTGAAGGGCAACTCGATTCAGGAATGACTTGGAAACGTTTTCGAGTTCAGCACGATGAATCAGTTGACCCCTACGGTTACCATTTCAATGAAGATAGCGAGGATAGTTTTGTTCATAGTGGCGATTCTGGACCTTGTCAAACTCTTCACGACGAGATTTGTGCGGCTCAAATGGCCATTATTGAAATGGGACATCCAGAATGGGTTGATTCTGACCATCACCACAAGCCTTCAGACATCCAAGCATTGGCGGAAAAAGCCTCAAATGTTCAATTGGTAGTTACACACACCTACATCGACCAACCAGGATTACACGATGTTCCAATTGTCACCAATGAATATCCAAAACATCCGTCAAACGTTTGTCACGCGGAAGACGGACTTACGATTTTGAATGACGGTTCAAAGTGGAGACTTTTGCGGTAGTTTTCGGGCGCCCGAAAAATTTCCTAAATTGTTCATAATTCGGAAAAGAAGAGTGTTATTTTTCCCCTAAATGGCATATAAAGAAGGACCCTTTATAATCTAAGTTAAACATCAAAACACCGATGAAAAAATCATTTCCATTCTTCGTCGACGGACATACTTATGAGGGGGACTCGGACTAACGCACATTATCGCACGATGCCCTCGGGTATTCGTTCGAATTTGTACGGTAAGGAGGACACTCAATGAACAGAAACATCTTCGATGATTTCCTTTCACGAAAAACTCTTTTCCTCAACAAGGAAATTCTACGCCACGACCATCTCCCTCAAATCTTACCTCACAGAGACAGTGAAATTGAATCGATTGCTTTCAATTTGGTTGAAGCGCTNAACGGTCAAATTCCTTCCAACATGACTCTTTACGGTGTGACCGGTGCAGGTAAAACTGCAGTGACGAAATTCGTCTGCAACCAACTTGAGGCCAAAGGGCGTGAAAAGAACCGACCTGTTCGCTCGATTATGGTCAACTGCCGTCAGATTGACACCCAATACAGAGTCTTGAGCCATCTTGGTAATTCGCTTCGAGAAGAACATGAAATCGATGAAATTCCGTTCACGGGTTGGCCAACCGATCGTGTCTTTGGTGAACTTGTTCGCCGAATGGACCTTAACGGTGGAGTTTACATCATCGTTCTTGACGAAATTGACCATCTTGTGCGTAAAGCTGGCGATGACCTCTTGTACAACCTTACCAGTCTCAATGCTTCTCTAAAGTCTGCACGAACTTGTGTCATTGGGATTTCAAACGACCTCAAATTCACCGATTTCCTTGACCCACGTGTACGTTCTCGACTGGGACAACTCGACATAGTGTTCAACCCTTACGACGCTGGTCAACTTCAAGATATTTTGAGGAAGCGTTCTGAAGGCTCACTGAAAGATGAGATTCTTGATGACGGAGTCATCGCTTTGTGCGCTGCGCTTGCTGCTCAAGAACACGGCGATGCTCGATGTGCACTGGACTTGCTACGAGTTTCAACTGAAAAAGCCGAGCAGAATGGGGATGATACTGTTACACAACGACACGTTCGAATGGCTCAGCACCAAATTGAACGGGACCAGATGATTCCGGTGATTTCTTCTCTTCCAAGCCAACAAAAACTTGTTCTTGCAGCGGTTTTGCTTAACGAAAAGAACGGATTGCGAAACATTCAGACCGGTGAAGTTTACGATGTTTACCAGCAAGCCTGCAGATACATCGGTCACAACGCACTTACGCAACGTCGTGTATCCGGTCTAATCTCGAATCTAGACATGCTTGGATTGATTACTGCTCGAACAATAAGTAAGGGCAGATACGGACGTTCCAAACAAATTAATTCATGCATTCCCAACAATGTGAACGCTCAAGAAATCATGATTGAATCCGAATCGGAAATGGAAGAAGTGTTCATTCGTCCGTATCGACATCAGTCTCGACTTTGAACACAATCTTCTTGAAACGAATCTGCTGAATGTTTCGGTGTGCTTATATCCAAAAGGTAGGTGGGCGGATTATGAGCACAGAAGAAAGCGACACTGGTAAGGACTTTGTTTCTATGTTGTTGAATCCTTCGTCCACTGCTGCAAACTGGTATGCATCCATTGGCATATTCGGATTGTTCCTTGGTATTCTGAACATTCTCGGCCACATACATCCTACCTATCACGTCTCTTGGGGTGGATTGCTGACATTCGAAGCATGGAACGCCGCATTTGAGCCGAAATCAGAAGACGGAATTCAAGTCGTGCTTTCTGATGCAATCTTCCTCGGTTTTTGTGCAGTCCTTACATCTCTTGCATTCCGAACTTTTGGGAACCAAGAACTCGGAGTTGGTGGATGGTTCAAAGGATTGATCATCAACGACACATGGCCATGTTTGGTTGACCCAGACTTGGGTGGATGGAACAAGTTGTTCGGAGCATGGTCTCTTTTGCTTGGATTCGTGTTTTATTTCTACTACGGAATTGTGAACACCGGCTGGATCGATATCGGAGTCTATTCAATCAGCATCGCCTTGATTGCTTTCGGATTGGGCCTGCTCATGGCTGCTAATGCACCTGAAGGCGATGACAATCTCGACTGAACTTACTTCGGTTTTTTTGAGAACAATTTTCGATGTCCATTGTGACCTAGAAGTGCATCTTTCGCTCCGAGTATCAGCCCTTGCCACAACGCAATACTCCACTTCATGGTGAGTTTTCGCACCCTCAGAATTTCAAGAATTGAGAAGCGACCAGCGCTGAGTGCACCTCTGTTGACCACGCCTAGCGGCCCGCGCCAAAGAACAAACTCGTGAACAACCATCATCAACACTGTGACGACCAGCATTTGAGTTTGCCAGCGAGTTTTGGCAATATCCCACGTCCAATCCTCTTCTGTGAAGAAGGAAAAGCCAAACGGAATACCAGAGACAAGTGCCATTATCCATAGCGGGAAAACGGTTAACACAATCGTTGAACTTCCGATGAAATCGAACCCAGGTCCGCTTCTCCTGCCACGAGGAAAGTGTCTGACAATTCTCATGTGTGCTCGCGCATCGCGTCTTCGCTTGGCCAGAAATCTCGATGTTTCTTTTTCGGGAACGTGATGAACAACGGCGTTTGGTGCATACACAATAGTGCCGCCAGCAGCATTCAATCGCAAACTTACCTCCATGTCCTCAGCATGGTACCATTGTGGATTAAAGCCTCCAACAGCGAGCAAACTTTCTCGTTCAAACATTGAACATGGGCCGTTTGCTAAGCTCGTTCTTCGTGGCCTTGAACGATATTTGGTAGCGATTTCAACCGAGCGTAACCTGCTGACAATATCACCCTCATGTTCGAATACGGTTCTTCCCGTTACTGCAACGACTGTTTCATCTTCATCGATTGGAGCACTCATCTCAACCAGGTTTGAAATCCAGTCTTGTTCAGGCCGAACATCGATGTCAGTGATTGCAACCCATGCCCCATTGGAATTTTCAACGGCCCATTGTCGCCCTGCTGAGAGGCCTTTTGCTTCTTGAGTGTGGACTCGAACAGGAATTTCAGCATTTTCATCATGCCAGGCGAGTAATTTTTCTGTTGAGCCGTCGGATGAGCCATCATCAACTGCAAGAATTTCGATTGGCCGATAGGTTTGTGATTTGAGGGATTCAAGACATCCATCAACCCAATCTACACCATTTCGAACACAAACTGTAAGGCTGATAAGTGGATTTTCGTCCGACATCATTCCACCTCGAACAAGGAAAGGAGATGTCGGCATCTGCTTTTGACTTCAAGTGAAGTGTATTGCACCACCACACCAGTCTTTGGTTGACCGTACATGACCACTGTTCCTATCGGTGCCAAACAATGAATCACCAATGGAGCCAAATCTTCCTCTCCATCAACTTCCAAAACTACAGATTGTTCAGCCCGAAGTGCTTCGGCGACCGCTTGGTTAAGTGAAGGGGTAAGAAGTCCAGCAGGATTAACTGCATGCAACTGAACAGCGAACTGCGAACAATCAACTTTGAACTCATCTTCCAATTCGGTACGCTTTGTTTGACCATCGATGAGAGCAATATCGGGGATAAGTCCCATGTCCAGCATCGTTTTCGTGGTTACGTCTCCTACAGTGATTATGACTCCATGCGAAGTCGGCAATCCATCCAAGGCAGCAGCCATGCCAATTTCAGGGTCGTCTTCAGGTCCTTCAAACAATGTACCCATTGGAGTTTTGAGTTCACTGTCAAGTGCTGCTGCCATTTTGAGCGTTGACTGGCGTTGATGCAATGTCATCCACGGATGCCCTTCTTGATCCATGTGTCCGTTTCGAATTGAAGATGAACTGATAATTCCTCCTTCAATTCCGTCCAAATGCATGACTTCGATAATATGCAAGGCTGGGAGGCCGTTTTCATTTCGCTGTTCGTTGATGGATTGGCACATGTTGCGAGTTTCAGGAGTTGCTACGATGGCATCGGCTGCAGCGTGAGAAGGTGCTGGACCGTAGTTGTCGTTGAGTTGGTGAACAGTAATTTTGCACCCTGTTACTGTATCTGCCCAATTGAGCAATTCACTACGACGTTCTTCAAACGATTGAACAAACGGTGATTTTGAGTGCGCCATTTCATCCGAAGTGATGTGAACTTCCATTTTTTCAGAATTTTTGCTTGCAGCATGAAGCAATAATCGATGTCCAGCGTGAAGCCGGTCGAATGTCCCCCCGACAAGGCAACAGCGAAAACGCCGCGTCGAGGTCATGAACCGTGGTGGAGTGAGCGGCTCTTTGATTGCATCGCCTCGAATGAGCAAAAACAACTCAGTTTTGAGCCAAATTAGAGAAGAGGAGCTGTACCCCGACGCGTAACGGCCCTTTTCATCGCAAAGCTCGAGGGCCTGACCCAGCGTCAGGGTTTGCTGTCCAGAAGGTTGGTTGTCTCGTGTTCATCCTGTCGTCGCACGAGGACCCATTACCTACCGGTTGGTTTACCGCTTTGCACCGAAGGTCATTCCCCGAAGGGTCACTTCAGTCTTCGATAGCGGACCGTACCATTGGTATCGGACTTCACAGCAATTTCACAGTAGCTCTGCCAGATGTTGCGGGTACGGCAAGTTATCCACTTGTCGACCCCTTTTCAAATCATCGAATTATTCCAAGTTTGAAGCAAATGAGCGTGCATAAAGCAACGCCCCAATCTCCGCATCTCCTTGATGAAGAACATCCAAACCCATTACCGGCCACGAATCGACAGGACGAGCAAGCCATCCCACCAGTGGATGCGTTCGTCCGAAGTGCACCGATTCACCTCGCTCAAAGGTAGCCAGCATATCGTGTACGTCAAGCAATCCTGGTTTCCCAATTCCATCCTCCAACAGAAGAATATTCAGAATATCCTTTAGCGCTATTCTCCCATCTGGATAGGTTGTCGGTAAAGCAGGAATCCCCCCTCTTTCACCAGCAGGTCGAGCCAACAACGCAGCCCATGGAATCTCGGTTGATGCCAACCATCGCCGACCGGATGATGAAGACAATTGAATTTGCAACCACTCTCCTGCCCATGCTCTCCACCATGATGAAGGGAGTTCAGTCATCACCTGTCGAAGAAATTCAGGGGTTAGCGGTTCGTTTGACTCAAGCCGTTGCAGTAAGGTACTCCAAATGTAAAGTATTGAATCATGAGGATGAAGTTTCGCCGCCATTCTGCATTTCAAGAGACATTCTTCAATCTGACTCGAAAGTGGACTTCCAATTGGGAACAAAGCCTCGAGGACCTTGAGAGATTGGTGCGGTGCATCCAACCATCGACTGCAGGCTTGTATTAGCAACGAGTGAAATTCCTCAGGCAGTTGGTTGGAGGCCAGCAAGACCGACGTTGCCATCCAAGAACCGATTTCGCGGTCTTGTAGGAAGTGGTCGTATTTGACAATGGATTCCACGTTGTTGATAAATCTCTGACGAGTCTTGTCTAGAGCCGCTTCACTCCACTTCAATGAGGCTTTTGGCATTGCGGAAATCAGCGTTGCAGTTTCGCATTGTTCAATGGGCAGCAAGTCGGCCCATCCTGATGGAAGACTTGAGCGCAGTCGAATCCATCTCGAGGTACGGTGTTGCGATGGCGTTGCAATCCAAGCTGCAAGTGGCGCAGTACTCTCATTCAAATTCGCCCAATTTTCATCACCGTTTGGAAATGTTGAAAGTGCGTACCACATTGCTTTTTGTTCTTCAATCTGTACTGTTTTTGACGTGAAATTAGCCCGAGTAAAACCCTCGTTTGCATCCCATGACGAAAGCAATTCAAGTGCCGAAGAGGGAATTTCTTCAAACGTGTTCAGCGAAGAATGCTCACTGGTTGTTCTCAACAGAGAGAGCGGTATCTGCTTACCTCGACCAAGTTGTATCACCGCTTGTCGAAGGGTTTTTTCCGTTCGAAGGACAGATGAAGCATTGCTTAGTCGATGGTAATCGCCTTCACTGGTAAGTAGAATTCTGCACTTTCTTGAAGAAAGCAGACGATTGAGTAAATCCTTGTTTTCGACGATTGAAAAAGGCCACTCTACCACACACTCCATGCTTTCCTCTTGGAGATACCACTCCAGCAAAACCCGACCACCGTCCTGTGATACGCCGGAAAAATTGATTCTCGAAATTTCATCATCTCTCCAATCAGCCTTACCAAAGTCCGATACTATCCGTCGTTGAACAGCCACAGGGAGAGATTGTTTGGACGAATCCACTAGGTGCGCGCGCAGTTCCTCAAATTTTGCTGCCAATTTTTCAGCAGAGAGTCTTGGATGGAGAATTCTCAACCAATAACGGAGGGCATTGACAGGTAGAGTACGAGAAGCGTTCTTGGCGGATTGGTCTTCAAACACCAACGCCGCCTTGCTCATCGCATTGAGCGCGATGGTTCGGTTGACCGATACAGGCAAATGGCCGTGGACACCGGATTGGGGTGAGATGAGAATGTTGGTTCCAGTTGCGTGACCTAAGGCGTACTTCCCTTGAGTAAGCGCCTGTGGTAATGGTGTTTGGTTTGCTGGTTCTGTGAACCAGGTGCCTGGGCTAAGTGGCCACTCAGTACTTGTATCGAGGAATGTTGCTCTCAATATTCCAATACGATCGACCTCTTCGGTCCATTCGGTGAGTGTGCCGCGTGCTGGCAGACTTTGCGGAAATTCCGTTGGTTCAAAATCATCGAGCGTGTACCACAGAATCTCTTTTGTCCTTTGTACAGCCCAACGCCCCCCTCTTCTTCCATTGGAGGATAGAGGGGGTGAACCTCCTGCTCCAATACCTTGGTTGGGCAGCAAAAGGAGCTTTGACGATGGTGGTTTCACATAACCAAGCATGACATGAGCTCCGTCTTGCGCCAGCACAATCCCTTCTGCTTTCTCTGGCCGTTGTGTAGCAAGTTGGCGGGCTCGAGAAAGTAAATCCTCGTTCAGCCTGGCCCGACCTACCTCATTCAGTCGATGTTTGGCTCCACGAATACTGCCTTGTTCGTCACGGCTGACTTCATTTCTCTCTCGCAATTGCCGTAGCGCCAACGATGCGTGAGGCATGCGAAGATTCAGCGCTTCTGCAATCTCAGAAACCGTGCCACTGCCATCGAGAAGCCAATTCAAAACTCGACGTTGATGGCTGCTACGGATGCGTTTTCCTGACATCAAAGTCACCTTGTTCCATTGCTGTTGGCGAGCATTGATAAATGTTGCAGTTTATTCTATTAGTTAGTTACAAATAGTTACACATTTCCACTGGAGAAAGTTGGTTTTTACTTACATTCGGAAACAAAGGTGTGAAAATAACACTCGATTTGCATATGAAATGTAACTATCATCTGTTTTCAAGGACAAGGGTTATATGAGCACCCTCGGTCATCTGTCTTAGTGGCCCCGACCCCCTACGGGAAATGGCCTCATGACAGGAGGAAAGAACACATGAAAACAACCAGAATCAGAGAAAAAATCAAGAAATTTTTAGGAGATCGACCACGCAATACTGCCGAGATTCTGGAACATATCAACAGTACCATGCGTCATGGTACGACCAGCCAGCAACTCGGTAACGTTCTTTCAAAGGACAAAGACATCGTGAAGGTCGGTTACATCAAGCGCTCAGGCATCCTTTCAGGCGGTTACGATATTTGCGAATGGGCAACTCGTAACTGGGTTTCTTCAAACTGCCCAGGATGGCAAGAAGGCACTCCAATTATCATCGATAACGATGGTAACGTTACGACTGGAAACAGTTCGAACAACTCGCTTTGAGTTTCTTCTCGGCGTATCTTTGACCCGTACCATCCTGCTTTTACGGGGGATTCAATAAGGATGAGTATTTGGCGACGGCATGGATAACTTGGACAAGACCGAGATGTATACCGTCCGCGACATAAATTTGGCTGAACAAGGCGCACTTTTGGTTGACTGGGCCCGTGCCAGAATGCCAGTCATGGCAAAACTCAAGGAAGAAGCCGAGCGCACCAAACCTCTCGCTGGCATGCGAGTTGCTGGATGCCTCCACGTCACCAAGGAAACCGCAGTTCTCATCGAAACAATTCGTGCAGCAGGAGCTGAAATCTCATGGTCTGGCTGCAATCCTCTCTCAACCCAAGATGAGGTTGCTGCATGGTTGGCTGCTGAAGGATACTCCGTCCACGCTTGGCACGGTCAATCCAGCGATGATTTCTATTGGTGTATCGACCGAACACTTGAGTTTAAGCCGACCCTCACGCTCGATGATGGTGCGGATTTGATTGTCCGTGTTCACACTGATAAGTTAGAATACGCGCCAGGTGTTATTGGCGGTACCGAAGAAACAACCACTGGAGTTCACCGACTTCGTGCAATGGCAGCAGCTGGCGACCTACGTTACCCAGTCATCGCAGTCAACGATGCTGTAACCAAGTGGGACTTCGACAATGTTTACGGTACCGGACAGTCGACCATCGACGGCATACTGCGAGCAACCTCCGTTCTCATTGCAGGCAAGACATTCGTCGTGGCTGGATTCGGCCACTGTGGAAGTGGACTTGCCATGCGTGCTCGAGGAATGGGTGCAAACGTAGTCATCACCGAAGTTGACCCTCTCCCAGCACTTCGTGCGGTCATGGAAGGATACCGAGTAATGACGATGGATGAAGCTGCGAAAATCGGAGATATTTTCTGTACCGCAACCGGTATGGAAGACGTAATCACCGGTGCGCACTTTGATTCAATGAAAGACGGAGCCATCATCTCCAACACCGGTCACTACGATTGTGAAATCAAGATTACCGATTTGGAAGAGCGTGCAACTTCAGTCCGAACCATTCGAGCCAACAACGAAGAGTTCCTGATGCCAGACGGTCGTCGCATTTTCCTGCTTGCACGTGGCCGATTGGTCAACCTCGCTGCAGCAGAAGGCCATCCATCAGAAGTCATGGACATGTCGTTTGCAAACCAGTTCCTTTCACTTTGCCGTTTGGCCAAAGAAGGTGGTTCGATGGGCAAAGAAGTGTACGACATTACCACAGAACAAGACCAAGAACTTGCAACTACGAAACTCGAAACGCTCGGTTTCAGTATCGATGTCTTGACCGATGCGCAACTTGCCTACCTTGACGACTACACCGTCGGCACATGATTTCCACCAACGGATTTCTCAAAGGTCAAGGCTAAGCATCAGCGCCACTGGACGATGTGTGGCCGAATCGACAAATCCATCCATTTTTGAATGGTTTTGTGTTGTTATCATTCTTTTTGCCGCCATTTCATTGCAATCCTCAAAAGGATATACATCTTCAAATCCTCGCCAAATTGAATTCATCGCAGAAGAAGTAATAATGCTGAGGTTGAATCGAAGTTCATGGAATTTGGCATAATTGAGGATGTTCTAGGAATCCTAGGTCTGCTTCTTTTTGTATTGACAATATTGAACATTTTATTCCAATTCTTTGTTCGAAAAAAGAGCTTGAAAGAAGCGATTCTCTGGCCAAATACAATCGATGAGTCAAACGAACCGGTCGATGACGAGACTATTGCCAAGAGAAAAAAGCGCTTTTTCATAGCAGCAGTGGCCATTTTCAATGTGCTCTTTTTCTACGCCGTTTATGTTTATGTCCTCCCCTATTGAATGGTTGCGGAATTAAATCCACGCCAACAAAGGCTCACACAGCAGCGTTGAGAGTTCGGTCTGTTTCTTCTGGGTCAATGAACAGCGCAGCAAGCACCACGAACGTCTCGAGCACGGCAGCGATGTAGAAGATGGTCTGGTAGTTGTAGCGTTCAGCGAAGATGGGCGCCAACTGGTAGCCTATGATGGCAGAGAGGTTCATCATCGCCATGTAACCGGTAAATTGGGTTCCACCAACTTCCGCCCATGTCACCCGCATCATGAGTGAATAGGAGCAGATGGACACGATAGCCCAGAGGAAAGTGTGGACGAGCCACACGAGCATCATGAACCAGCCTTCGCTCCACATGTTGTCAAACGTACCCCACGCTAATGTGGTCAACGAAGCACTGAGAGCAGCGTACATCAGCATGGACTTTCCACCAAATCTGCGACCAAGTTCGCCACCTGCCATTGCCCCGAGCATGGTGACTACGAGGATGATTCCACCCTTCGTGGCGTTGAATTCTTCTTGGCTCCAGCCCAACTCTTGAAGGAACAGCAACGGAAGAATAGGTATGAGAATGAACGCAAGGGAAATCATGAGGCTGACTGCAATGCCGAGTTGGGCTGAGCGAACCGAAAATGCGGTCTTGATGTTTCCTAAAATGACGGCGAAACCTCGCACATCTTCATCCAATTCCTTAGGCTCGTCAGCCATCTCAACGGCGTCGCCTTCATCCCAAGGGAAGCGCTTCTCACCCGGTCGTTCGCGCATGAACAAGGGCACCATCATGATAACGATGAGAATGGGAATTTGGATGAGGAATGCCCCTCTTATGCCCACGATGCCGATGATGGTTCCAAGACCTGCTCCTCCGATGACGCCTCCCAACGACTTGGCCGTGAACATGTAGCTGTTGACCCGCTCGAATTCATGTGATTGAAGCACATCAACCGCCAAGGCATCGGTCGACACATCTTGAAGCGCCGTGAACACATTGTAGACGAAGAACAACGCACCGAGCAGGGAGATGTTGTTGGTCAAGTCGGGCACCATGAGCATGGTGACGAGCAGCGTCACCATTCCGGTCTGTGCAATGAGAATCCAAGGCCGACGGCGTCCGAGTTCTGGCATCTGGAACCGGTCAATGATGGGCCCCCAGAGGAACTTGAACGACCACGGTAGTGTGCCGAGCGTCAGCAAGTAGGCAAGGTCGCCAGCGTCTGCTCCTTCAGCAGCGAGGAAGGTCACCATCGTGACGGTGATGAAGCCCCAAGGTACGCCTTGTGCGACATAGAGCGCAGAGAGAGTGATGACACGGGCTCGATAACTGTCGACCAGCGTCTCGCCGTCCGAGGTGGATTCTCCCTCAACGACTTCGGTTTCCGGTTCACTAAAATCAAGGTCAAGATGGAAGCGTTCTCGTTGTTGGGTCGAAACATACCCGACGAGAAACACCACCGAGAAAATCCAGGCTGCGAACATGAACATAGGTAACGAATCTTCACCGACAGCCAACGTTGAAGCCTCATCTCCGTTCTCGTTGAGAACGGTGAAATCCAGCACCAACAAACTGACCACGGTGGCGACTTCTTCCCCGTCGTCGTTGTGCGAACACAACGCTCCATTGTAGGCCTCCGCATTGACGGTGAGGCTCAAATCGTATGCTCCAAGGGCTTGTTCACCGAAGGCCAACTGTGACTCAATGTCGCTCTTGCTTAGCCCCTCAATGACACCCGAGAGCAGTGACTGGTTGTGCCACGTGAGGTTCACATCATGGGCACCCGGGTTCTCACCGTCGGCTGAAAGCGCCCATTCGCCCTTGGTTGCCGAACCAGTGATCGAGTCGGGTTGGTTGGCCTCACCTCCGAGGCAAACCGGACCGCCCGAAGATTCGTCCTCACCATAACTCATGGAAAACAACACCCCGACAACATTGCCACCAGCAGACTCGATGTCGTCGTCCAAAGAACCGGATTCAACCGACCACGACACGGTCTCGCCGTCTTGATAGTAATCGGATTTTGCCTCGACCTCAAGAGAAGTCAGCGTGGATTCGACGATGTAGGTGCCGGGGCTCTCATCCGAGGACCCTTCGACGCCCAAACAGCCCGAAAGAGACGTGAGTAGGACCAACATCAACACGAAGTGAACTGGTCGCATGGATTGTAAGGGCTCCTCGGCTTGACTTCAAGATTGTTCACAGATTGTTCGAGAGAAGAAGGGATTCAACCCATCAATAGTCTCGTGTGAATCCGGCTACAATTTGCCGCATCAATTGCCTTCAAAGATAGCCATAGCTTGTTCGACCGATGCACCTTCACAGATGATGGCGTGACAAGCAGCAGTCATTCGAACTGCAGATTCTGTGTCTCGCTGGTGAATGTTGCGGCCGGTAGCAGCGCCCATACAGTTTCCAACACTCATTTGAGCGTGAAGTCGCTCAAGGAATTCTAGAGCAGGGAGGGAGCCTCCACCTGAGCATATGATGCCTGTTCGGCCGGCAGCCTGTGCAGCGATGGCGAGGGATTCGGGTTGACTCATGCCATCAAAGGCACGAGGATAGTTGACTTTTGCAAAGTCAGCGCCGATACATGCAGCAACACCTGCTGCACCGGAAATCAGTTGCGGGTCTTTTTCATCGGCAACAGCCTGTCCGCGGGGGTACATCCAAACGACCGCAATCATACCCAGTTCGTGTGCTTGACGGATAAATTGAGCAGCCTCCGAAAGCATTTCATGTTCGTACTCACTGCCAATGTAGACGGTGTATCCAATCCCGACAACATTGATGCCATTGTGTGTTAGAGACATGACGTCGTCCATATCCCACATTGCTTGAGAGATTGGGTCTCTTTGTGCGGTTTTCACCATATGTGATTTCGAGTTGAGTTTTACCAAGTAAGGCAAATCGGGGTAATCTCTCGCATACTGCGAGATGAGACCAAGTTGGCCAGCAAGAACACCTATGGTTCCTGCATCATGGCAACGTTGACCGATTTCAAAGAGATGTTTCGGGTCGTTTGAGGTGAGTGGAATAGCGTCGCCACCATCGTAAAAATCATCATTCAAGTGTTCGATTTTCTGGTCGCATGCAAACAGGTTCATTTTGCCGGTTCCGGCGGTTGCAGCATCCATGTTTTGGATGTATGTTTCAATCAAATCATTGGGTACATCAGCGGGGACATTGTACTTTGACACTTGCTCACCTTGGGTTGGGCGAAACACACTGAGGACTTCAAGACTACGGCTGAATTCACCGCTCGTTTCTCACGATTGTAACTCAAATTTATGTGCACATTTTTTTTTCTTCAAAGAATATCTATCACTCCCCTATTATGAACGGTAATGAATATTACATGGTGCCATTTTTTCCACAGACCATGTCCAGCGTACGCCATCCGAATTTCAACCGAGCCATCGTTCTTTCACTCCTCATGATGATGATGACCCAAGTCGGTTATCTTGAATCCATGAACGCCTGGTCGGGCGACGAAGAAACGCTTGACGAAACCAACGACGTTCTCGAGACGGGCGGCTCAGGTTCTTCCAATATTCTTACGCCGAGCGTCGAAGGTGCTGACCTAATCATTGGCGAAGCAATGGAAGATATCACCTTCCAGTACAATTCCAGTGCGGCAAGCGGTTCAGGCAGTGGCTCAGGCAGCGGCTCAGGTAGTGGCTCTTCGAGTTCCTCTTCCTTTGCTTATGCGAACAACAAGGTGTCTGCTGGAGCATACCACACCTGCGCTATTCTTGACAACGGCGACCTGAAGTGTTGGGGATATGATGGCCTGGGACAGTTGGGCGATGGTGGAACAACTCATACATCTTCGACGTACACAACAGCACCTTCATCCACAGCGATTGACCTCGGAACAGGCCGCACGGCCGTTGCGGTGTCTGCTGGATATTTCCACACCTGCGCTATTCTTGACAACAGCGACTTGAAGTGCTGGGGATGGGATAATTAC
>NYZH01000053.1 GCA_002687075.1 Methanobacteriota archaeon
ACATCCAAGCCGAAATGCGCCAATTGATGGAAGAGAGGCGAAACTTACTGCGAGAATTAGGTGATTTGGGAGCGAAGCGTGGCCATGCAGAAGGAGAACTATCTATTCTTCTCGAAAAGGCTGAAGAGTTAGCCGATGCCCATGAAGAAGCTCTTGCTGACATCAACGAAGCAGAAAGAATTAGAGCAAGGCTTGCTGAAGAACCGCTTGCTCAAGCCTTACTTGATGACGCAACTACTTTCGAGGGTTTGGCTCCAGTTTTAGAGAGATTAGAAAGAGCTCGGAGTTTAGGGTATTCTGTTACATTATTGGATAGAGCCGTTGAGCGTGCACTACAAGTAATCCAAAAGACGGTTGACCATGTTGCAGCAACTCCTCGCCATCTCTTGTCCAGCGAAGTTATGACTCTACTCGAACGTCAAGTTCCTCAAACTGCAGGCGCTGTACGTGGATTAGCACGTTGGTCAGTTCAGCAACGATTGGAACATCAGCTTGGGGAAACCGTAGGCCATGTCGTCATTGACTTAGAACACCTCCTCGAAGATTTTGACCGCTCAATAACCATGCTGCGTCGGCTTCGAAATGTGCTCGAACAGTTGGTACGTCTCGGTGCACCTCCACAAGAGGTCGATGCACTCCTCAACAACTGTACACGACCTGAAGCACTTCCCAGCATTGCAAAGGCAACCAGAAAGTTGATTCAGGTTGCTTTAGATGACATCTATCTTGAAGCGGATCAGCGTGATGCTGGTGAAGCAATCGCTCTGGAAGAAACGGCGAGCGTTCTGGAAGAACTGATTACTCAATTGGATGCTTCTGGCCTTGCAGACGGTGTTCCTCGAGGTATGCTTTGGGATTTCCAAAGAGATGGATTGCTTCCGTATGAGCGAAATTCCATTCCAGACACTCAGCGAACTCCAGTTGAAGAGGCAATGCTATCGGATATGGAATCAAACCTCGCTGGAACCGTTCCAGTTTCCTTGGATGTGGTTGCTGAAACCAATGTTACTGACGATGCTGGATGGGAAGAAATGTCGGCGCCGGTTGACGANGAACCCGAGCAACCNGTTGTTGTATCGCCTCCNATTCCAGCCCAGTCGACAAATAACGAGTTCGAGCACAGTGATGAACGTGCTCAACTTGAAGCCGAGCTTGCTCGACTTGACGCATCTTGGAACCATAGAAAAGAACCAACCAGTGAAAAATCCACTGACCCTGCCCTTGCTGCATTAGAAGCTCGACTTTCAGGATTGGATCTGTGAGGTGTACTCATGACTTCAGAACCAACCACGCTCTTGCATAGAGATGAACAACAAGGTCGTCGCTATCCACTGTTTGTTGAGCGGCTTCTTCTTCTAACTGGGATAGTTGGTTTTTGGTTCCTTCACCCAATGGTTTTGGAACAAGTGGATGGAATTGGCGGTACAATTGCCGCATGGTGTGGATTGCCACTTGTGTTGCTGATGGTTGTTGAAATCGTGGGGCGATTTGTTCAAACCGTGCGTAACGATTCAAGTTAAATCTCAACAACTTCTTTTCCTTGAGTGATAACTTCTGGATTACGTCGTGAATATATGAATCCCCAAATTCGCTCCCANGGGACAAAGAACCGAAGAAGTGCCATGACACTCAAGAACATTGCCGCAGAGATNACCAGTCCGTAAGTGAGCGACAATTCGATAGATTCCGAAATTTGCCCTGCCCACTGGCTGCCGGTCGAATCTTGGACAATACCCAACAACACGCTGTGGAATCCCAGAGCAACCGTTGTTGCNATTCCGGTAAGTCCTAAGAATCCAAAAGTATGTCGTAGGTGTGTATTGAGAACATTATCCATTTGTCGAACATACTCTGGATCGCGCTTGCATGATTCCGGAAGTCTGTATGCATACTCAAGGTATCGAATAACGCCGTAGGACGATTCTTGAAACACCATGATGAGCACTGCAATCATAATCAAAGCGAATTGCTGCTTTGTAACAAGCATGAGTCCAAAGATTCCTATTGTAGGGTCGCTAAACTGAGCCCCAATGATGTTCACGGAATCACCGTATGAACCGAGCTGGCCGTTGATGAGCGGGAATGCGAGAATGGCGTGAATTCCGAGGAACAGCAGCGTAAACCCGATTGCCCATGCAATTGAGCGACGGGAGAGCCCCCAAATTCCTCGGACACCCATAATGACGGGCAAGAGATACAAGAACAAAATCGTCAATGACATAATCATCAATAGCGGCCATTCNAGTGAACTGAGTTCGCTTGAATTTGGAAGTCGAAGGTTGAAGGAAAACAACATTCCAGTTAACCAAGAAAGTAGGAGTTGTCCGACAAGTGCAACGATGAGAGTAATGATGAATCCCAGTTTCACACGTTGTTGCACCTTTGGGGTTTGGAATGCCAACAAAGCCATACCTCCACCCAGTAAAAGGCCGAGAATGATGGGCACGTAGAATCGAGACATTCCATCTCTACCCTCTCCAGTCAGCCAGTCTCCAATTGGCAGTTGGTCTCCAATCAGGATCTCAATNGTATCAAACAGCATGGTGTGATCAATTGAGCCCACCACATAGGTTGAGACGACTTCAAGATACATTCCGATAAGTGCGATGGTTGCGATGACCTGTAAGGATATAATTTGCCATTGTTTTCTCAACATTTTCAAATGCAATGTACGAGGACTGATTTCACCGGTTACAGTGACGTCCGCTTGAATGCTTACATCATCTGCCATGCTTAGTACCCCCTCACTTGCATCAATGCCTGAGATAAATCCATGTCAGGCATCCAATCGATGACCATCGCACCAGAACCTGCTAGAGTTGTGAGTCNGTTCTGTCGTTCAAGTTTGAGCACTTCATANGACATTCTTGGAATACGGCTCACCAATCGTTCAAAGTCAATGCTTGATGGCGAAAGAACAGTTACTTCGTGCCCACGTCCNACNAGGTCACGGACAGCAGCAGGAACTGTACCGTCACCTTCGCATGAGGAAATGATAAACACAGGGCTTCCTCGACTGAAACGACCGCTCAAGGAATTTGTTACGGCTTGTAGCGGCATGTTTCCTTTTGGAGAAACACCCGCAAGAGCGCTTAAAATCTTGAAATATTGTTTGTCGCCGGTGTCNGGTGGCAGATAGGAGAGNCTGTCATCAAAGATAGCGAGAGCAACAGAGTCTCGACGTTTAAGGAAAAAGGCAGCGAGACTTGCAGCAGAAACGGTTCCCATTTCGAGCGGATTTTTTAGAACAGTTCCGATGCGAGCGATGTCTCTGCTGTCCAGTAGAATATACAAATCTGTCACAGCATCTCGACACTTCTCATTGACCATCAAGTCTCCAGTTCGCGCGAATGCTTTCCAATTGATGTTCTTGAATGGGTCGCCTGGGACATATTCTCTCAACGAATAGAATTCAGAACCTTGTCCGGGAGTCCTCAATGTNGTCGCTCCAGTGTACATCTTTGGGGTTCGTGAACGAAGGAAAGCCTCCTCAACCTCTTTGATTTGAGGGAATATCACGATATCGCTGTGATGGTCAACATACATTTCATCAACTCCCAAATTGAAGGTGTTTCGAGAACGCAGAGATACGGGGCCAATCGAGAAGTGACCTCTTAACGGGCAACGCAGAACATAGCGAATCCGAGCACTTTCACCTGGTTTTAGGTTCAATCTCATTTGATTGAGCCCACTTCGAAGCTTCATTTCGTGAGGTATGTTATCGTAGACNTCCAACAATTGAGTGTTGCGATTTGAGCGATTTGTTACCAACAGTTCGACATAGAGGTCGTCGCCTTTGTAGAGATTGTCAGCGGATAGTGTTCGTTGAACTTCAACATCTCCGTGACCAGATATCCATGAGTTAACAACAATGAATGCAATGAAAGTCAAGCCAAGAATCATCATTTGCAGATTTGCAATCATCATTCCAATCAAAATGAGCGCAATACCTCCAGTAAAGGTGAATGATGCTTTACGTGTCCACATAGTTTCACCTCAGGTTCTGCCCCACGCCTTGATTCGTTTAACAACCGATACNGTTTGTTCCAANGAATACTTCCCAGGTTCTATGGCAAACTTTGCCAACACAGGGTCGTTGATGAGCGAAACCAATTCACGAGCAGGCATTGCGTGGAATTCTTCGCGTGTGAGTCCGTTTTGATTTCTTACCTTGGATAAGAAAACCTGCCGGATTTTATCGGTTTTCGCGTAATANGTGTATCGATTTGCATCTCCAAATCCGTAGTAAATGATACTGAAAACGTGCCGCCATGGCTCAGGGTCGCGCTTTTTGATGAGCACAGCCTCGAAGGCGATAAACAGAATGAGGAACAAGAGTAGCATTGCCAATCCTTCCCCGGTAAAGTAGACAAGAAGGAAGTACACGGTGTTGTATGAGTCTGCAAGCAGGGCATTTTGCGGGTGCCTCGATTCGTCAAAAATTACCATTGCAGTTTCAGAAGGCTGTCCTTTTTCTCCGACTTTGCTCGACATCAATGCTTCAGCAATGAAATCGAGTGCCCATTTGCGATTGTCATTTTCTGGAATGCACTTTGTGTTGTTTGTNACGCAGTCGTTTGAACCGTACAGTGGATTGTTAGGGTCGTTGAAACCTTCATAATCGTAAATGGCGTTGATCAACGCAGAACCGTCTGCCATGAACACGATTCTTCCTCCATCGTTTGGGTCGCAGGAATTTTCAGCACATGCTTCGATACTGAGATTGAATTGCCCCCACAAATCNGGTGTTTCCGAATTTTGTTCGTTTCCAACCCAAATTTCTCCGTCTCCNTTGACATCAACAGTTGCTTCGTTGCTGGTAACGGCACGAATGGAGACATCATTGAAAGCCCCAGTTACGCCAGGAATCAGTTCAAGTGCAGTGATGTTGTTCAAGAGCAACTGATATGTTGCGTTGTATTGGATTTCACCGTTTTTCCAGTGTTGAGCACAAAGTCCTGCCTCATCCAAATCCATGGTTTGCCCATTTAGAAGGCTGCAGGGATGTGCCCCTTCTCCAAGTGAACCACTCCATCGTTCATGAACCGAAATTGTGTCAGGGTCGATGCTGCTTCCGTTCATACCGCACGGAGTCGATTGAATGCACATCCAGACATAGTTGAAATCCAGTTCTTCGACATAATTTGTATCGTACAGTTGGTATCCAGTGTATCGCACACCATACGCTTGGGCTATGCTGCCAGCAAAGCCGTAGTCGTCAAGAATCAATGCAGTTCCTCCAGCATCAACAAATTCGACAATTGCATCGATTTCGGATGGAGAATAACCGTCCTCGGAGGCGATGGTAATGAANCCGTCACTGTCGAATTGGGGTAAGGAGAGTGTATCTCTTTCAACGCCTGCAAGAATGTAGGTTGTATTTCGAGGGTCNTCAATGTCTGCTAGCAAGAGAGGGCTACTTACCAGCGAGTTGGTTTGGATTCCCATATCTTTGATATCTTCACGGAAAGCAGACATATCGTTCCAATCATCGTCGTAGGCAGAAAGTTGATTGGTGTTTGAAAGGTTCACAAAATTGGCTAAAACACTCAACAAAAGCACAAGCAAAACGGACCAGAATGCGACTTGTAAGCCGATTCGACGGTAGTTGAGATTGATGTTTTCAAGCATGAGGCCACCTTCTAGAGCACTGTTCCGACATATCCACGTGCTCCATTGTGTTTAGAAGGTTGTTATCATGTGGGTAGAAAATGCTCATTGGCATCAACACCCAGTTTTTCCTAATTGTTGATGTCAGCGCTTCAAATGTACTTTAGAAGCCACTCGAGCCACCTCGGCTACTGGAATTTGCATCAATCCATCTTGGAGTTCCCAAGGAAACGCAGAGGAATCAAGATNTGGCTGAAGTTCNACACGCAGGGCAGATATTGAACCTGACTGTTTGTCAAATACAATGTCGCGAAGGATGCCGAGAAGTTCGCTTTGAGGATTAATGACCTCTCTACCAACGATTTCCCGAGCAAAAACTGCCATCTTCAATCGACCTCTGCTTCAACCACAACGACGCAGCACATCAATGCGTCGATTCACGTATTGGCCTCACATTGATTCCATTCCGAAACCAGTGTCACGGGAACGCTTGATGTTTGAAAGTCCAGATGTCAGCAAGGTTTCCATCTTTTGATAGTACGTCAGCATCTCAGCGGTAACCGTCGGTCGTACGCGCTTTATCGCCTCTTCAAAATGGGTTTTCGTCACCTTCTTTTTGCCAGCACGCATGCAGATGAGAGCGGCTTCACGGCAAACAGCTTCGATATCAGCTCCGGTAAACCCATCCAAGCCACCAATGATGTCTTTGAGAGAGAATTTGGATAGCGGCATACCTTCACTGTGAATTTTGAAGATTGCTTCTCGGGCTCCAGCATCCGGTGGCGGGACGTGGAGAACGCGTTCAAATCGTCCACTTCGAAGAAGAGCAGGGTCAATCATTTCTGGACGATTTGTTGCTGCAACGATAATGACCCCGTCCAAAGACTCGACTCCGTCCATACTCGCAAGCAATTGGTTGACAACTCGGTTACCAACATCACTGCCCTCTGTACCCGATGAAGACCTCATGCTCGCAATCGACTCAAATTCATCGAGGAAAATGATAGCGGGAGCAGACTGTTTTGCTTTCTTGAAAATTTCACGAATGGCACGCTCAGATTCACCGACCCACTTCGAAATCATTTCAGGACCCTTGATGCTTATGAAATTCGCCTGGGCTTCGTTGGCGATGGCTTTGGCCAACAAGGTCTTACCAGTACCTGGTGCTCCAAAGAGAACAATTCCACGAGGTGGTTTAATTCCAAAGTGCTCAAACAATTCGGGTTTGGTAAGCGGCCATTCAACAGATTCTTTGAGCCTGTCTTTGACTTCATCCAATCCACCGACTTCATCCCATGTGACCTCGGGTATCTCGACATAGATTTCTCGCAGTGCAGATGGCTCGACATCTTTGATTGCCTCATGGAAATCCTTCATGCGGACTTCCATCTTCTCAAGTACTTCTGGAGGAATNGTTTCTTCTTCCAAATCGATTTCNGGCAGATATCGTCGGAGAGCCTTCATGGCGGCTTCACGAACCAGTGCGGCGAGGTCAGCTCCAACAAACCCGTAAGTGTTGTCAAGGACCCAATTGATTTCAAAGTCATCGGAGATTGGCATTTGTCGAGTATGGACATCCATAATCTCNCTGCGNCCTTCTCGGTCNGGAACGCCGATTTCGATTTCTCTGTCGAATCGACCAGGTCGTCGTAAAGCAGGGTCAATGGCGTCTCTACGGTTGGTAGCACCGATTACCACGACATTGTCTCGGCCTTGCATTCCGTCCATCAAGGTCAGCATTTGAGCGACCACACGTCGTTCAACTTCGCCACTGACATCTTCTCTCTTAGGGCAGATTGAATCGATTTCGTCGATAAAGACAATTGCGGGTGCATTGTCAGCAGCCTCATCAAAAATTTCACGCAGTTGTTTTTCTGATTCGCCGTAATATTTTGAGATAATTTCAGGGCCGTTGATGCTCTTGAAATGAGCATTCACTTCGGTTGCAACAGCTTTTGCTATCATTGTTTTACCGGTTCCAGGTGGGCCATGGAGAAGAACGCCTTTTGGAGGGTCGATACCAAGTCTTCGAAACAGCTCAGGATGCTTAAGTGGCAACTCTATCATTTCACGAACCTTTTGCAACTGCTGACCAATTCCACCTACATCTTCGTAAGTAATGCCTTCTGATTGGCCGACGTCAACATCGTCCACGGCTTCGTCTTTGATGACGATATCAGTATCGTTGGTTACCTTGACGATACCTTTTGGGGTGGTTTGAAGAACTGCAAAAGGTAATGCTTCGGCAAAGAGGGTCATTCCAGGTATGAATATTCGGTCGCCTTGGACAACGGGTCTCTTTGAGAGGCCTCTTCGAGCGAAACCTTCGATACCGGGTCCAAATTTGACTTTCTGCTTGTTCGCCATGACTGGTGAAAGTACCAATTTNGAGCATTCCTTGGCTACAACTTTGCTAACGGTGACTCGGTCTCCAAGGCTAACACCGGCATTTTTCCGGATAATCCCATCGACGCGCACGATTTCCATCTTTGCATCTTCAGGTCTGCTTCTCCAATAGATGGCGGCAGTTGAGCGCTTTTCGCCCTTGATTTCAACGATATCACCGGGTTTGAGTCCGAGATCATTTTCTCCAGAAATACGAGCTCTTCCGTGACCGACATCGGACGGAATTGCCTTCGATACACGCAGCGACATACTCTTCTCATCTTTTGCCATAACTTCACTTCGCTTGTTGAATCGTCGAGCCTATTTAATCGTCGGCTGNACGCCTCTCCTTCTTTTGTTCAAGCCGGCCCCNTTTTAACCTTAAGTCGACTTTTTTTGGTGGNTATCGAGAATTTTTTCTTCAAAAAGTCTCCATCACTTTGAAATGGGGCGTNTCATTGGGTGTGCCATGGTTCACGTTCTTGAAACAGGTCTCGAATTCTTAGCATCAGATAATCCAAACGGCAAACCCGCTGTCAAAGGCTTCAATATCATCAACGGACAGTTGACTCTTGCTAGCGATGGCGCAACCTTTGCTTCAATTAATCCCGCGATTCTCAAGGATACGCTTGGAGAATTTCCGCTTTCAACCAAAGCCGATGTCAATGCAGCTCTGGATGCAGCTCACGCCGCTTTCCCTGGTTGGGCCGCAACTCCAGCCCCAACCCGTGGNCAAATCATTGGCAACATGGGTCGTTTGCTCATGGAACACAAGGATGCAATTGTCGCTCTTGAAACCCGAGAAATCGGAAAAACACTCAAAGAATCGGCCGGTTCTGTNCAAGAGGCCATCGACACNTGTTTGTTTTTCCAGTCTGAAGGTCGTCGACTTTACGGTCAGACAGTGAATTCAGAATTGCCTGACAAAGAATTGTTCACTTACCGAAGGCCGTTGGGTGTGTGCGGTATCATCAATGCTTGCAACTTTCCTGCAGCCGTACCTTTTTGGAAAATGATTCCCGCAATCATGTGCGGCAATACCTGTGTATGGAAGAGTCCGCAAGATGCTCCTTTGCTTTCGTTTGCTCTCGCACGAATCATGCATGAAGCAGGCTTGCCGAACGGTGTNATCAATTTGGTTCACGGCAAAGGCAGTGGAGCTGGACAACATTTGATCGATGCCGTCGATGAAGGACGTGTCAACAAGATTTCATTCACCGGTTCAACCGAAGTTGGTAAGATGATTGGAGAAGTCTGCGGTCGTAATTTGGTCTCATGTTCTCTCGAACTTGGTGGTAAGAACCCGCTTGTCGTCATGCCAAGCGCTGATATCGACAACGCTGTTGAAGGTGCCTACTGGGGTGCTTTCGGGACCGCTGGCCAACGCTGCACCTCCTTAGGTAACTTGATTCTCCACAANGACATTTACGATGAGTTCATGACCAAATTCATGTCAAAGGTTGAATCGACAAGGATTGGAGATTCGCTGGTTCACGATGGCGTCCTTTACGGCCCAATGCTCTCAGAGAAGTATGCAAAGGATTTCCTCTTAGGAGTCGAGATGTGCAATGCATCCGGAGCAAAACAGATTTTTGGGCAAGGTCGAATCACCAGCGACAACAAGCCATCCAATTTCCTCGGAAACGCCGAAGACGGAGTCTACATGTGGCCTCACGTCTTTACCGATGTTACAGAAGACATGGACTGTTTCCATGAAGAGGTCTTCGGCCCCGCAGTCACTGTTTGTAAAGCCAATGACTTTGAGCATGCCCTCCATTTGGCAAACGCTAGTCCATACGGACTTTCTTCTGCGATTTATACCAACGATCGACTCGAAGCCTACCGTTACAAGACCGGAATCAAGGCTGGTATGACCGGAATCAACAATTCTACAACAGGTGCAGAAGCCCATTTACCGTTTGGTGGAGTGAAAGGTTCAGGAAACGGNACTCGAGAATCTGGAATATGGGTTATTGAAGCATACTCGTATTGGCACGCTGTAAACGATGAACTTTCAGGAAAACTTCAACTTGCACAGATGGATGTCGATGAAGTTGAAATGGCTGAAGCAGATGTGGACTGGACTCAATTGGCTTGATTGCTTGAGCAATTGTCGCATAAAAAAAACCACACTTCATATATGGATAACAGTGGATGAGAGGTGTTGGAGTGACTAAAATGCCGTCTCGATTCGTATTAGACACAGATGAAGTCATTGGCAATGCAGACAGAGTTCAATCTGCTTATCTCGAATGCGAAAATATCGCAAGGGCAGCATCTTCCTCTTTTTTCCGTTCGTTCCGACATTTACCCGAATCTAAGCGCAAAGCCGTCAATGCATTGTACGCATTCTGCCGCAGAGTTGATGATATTGCTGATGGAGACTGGTTGCCAAAAAGAGATTTNTCTCATCTTGACAAACTCACTCGCCAGCAATGCAAAGTTTCTCAAGAAAATCGAAAAATGAACTCATTTTTTACTCAAAAAGAACATTTTACCCGATTGCGTGCACTCAACTCTTTCCGAGAGAACCTCGACTTAATTGAAAACGGAGTTAAAATGACTGAACCCATGTTCATCGCATTGGCAGACACATTGAATCGATACCCCATTGAAATTGTACACTTGAGAGAACTCATCAACGGTATGGAAGACGATCTCTACGAAACCTCCTACGAGCGTTTTGAAGACTTGCGCCGTTACTGTTACCGAGTCGCATCAACTGTAGGTCTGTGTCTCATTGAAATTTATGGATACACCGACCCAAATGCACGTCGTCATGCTGTTGAGATGGGTATTTTCTTGCAGTTGGTCAATGTCCTGCGTGACATACAAGAGGACTTGTCTCGAAACAGAATTTATATTCCTTCAGAAGAATTAGCAAAGTTTGGCATCTCTCAATCGGATTTGAAAGACCCTTCACTTGCCGGTACCAAGGCATGGCAAAATTTCATGCGACATTACATTGACCACATCCAAGCTCATCGCAAAAATGCTCTCGGTCTGCTGCCTCTTTTGGACAAAGATGCCCGCCGCTCACCACGCCTCATGTGTATGGCCTACAACGCCATTCTCAACGAAGCAGTTCGTCGAAACGGTGATGTTCTCAGCCGCCGACTGACACTCAATCTTTATCGTAAAATTCAGGTGGCTATCTCCACCCTGCTTTCACCGAGTCTCGAATAATGTCAGTTGACATTAATGACTGGTGGCGAATCCTCGACCTCAACAAACGAGGATGCCAACAGTGCGCTCATCAAGACCAAAAGTTGTACGATAATGATGGTTGAATCAATATCGGTCATCATGCGATGAGCGACNGATACGACAAGTGCAGGGCCCGAAGCCAAGGTGACGACTCTTGCAATGCCTTGGCACCGCAATCTGCCGTTTGCTAGACTTGCCATGATGATAAACAATCCAAATCCAATGAGAATTCCTCCTAATGCGTCGAGGAGATACAATCCCAATTCATTTGCTTCAGCATCATCAGTCCATTCNGCAAAACTTTGTTCCATGAAGAAATCTCCAGCAAAACAAGCCATTATTCCATTCAAAATGTAGGTCGCACCTATCACTCGTAGCATATTCTGTCCATTGAACCAATCTCCTAGGGCCATGGTTACAATTCTGTTCCTCGGTACTTATTTGTTGGCAAATTAATTTACCAGATGTGACCAAAACATCTGGATACTCAAAAAGACAGTGTTGCAATAATTGCCGGGGATACTCGCTGATTAGGACTGATAGAGAATTGTTACCGATTGGTCGATACTTACCCGCTCTTGACTGTCATCAACAGTTATGCTCAAATCATGAACTTGAAAGGTGTTAAAGTGGATGGTATTCCAATATTCTGTCTCTCCATCCTGAATCTGAGTGGTTTTCTTTTGGCAAACATCGTCAAGTTCATCGATAATGTTCCAAGTGACTTGAACCGGTTCACTTCCTCCACCCAGATCTTCAAGCAGGTTCGGATTTTCAACGGTAGAATAAACTTCAATCATTGTAGGGTAGGGTCCTGCGTTCATCGGTTGAGGGTAAAATGTCAAGATTTCGGGTTCATTCGTGTTGGATTCGGTCCATTCGATTCGCAATTCGATACGTATCGAAATAGAATTGTTTTGCTGACGACCATTTTCATCAACGGCAAAGGCNGTCACATTGTATATTCCATGGTAGAAAAANTCGACTTCGACTTGAGTCTCNCTTCCNGCATCGACGACGATNGGCTCCCTGCCGTCGAGCGGGTCTACCCCGAACGATACNAGCTTGCTGTCAGCGGAAGTCTTGGAAAAGTCAAACCCAATCTGAAGTGTTGAATTTGAAATCATTTCGCCTTCTGAGTACACTTGAACCAATGTNCCATTCGTTGTTTCACTTTCAACAACGAGTTCGATACCGTTTTCAATTGGTTGTTCNCTTATACAACCGGTCAGTGATGTTAAAACGAACAAGATGGTCAAACTCAGCGTTGCGGTTCGAGCCATGATTCGCCCTACTCATGGTTGTATAAAACGGACACTGTTTGTGTACAATGTATCTTGATTCCTCTTGAGAAGACATCAAAGTTGTTTCTTTTTTGAGAATTGTACCGAGGATTTGAAACATGACTTCAAAAGCAGTTGTGTAATTTTTATGTTATGCGAACCTTCTCCAGTGTCTTCATCAGTGTAATTTTTGTCGCTACTCTGTTATCTGCTGGAGTACTGGTTTCTTTCGATTATGCTCGTCAAAATACGGAAAACCAACAATTTTCTGCTTCAGTAGATGCAAACGAAGGCACCAACTATTACACTCTGATTGAAATTGACGAAGGTGATAACAACGAAGAGGAATCGATTACCTCCATCTATCACGAATTCGTCTTCACCGTAGCCGGTGAAGGAGATTCTGTTTCATGGGATTTTGGTGACGGTTCTGCAGGCAACGGCATGTCGATTTCTCATCAATACGAAGCACCCGGTATCTACACGGTCACTGCAACATCAATTTCTCCGAATTCAGTGGAAACATCCACGCTTGAGGTTCTTGTCGACCTTGAAGCAGTCGTTGAAGTTGACAACATGGAGTGTACATGTGCCCCAACTGCAAAAGATTCTGTGATTGACCTACTGGGAATGCAAGGTATCATGTCGCTCGAAGGATACGTCATGGTTGAGCATGATGGTAGCAGCGAATCATGTACACTTCGTAATCCATTGCAGGAGTGCCATTTGCGAGTAATTCTGGAAAGAACAGAAGAGGGAAGTGTCGTTTCTCAAGACATTCTTTTCGATGATACTTTCCGAACCAATGAAGTGGTTGTCGACTTTTCACTACCCGAACTCGAATTTGAACAAGGTGAGGGCATACAACTGCGCTTGGAGACCGACCAGTTGAGAGATTGGCACAAGCCTATGGCTTCATGGTCCAGTACTGCGCCGGTGTGAAGTTATTTTTTCCACTTTCCAAGTGCATCGCGCAGAGCGTGTTCTAGGTCGGAATACTGGAACTCATATCCACTTTCAGTCAATCGATTTGGCAACATTTTGCTGCTATCGGTTGCCAAGGTGACTCCCATTTTCCCCATGAGGAACCAAATTCCAAACGGAGGTACCGGCATAAATGACGGGCGCCTGAGGATTTTTCCTAGCACTTTGGCAAACATCTTTTGTCGAACTGGATTTGGTGAGCCAAAGTTGTAGACACCTTCGCAGTCGGTGGACATCATAAGATGGTCAATAGCATAGACTTGATCGTCCATTGAAATCCATGAGTACCATTGTTTTCCCCATCCGATTGGACCGCCAACACCGAGTTGGGCAGGCAGTAACATCTTCTTCAATACGCCACCTGTGGCGTCCAATACGAGTCCTGTGCGGCAGTGAACTGTGCGAACACCGGCATCCTTTGCAGCTTGTGCCGANGCNTCCCAGGCAACGCACATATCGGGTAGGAAACCAGTTCCTGCGGCTGATTGTTCGGTTAAATTTTCATCTCCTCTACTTCCATAGTATCCCATTGCGCTGGATACGATGAACACTTCAGGCTTGTTTTGTAATTGAGCAATTGTCGAAGAGAGAAGTTCGGTGCTTTTCGTGCGGCTCTCCTCAAGAACAATTTTCCGTTTTTTGGTCCACCGCTTGTCACCGATTCCTGCGCCACCAAGGTGAATGATTGCATCAAAGCCTTCGAGTTCCTGAGCCTTGATTTTTCCTTGGCTTGGTTCCCACTGAATTTCGTTTTCCTTNGGNGTTCTTCTGACCAGNCTCCATACATCGTGCCCTGATGTGCCAAAGTAGGCAATCAGTTGGCGCCCGATAAGGCCAGATGAGCCTGCAATCAAGATTTTTTTCCTTTTGATGTGGGCGAAGTTATGGTAGCGNTTCAAGTCTTTAGCAAGTCGNATTTCACGGGCTTTGAACATTCTTTGCAAACGCTTTCGAACATTGCCACCGCCAAAAATTCGACCAAGAANNCCCATTGGGAGNGTATATTCGACTCGGTCATCAACTCTACATGTGTTGTTTTCTGTTTCGACGAATGAGTGTACATGATGCCAGGTTTTGAACGGACCCTTGACCATTGTGTCAGCAAATGCATGCGGGGGATTGTACCCAGAATGTTCAGCAACCCATTTCATTTTTATTGGTCCCATTGGAAATTTGAATGTAAGTCTGGTTCCGTCTTCAAGCGAAGATTCACCGGAAACAAGTTCTGCTTGTTCCCATGGAGGCATCAAACGTCGAAAAGCACCTTTTCGTTCGTGCCATGCAAAAGTTTCCTCGACGTTTGTATCGACTTGTGTAGAATGTGTAAATTCCAAACAACCACCTCAGTAACGGAACTCTTGTAGATACGGCTTCAAATCAAACTTGCGACGCGTGTTGGCTGATGACATGTAACGAATCTTTCCGAAAATTGCTCGTTCTGGGCCCCACGCTCTGTCGTGTCTTCCAAGAACCCAAAAAATTCCGGTGTANGAATTCGGATCTCTCCCATCCAAAGCNTAACGGTCGTTGAGTTGAATCATCCAATCTGCAGCTTCTTCCGGCGATGGGGCCCANTCGAGAATTCTTTTGCCCCAAAGCATGCGAAGGTAGTTGTGAATAATGCCGTCACGAACGAGTTGCCGTTGCGCAGCGTTCCAAATTTCATCGTGCGTATCGGCTTTTTCGATTTGTTCAAAGGTATATTGCACACGTTCATCGCTTGCATGTTCCATGAGCGTCGTTTTTGCCCAGTCCGGTAACGATTCAAATTTATTGTGTTCAGGGATATGGTATGCATTGTTGAATCCAAGTTCCCTCCAGGTGATTATTTGGTCGAGGAAACTCTCTATCGCACGGTCAAGATTCCACCAACCTTCGCGTGAACCCTTACGTGGCATTTGGATTGACTCGGGGTCCCAGCCACTGGTTTGCAGAATTTGATTGACCACTTCAACCGTAGAGATATGTCCGAAGTGAAACCAAGGCGATAGACCGCTTGTTGCAGGATTTTCAACCTTATTGCGGTCATCAGCATAGCGGTAAAGTCTGTTCGACAGGAACTCTTGAAGCATGCGTACTGCAGTGCTTCTGCCTCCACGGGCGTGGGGGACAGGTGGAACAGAGTGGTCAACATCAATGGTCGATAATGCTTCGCGACCAGAACTTCCAGGTTCGCTGGCTCTCCATAGCCATTCGTATGGTGTGACATTGAATTCCCAACGATTTGACATTTCGTTGAATGTTTCATCGTCAATCCACAAGGAGTGTTCTTTGGCTACCGGTCGAAATTGGGGCCATGTCTCCATACATGCTACGAAGTTTTGGTGTACAAATCGACGGAAACCGTGGGCGGTTGGAAAAGCACGTTCGGTCCAAGACATTGGGAACACACCGTTTGAATCCACTGCGATGAGTTTGCGGTTGATTGAACGACTTGCGTGTCGGACTGCTTTGGANGGGAAGTAGGTTGGGAAATCATCGGTAACTATCAACACTGCATCTTTTGAAAGCTCGTGGAGTTTGCCGGTGTGTCCGCTCAAAGGCGTCTCAACCCATGGTACGTAGCGAATATTGTTGTCTTTGAAAATTCTGATGTTCTCAAGCATCCCCTGTATCATGAATGTACAGATGCGGTCGTTAGCAAACTCGTGGCTTGTAGAAATTTCCTCGAGTACAAGCAGCGGAACGTTTCGTTCTTGAGCAAGGTTAGCCGCATGTTCAAGTGCAGCATTTGAGTTGAATCTTCGATTCGATATCATCCAGTAAAGAACATATTTACCCTCATTGTTCTCGAGTTTTTGGTTGCAGTCGCGAGCCCGCTCTACTAAACGAGGATTCATGCTTCTCCACCCCATGATTTAGGCAAGGTATGAAGCATGTATGGATGGCCACGCTCGCCTTCGTAGTCGATGGTTCGCAAGGCTTGATTTGAGTTTACGGCACCGATGGCCATGGAGTGCATAGCATCGCTAATCCATTCCAGCTGATCGAACTCTTCGGCACGAACAAATCGTGTTGTAAGCACTTCTTCGCCGGGTTTTGGTTGTTGGCCCTCATCAATGTCTACGAGGTATGCGATGAAAATAGCCGGGGTGCCGTCTAAC
The DNA here is from genome assembly GCA_002687075.1 of Methanobacteriota archaeon. Lineage (GTDB taxonomy): Archaea > Thermoplasmatota > Poseidoniia > Poseidoniales > Poseidoniaceae > MGIIa-L1. The sequence goes on from NYZH01000053.1 coordinate 16,574, forward strand.
AGTCGCTCGCGGATTGATTGTACACCGCGAATGGTACCCTCGATGTCGCATTCTTCAGACAACTCACGAAGTACTGCGTGGCTGGGCAGTTCGTTTTTGTTCACGTATCCTTTCGGTAGCCCCCAGCAATTCTTGTACCTGCCGTGGGCTTCTTGAACCAGCAAAATGCTTCGTGCACGGCGTACAATTGCCGCAACACCTACGTCGCATTCTACGGTGTGCATGGCCCAATTTCTAACTTGGTAGTTATAAACAAGTGTTTTTCAAATCCGAGATTTTAAACATCTCTTTATATCCAAATGGTCAATTTTTACATCATGGACAAAAAGAAACATGTCTCAGTTAACATAGCCTCCGACGCAATGATTCCCACAGAGCACGGAGATTTTAGAATGCGAGTCTTCGTTGACAAAAATGGTGCCGAACACAGCATCCTTTCTGTCGGTCTAGACGATGAAGCCAACAAATCGCCACTTATTCGTATTCATTCTGAATGCTTGACCGGTGATGCCTTCGGTTCGCTAAAGTGTGATTGTGGACCTCAACTCCAAGCTGCCATGGCACGTATCCAAGAAGAAGGATGCGGTGCTGTCGTTTACATGAGGCAAGAAGGACGTGGAATTGGACTAGAAGCTAAGATTCGAGCATACGCACTACAAGATCAAGGAATGGACACTCTTGACGCCAATCTTGCATTGGATTTGCCGGCTGACGCCCGAGAATACGATTTTAGTGCTCACATGCTCAAACAAGTTGGTGTTTCCAGTGTTCGTTTGATGACCAACAATCCACTCAAAATTGATGGTCTAGTCTCTAACGGTATTCGCATCGAAGAGCGTCTCCCTCACATCACAGGTGTATGCAAGACCAACAACCATTATCTCTCTACGAAAGCCAAGCGAATGGGGCATCTGATACCTGAGCAGGTATAGGATACTTTACAAGTCAAATCGCTGAGGGGCAGGTATGGGGAATAAACTCGTAGGACAAGTTGCACCTAATTTTACTCTCCCTTCTTCAACCGAAGAAATGGTTTCTCTTGCCGATTATGACGGAAAATGGAAAGTCATATTTTTCTATGCGAAAGATGGTTCTCCGACTTGTAAAAGAGGTTGTCTGACCTTCAAAGAACAATACGATTTGTTTCAGTCTTTGACCCCTCCAGTTGAGGTTATTGGTGTCAGCCAGGATTCATTGGAGGACCACAGGCGATTTAAAACAGAACTTGACTTACCGTTTGCTTTGCTGAGTGACCCCGAAAGAGATGTTGCAGATGCTTACGGCGTTCCAGTTCACCTTGGCATATTTCCCAGTAAATCCTCATTTTTAATCGGGCCAGACCGCAAAGTCCACTACTGCTACGATTGGTTGTTCCGACCACGCCGGCATGTTGCCCGAATCCTTGATGCATTCAGTTCCCTTTCTGCAGGAGGGGAAATGGTTTGAATTGGACAGAGTTGTTTCAAGATGCAGGTCTTTCAGAACGAGAGGCCCGCTCTGTGGTCATTTTGTCGACATCCAAAGAGCTGAAAGCCAGTGAACTGGCCAAAGAACTCGGTACCAATCGATTGGATGCTTACAACTCGCTTTCTCGCTTGACTGAGATAGGACTTGTCAGTGTAACGGCAGATAGGCCGATGCGATTCTCGTGTTCATCTCTCCCAGTTCTGTTCAAACGCTTGATTAAAGACCAACGAGAACGAATTGACCGTACCAGTCAATCATTTGAGAAATTGATGTCCGGAGCCAAGTCAGATTACGATGAGGAAAGCAAGGAAACCTCTGATGACACAAATGCAAAGTTTGCAGTTCTCAAAGGACGCGAACACATTCACAAGAAGATAGCAAGTTTCGCTGATGAAGCCGAAGAACGGCTGATACTTTTGTTGGGCCGCTTTGGAATTTTACACCTCTGCCGTTCATCAGGTTTGGATGAGGTGAACTCTGCATCAAAACGAGGTGTTGTTGTCACGGTACTGGCTCAACTCGACCGTCGTACAGTTCGATTCTATGACCAACTCGACGAGAGTATTGAAATTCGCCACACTGATGAGGTAAACGCTCTTGGGGTTTTGCAGGATACAAACAACGTCATCCAATTCTTGCATGTTGAAGAAAATCCAGTAGGTCGCGGTCGAGAAGATGCCGCGTTGGTAATTCATTCGGATGTTTTTAGCAGTTCACATTCTGATTTTATCTCTGCAATTTGGAACAAGGCAGTTGATTTTCAAAGCGCTAAGAAACGCTTCACTGAAGAACGCATTGTCGACCCCTTACGACTTACGGTCGGAAAAGGTTCGTTTCTTGATCAGTTCCGTGAAGCCCTTCAGGTCAGTTCTGATTTACCAGAGAAGGATACACCGTTTAATCCTGAATCGTACTTAGCCTCGACCCGAGGTTTCAATCAAGCCCGTGCAGCTTTGCAAGACGGGACCGTTGAAAGCCTCAACCAATTGGGCATCGATATCAATACAATGCTACGCCAAGTTGGTCAAAGGATTGGAGAAGAATTGACCTTTAGTCTTCGCAAGATCGAAGGACATGTCGAATATTTGAATGAACTTATGGATTGGTGGGAGCATGCGGGACTTGGGGAACTGGATTACGATAGTGACCCGTTCTTCCACATCATTGTTCGTCTTGCTCATCCGGCAAATTCCGATTCGAAAGAGGCTTTGCCGTTGTGGGAATTGGATGATGGAATTATCGAAGGAGCCTTAATGGCTCGGTATCCAGAAGACGGAAATGTACGAATTCGACGTGAACAAATTGAGGATTCTGAAGAGTCGACATGGCGCTACACCCTCATTTTTATCGACGAGGAACTCGACGAGGAATCGGACTGAAAAAACATTCTTTGATAAGTTGGGGTTCGAAACTCAGTCCATGCGGGCATTTACCTTCTTTCGCTTCATGCGCCAAATATTGCGTAAGAAACCCGCAGACCTTGATTGGATACAACGTCAAGGACTTATTGCAGTGAAACTGGCTCAAATTTTTGCCTTACGCCCCGACTTGCTTGGGGTTGAAAAATGCCGTCAACTGCAGCAACTGTATCAACACGCAGCATCGATTGAGCCAGAAAGTTTGCACGATACAATTTCAAACAAGGCACCAGAAGGTTTCGCCGATGCCTTCGAATTCATCGATGACCAACCACTTGCAGCAGCATCGGTTGGACAAGTGCATCGTGGTCGATTGAAAACAGGTGAAGAGGTCGTCATCAAATTCATCAAACAAACCAACGCAGTTGAATTCAAAAAAGAAGTCAAACGAATGCGAAGATGGTTGCGAATTTTCTTAATCTTCGCTCCTAAATTGAGGAAGGTCGGAAATCCCATGGCCCTCATCAATCACGTTGCTGATTACACATTACGGGAACTGGATTTGCGAAACGAAATCAAAGGGGCCGACGAACTGAAAGGCATTCAGAGTTCACTTACAGAAAGTTTTGACATGTCGTTACTTCGATTCCCGATTTACTACCCAAAACTCTCCAATCAAGATATTCTAGTTTCTGAATACATCGAAGGAATGTCGCTCGAAGAAGGCATTGAAAAGAAGGCACTCAGCTGGGATTTCCTCTTGCAGTTTTTCCGTATTCATGGAGCATTCTTGTTCGGTATCGGTACTTTCCACGGCGACTTGCATCCTGGAAACTGCATTGTCGACAAGAATGGAAAGTTTGTCTTTATCGACAACGGCGCCATTTGTCATGCGCCAAAACACGTCGCTCACTCCTTGTTCACATTCTTCGACCATCTTTCTCGTCAAGAACGGCAAGAGGCATTTACTGCGTTGCTTGCGATGACCGAATTGACACCGAATGAAAAGAAATTGAAGAAATATTACGCCACTATGGGAGATATCTATCATGATTTTGAAAACAAACCTGTTGGTGAACAAAGTCTCACACGAATCATGATGAAGACCGTACGTGCAGCAGTCGAACATGCAGGTGCGAACTTTGGCGAGGAGGCATTCCCAATTATTCGCGCTCTCATGTATCTGGATGGACTTGTTATCCGCACTCACCCCGATGCTCTGCTCATCCAATCCATGGGGCCATTCTTGGAAGAATTCAAACAGAAACTCAACATTTGAGGTGATTGATTGAGCCGAACCGTAGCAATTCTAGGTGCGGGATTGGCAGGATTGCGTTGTGGCTCAATTCTTCATCAGGCTGGATATGATGTACAGATTTATGAGAAGGCGAACCGAATAGGTGGGCGAATGATGACCGACGAAATCAACGGTTTTTTGATCGATCATGGTTTTCATGTTATGCAGACCGGTTATCCAACATCACAGCGTGCTTTTGATTTTGAAAAACTCGGAGCAAAGGCGTTCGAACCGGGTGCTGTTGTCGTTCAAAAGAAGAAGACGAAGACGAAATTCTGGCGTTTGTCCGACCCGTTTCGTCGGCCAATCCAAGGTCTTCTTGGAGGATTAAGTGGTTTTGCGTCACCGTTTGATTTGCTCCGTGTTGCTCGACTTCGGCAATTTGTTCGCAGGGGAAATACTGAGCGAGTTTTTGTTGGAGAAAACAACACGACGGCGACTTTTCTGCAGCAAAGAGGTTTTTCCCAATCCATGATTGATCGGTTTTTTCATCCATTGTTTTCTGGAATTTTCCTCGAAAATGAGCTTCGAACGAACGAACGAATGTTTCGTTTTGTGTTCCGAATGATGTCGCAGGGCGACATGATTCTACCGAAAGGCGGTATTGCAGCAGCACCCCGATACTTAGCAGATTTAATCGGTGACGAACGCATTCACTTGAACGCAGAAATCAAACTCATCGATGAACACACCCTTCAAGTGTCTGGTCAAAACAAAAAGTTTGATGCAGTGGTTCATGCATACAACCCAAATCGTCAAGAGAGTAAACGCCATGTTTGGACATTGCATTTCGATGCACCAAAATCTCCTCTAAAGTCAAAACACATTGTTCTCAACGCCAACGTGAAGTTGGAAAACCAATTGATTGCACACATTGCAGTACCTTCTGACATTCAGTCCAGCTACGCTCCTTCAGGTCGCTCGTTGGTTACCGTAACTGTGGTTGGACAGGCCGCAGAAAAACGAGAATTGACGACATCAGATGCAATTCAAGAACAGGTGATGAAAGAACTGCGTTCAATATTTGGTGCGCAAGTTGGTGATTGGCAGAATCTAGCCATTCAACACATTGAGCATGCCTTGCCCGAAGTCGGTTCTGAACAAGCACTCACTGGACAACCTTCTGAATCCGTTCGAGAGTACGAATGCGGCGACCATACCGTTCACGGGAGCGTAGAGGGTGCTCTTCTGTCTGCTGAACAGGTGTCTCAGCGAATCATCGAATCATTTACGACTTGACACAAATTCATCCATTTTTTGATAAAATTTCTCTTCAATTTTTGAAATTTTAGCTACATATTGATTGCTTGAAGGTCCTTTTTCCTTCCAAATTGGAACCATCGAGGACCATATGCCTTCGCCCTTGATTCGTGACCAAAAAGCAGCTCCAATATGGACGACGATGAGAAGGTAACTCAAGTCAGCAGAAAGCCCATGGATTTCAACAACAGAATCCAGCATGAATTCGTCTTCATTGGTATAGCCTTGAGAATACAAGCCTGCAATCATCAGACCGGTGATCGGTAACAAAATCAAACACAAATACATCAATCTGTGAACGGTTTTAGCAAAATATTTGTGCATCTTTGGTACTGGCACTGTTGCGCCCTGAAATGTTTCAAAACGTCGCATGTAGATATAGCGCATAATGACGATAACGAGGAAGACACTTGCAAAAATCACTTCAATAATCAGTAATCCAGTGTCTTCAAGTTGTTCGAGGTCTTCGATTTGTTTGAATATTCCATAAGCATAGAGAACAATAAACAGCCAATGAATTGTTTTAGCGAGAAAGGTGTGGCTTTCTCCCATGGCATTTACACCTTGACAGAGTGTATATCACTTGTGGCGATGTGTCTCACGTTTCTTGAGATGACGAGATGTAGATAGGATTCGCGTGACCAGTCAAAGTCAATTCTAGGTTATTCTGCTTCTTCTCTGACATCGCCAAAATTTTCGCTACCGGACCTTCGCATTATCAAGACACCTAACAAGAGTACGGAAGTCCCTCCAGTGAATAACCCGACATACAGCAACATCTTTTCAGGAGTCAACCCAGAATCTTCTGGTTCTTCTTCAACTTCGTTGTCGTTGTTAGCAACACCGAATGTACTACCGATTGCAGGTACATTTTCTTCGATATGCTCACCGGTATCCGCTAGCACTCGTATGGTTGCATTTGCAGTGGTGTTGTCAGAACGAATATCGGTGTAAGAATAATTTCCAACAGTCCAATTCATATCAAAAACAATCATGAAACTCGTTGAACAATTTGAGTCAATTTTTGTGTTGTTCTCATCGCGTTCGCAGTAGGCATGCAGTTCTCCTGAATCCCAATCAAATGTACCGTTGTACAAACCATCTCCATCATGGTCATACACCAATCTATGCGTGATGTTCGATGAATTATCGATATTATGCCACACGATTGAATCGTTTTGAATAATTTCAGGGCTGGTTTGTGAAAATCCATTTTCTTGAACCAAGACGGTAAACGAACTTGCCGTGTGACCTTGCACAGAAACAACATGTGAACTTGACAACAAAGAGAACAAAACGGCCAGCACCAATGCTCGAGTTCGAATGTCCATGATGTACTTTGAAAGACCCCCATTGATAAATAATGGCAAGGTAGATTCTCCATCAGTTCAAATAATATTGCTCTTTCGGTTATCCGATGCTCAACCAAAAATTGACTCGTGATTCAAATGCAGCAGACCAAATTTTAGTCTACGCAATGGTGGGACTTGTTTGTGTAAGTTTCCTCTCCATTGGAGCATACATCATGATGCTAAGCGACGATAAAGATTCTTCGTCCTCTTCAGATGAAGACGAATGGATTGACCCTGTTGTTGAAATTGAGGATGAACAACACAGTCACACCGATTTGTTGGCGCATCGTTTGCAAACCGACAACATGCTTCTAATCGATTATCACAATCTCAATTGTGACGGTAATGTAGCTCCACCTGCCGAACTCGACAATGTTGCTGGCCGGCCATGTTATCCTGAATACAAGAATGTAGGTCCAACTCCAGGTGACTCGTCAGAAATTGCCATTGAAGGCAATTTCATGGAGGATTGTGTGATTCATCCTGATGGTACTGGCGGCTGCTATGCTTACGTTTCTTCGTACAACCAATTCGAAATCTTAGACATCTCAAAGCCGAACAACATTACCCTCCTTTCAACATACTACGCTGAAGTAGGTCGAATGATTGACATCAAGGTGACACCTGACAACAACTGGGTGCTTGTCAACCACGAATTGACAAACAGCGACTTAGACCCTATTCCTCAAGACGATGATGCCAACAGTGGAGCGAACCGACTTGACGTGATTTCTGTAGTCAACAAGAACGAGCCAATCAAGGTTGCAGAATGGAACAACCCGCCTGCAGGTTTCCACAACCAAGACATGCATGTCGACTGTGATTGGGAGCCTGCAAACCCACTGTGGTCGATTGAAGAGTGCCACCTGTTCCTTTACGGCGCAGACCCTTACCCGGAAATGGTTGAAGGCGATTCAGGAACATTCTACAAAGGAACCCAAATTTTCTATGTTCCTCTCGGATTTGAATCATGGAACCCTATGTCGACCGATGAACAGCAAAACGATAGCCGGCAAATTCTGCGATGGGGCGGATATTCTCCAGAACCTGAAACTACCTGTGGCGGTTCAATTTTCAACCACGACAATGTCTTCCATATCCACCCAATTACGGGCCAAAAACTCCTCTACATCTCGTATTGGGATGCTGGATTGCGAATCGTTGATGTTTCAAATCCTCCTGAAGTTCCGGACCCAGAAGGCATCTCATGGCCTCAAGATAATGAAGTCGGCCGATGGTTAGGATGCCCAAGTGCAAGCGATGGTTGGTATGGTCCTGACGGCGGTGGACACGCAAACATGACATCCGAAGAATGGGGTGGAAGCAGCGGTGCTCTCAACGGCAACGGTTGGATTCACTATGCAGTTCCTTACGACCATTTGTTGTGCAACGGTGCGAAAGAAACCGACCCAATGGAAACCTGGGATGCTGAATGTGGAACTGGACCCAACGATGCTGAATTTGGTATCAACTGGCGCCATCTCACCTTGATTGCCCCGGAGTACGGTACCAACACCAACCACACCGGTTACGTTTGGACCATCGATACAACCGACCCAGCCAAGCCGTTCTTGATGAGTAAGTGGAAGTTGCCGGGTTCAAGCATTCTTCCTGACGGCACCGAACACCCGCACCACTACATTCCTGGCGGCTATATCTACAGTCCTCACAACGGTGACACTGGGACCAACGGTCACGTTTACTGGACGCACTACCATGCTGGAAACTGGGTGACTGACCACAGCGATATTTGGCAAGACCTCGAATGGGTTGGCGGTACGCCAGCACCAGAGATTGGCTATCCTGCAATTGCTAAGATGTCAGAGACCAAGACCATGGGCTACTTCCTCCCTTCAGGACCAATATGGATGGATGACCCGAAGGAAACCCTCGGTTATGATATGGCAGATTGTTGGGCTTCATGCATGATTCCGTTTGATTGGGGACTTCAGTATGACCCTCGAGGCTATCTCTTCATTTCTGAAATGGTATCCGGAGTATATGTCGTGCAAATGGATGAAGACAAGAATCCGAACTTTGTCTATCCGCCGTTGTATGCNACCGATGACTAAAGTTNCCTTAATNGGCGAGTTNGTNTCTNNCAATGTCANCGTATTGATNTCGAANAAACNNGTNTNTGTTCCGTAATCACGTTCATCGGAATTCGACTGTCCATGNAAAGGAGAAACCTATCAATGAGTGGCNNGACCGCTGTACGGGCGTGTCAGTGNGAGTCAAAAAATACGGAGACAGGAACGTCATTGATTTGTCAGAATGGGGCCGCCCCATAGCTCGTGTNGTGGCTCGNTTTCTCAAACAAAAGCCAATATCTGTCATCATGGTGACNAATTTTCATTTACTCCTCACTCTTTTTTGTGCATGGTTAATCTTTGAGGAACATACGATAATTGCATGCTTTCTTCTCATTGTGAAAGGAGTGATAGATGCAGTTGATGGAGAATTGGCTCGAATTCGCGAAAGACCATCTCATGTTGGAAGATATTGGGATACCATTGCAGATACGATTGGTTTGATTGCAGTAATGTGTTCATTCGGAGTTCTTTTTTCTTGGATGCCATTGCTTACCTTCGTTCTTATTTTAGCAACCCTCCTCCAATATTCCTTGTTCAATCATTATTCAACACTGATGAGGGCACTGGGCTCAGGGGACACCACCAGTCGTGTTGATGAACGAGTGAAACCAACCGCTTACTCATGGGAGAAACAATCGAATGTGAATTTCTTTCATTCGACCTATATGCTCTTCTTTAGTTGGCAAGACCGAATTATTGCTGCTTTAGCAGGTAAAGGTTCCAAGAACTTAACTTTTGAATTGACTGTGTCATCTGCGTTAGGTTTCGGGATGCAATCATTGATTATTTTCGCCCTAGCGGTTACTGAAAATCTTCAGTATCTTCCAGAACTCATACTTGGAGTAAACATGTCGTTGATGGCGTTGGTCTTGCTGCGCAGTCGAATCTGAATTGCGCCTCAATTTGTGATAGGACCAAGGACTCGTGTTCGTCTTGAATTATCGGGACTAAGCCTTATCCGTTATCAGCCAATCCAAGCAATATGGCCGACATCGGTGACGTTGTCGAAATCGTCGTCATCAGTATGCGCGATTCCTTTTTGGCAGTGACTGTTTTTGTTGCCGTTATGGTNTTCTTGTTCAGTTGGTTGCAGTATGCAACAAGTGGTCGTTTTGTCGAATACATTCGAGAGCGAAAGAAATTGCANCCGGTCATTGGAGCATTGATGGGTTTGACTCCAGGCTGTGGCGGCGCTATTGTGATGATGCCAATGTATGCTCGAGGCTATGTCACCTATGGTACGGTCATCGCTACGCTTATTGCAACGCTTGGAGATTCTGCCTTTGTTTTAATTGGGGCTGCTGTTACCGATTCAAGTTTCATTGCGCCACTGATTGCTGTGCATGTGATTTCCTTCATCGTGGGTGTAACTTGGGGATATTTGGTTGACATATGTGGTATTACNCCGCTCAAGCCGTTAGGCCNATTTGGTCCAACATTCGTTCAAGATGAACCGCAAAATCAACCGAAACTAGAATCACCCTTGGACGACTTATCTCGTGAAATCCCCGAAGGCCTTGGATACTCTATTCTCCACAAAGGGTATGTTGTGTGGTGGGCCGTTACCCTCATTGGACTGGTTTTTGCAATCCTTCTTCTGGTNTGGTCTGGTCAAGATGCAGATTACANTCTNGAATTAGAATACAATCCTTTGACAATGGATGGTTTCATAACATGGATTGGATTACTTGGTGCTACACTTTCTATTGTTCTTTACATTGCACAGAAAAACTGGTTCGCCGACGATACAGAGGCGACCATTGGCGACAAGCTGCATTCCATGCGTGAGACCATGGTGCATGCTGCAAGTGAAACTGCCTTCGTCACCTTTTGGGTTATGATTGCTTACTTGGTGTTTGAATTCATGTTGCTGTTCAGTGGCCTGTCAGAACAAGACATGGCTCAATATGGAGATGGACTCATTGCGGTAATGGTTGCCTCAATCATAGGTTTGATTCCAGGCTGTGGTCCTCAAATCATTGCCATTACTGCATACACCAAAGACATCATCTCGTTCCCCGCTCTGGCTGCAAATGCAATAAGTCAGGATGGTGATGCATTGTTCCCACTGCTGGTTCGTCATAAGGCTGCAAGTCTTTGGGCAACAATTCATACGACAATTCCAGCAATCCTTGCGGGCATTATCCTGCTGATTGCTGATGTAAATTTCTAAAACAAGGTCTCNACATGAGGTTCTCGCTGTTTCAGTCTTCAACCAATAACACCTGTTCAACTTTGGAATATGAATTGTCGGGTTTATCTATAAATATCATTTCTTAGTGCAACAACNATGAAGCGTTATTGCGCCTTCATCATTGTGATTATCGTTGTTAGTGTTGCTTTTCTTCCGGTGACTCACTTTGAACATAATGCGGAATTTGAGGAATTGCTTTCGCTCAACACCAGCGGTTCACATAACAATTCTGAAAACTTGAATGTAAATTTGACCGATTGGTATCTTTCAGAAGGAGATTACATTCATTATTCNAATTATGGCGATGACTATTTTGAAATGTTAAACAACAGCGGTCATAGCCCTGAATTAACCTCTTCATCTTTCCAAGTAAATGTCCTCGAAGACCAGCCTTGTAATTTCGGGGGAACTGATGCTCTTTGTCACGTGATCTTACATACAGCTATGGGGAACATAACATGGTATGAGAGAGACAATCATCATGGCGGTCACGATGACCATGATGGTCACGATGACCACGACGACGACCACGATGAACACGGCGTTCATGGNGGTGATGAGGGTGGCNGNGAAGANAGTNCGGAGTATNCNGAGANGATTATCGACATGATTGAGTGGAATCAAACAACTCAAATCTATCCCGATTTCTCGGCGGCCCGTGTTGATTTAACCCAAAAGTTAAGCTTCTGGACATACGATTTTGATACAGGAGATTTGTTGCACGAATCGATTGATTGGACAAATGAAACACACTTGAGTTCATTCACTGGAATGCCTGAGCAAATTACAGTTGGTTCACAATGGATTGAGGAGATAGAATCGACTGTTTCGGTGAGTTCGAGCCATCACGGCCATTCTGATACATGGCAGCAATGGGATAACATCTCTTACAGTGTGACTGAGGAGTTGGAAATTGAACTACCTCCAAATCAAGCGAGGCCTTTGGAACAAAATGTGTCAATGAGTCTGCTTGCAATAGAAATGGATGATGGTGAAAACATTGTAACCCAGTTGGCTAATGACTTTTTCAAATACAAATATTTCAACTTCGATTTAACTCACAACCAGACAAATACTCAACAGAATTCAACAGGAGAAGGTGGTGATGATGCTCATGGCAGCCACGGCGAAAATAATGCTGACCCTGAATGTGGAGATTCATCGATTTTGTATAACCATTTTACTGAAGAATTTTACACCAAACAGGATGTAATAGATGGAAATGCAGAGAATTGGTTACTTGTTGATGAGAATGACTTTCCAGATTACAATCACCCAGCATATTACAACGTTGTAGTACATCAAGTCTTAGATTGCACGTACCACTCTCAAGTTGGCGATTGGGTGTTGGTCAATGTGGGCAATCCCCACAGCCATGTTAATCATTACGCATACACTGCTTTGACAGTGGAATCATGGCATATCTCTAGTTTTACCTTAGATAAAGATGGAGACGGCTTGAAAGATTCAGATGACCAATGTCCGGTTGGTCAAACCGATTGGACATCCAACTCAACGACCGATTTTGATGGTGATGGTTGCAGAGATGTCGATGAAGATGAGGATGATGATAACGATGGATTCTTGGACATAAGTGAGAATGAATGTTTGTCTGATTCACTTAATCCATCATCTGTACCTTTGGACAACGATGGAACTGGAGAGTGCGATGCATTGGACGATGATGACGATGATGACTCTTTTTTGGATGTCGAGGAAATCGAATGCTTTAGCAACCCATTTGATTCTCAATCTGTTCCAGATGATTTTGACCAAGATAAATTGTGTGACCGTGTTGATTTAGACGATGATGGCGATGGATTTTCAGATAATGTCGAAGTTGAATGTGAGTCCGATAACTTGGACGCTGCATCGATGCCCGTAGATACTGATAATGATGAAATCTGCAACATACTCGATTCAGATGATGATAATGATGGATGGACAGACATCACTGAAATGGCCTGTCTAAGCGATCATTTGGACAATCAAAGTACTCCATCCGACTTGGACGGGGATGGTGTTTGTAATGAGCTTGACAACGATATCGATGAGGATGGAGTTCCTAATGTCGAGGATTTATTCCCAAATGACTCGAACAAATCATCAAATGAAGAGGATGTTGGAAATTTATCGAACGATAATGAAGATAATTCCACGACCAGTGTTGCACGTGAATTGGCTTTTACTCAAGCAGAGATGACCGTCATTTTTGGAGTAATTGGCATCGTTGTATTGCTCGTACTCATCTTGTCCTTAACCCGGAAAAATTCATCCGAGGAATTTG
>NYZH01000054.1 GCA_002687075.1 Methanobacteriota archaeon
AAGTTTGCTTTTGAGATTGGCTCTACGGCTTTCAGAACGGGTTCGAAGAGTGACCAACAAATCGTGGAAATCGTCAAGACGGAATTCATCTACAGTACCTGATTCACGAGAAACTATCGTTCCGGACGGTAATCGATGCAACTTTAGGATTCTGGACGAATCGGTGAAGGTCAACATCGCTTCTTCCAAGGATTGTCCGTCTGGAGCTGATATGCCTACTGGAACACCGCGGGAAAGAAGAAGGGATACAGAAGTCGAGGATTGCCCAGACTGAAGATGACCTGTAACCTCCTCATTCACTGCAGCGGTCAGCATCGAAATGATAGCATCGGGACCGCCTCTGCCTTCTCTCAGCACAAATCCATCAGGTAGTGGACCTCCTGATGCACCGACTGCGCCTATTTCTCCTTCAAGTATTGCTGCGACTGCAGAAATTAATCGAGCGTGGTTCGTATTGGCTTCGGTCCAAACACCTATCGAAACATCGCCAGCTTGTGCAAGGAGCAGTGAACCCCCTTCATGGTGCATGGTCCAATGACTTCCACTGGTAATGGTATCGTCTTCAACGATACTGATACTCATCGCCTCAAGAGTCGAATGAATTTCACGAGCAAGTTGTTCGCCATCATTGGGTAAATCGCCAACACTATCGATAAGCATCCCCTGGTCAATAGCGATTGCTCCACGAACTGTTTCACGTTCAACCATCGCTCGTAAAACTGAGGAAAGGTCTCGTGATAACAAGCGAACGACTGCGTCACCACGTGGCAAGAGGCCTTGACGATCAGCTGCATGCTCAAACGCCTCCGGGAGTACCTCAGCAACACTTCCAAGGCCACGAAGCGAATATTCACCGGATTCAAAACGGAAATTCTCCTTGCCTTCGATTTCCTCCAAACGTAATCGAGCTTCTTTACCCGCCAACAGCAATTTGCCTTTGCCAGACTCGGCAAGCCAACCAACAATGCGTCCTGCACGAACCAATCGATGGCCAGTTGGGGTTTTTCTTCGTCCAATCCATGTTGAAATTACGCCATGGTCAAATGGCTGAATTGAGCCTGCATCAACAGATATCTTTTCATCGATTGGGGTTCCTTCTGGCAGATTAAACATGTTCTTCACATCCTTGGAGTGGTTGCTAAAATTTGACGGTCTCTGTCAAGAGCGTGGCGCCATCGAGCCAATCGACCGCCTTGGCCTGTCAATACGACGGTGCGATTCGATGCGACAGCATCAACAACCATGCGGCTTTCACCTTCACACCAGACCTCATACACAAGGCCTAATCCAAGCGCATGAGCTGTTTCTTGCGCTGCGTGAATCATTTGAGTTGCTTGCTCAGTAGGTGCAAAAATTCCCTCTTGACCCACACTTGCGATTAACTGACACGATTCATCCAGCAACATCGCATGTTCTACACCGTCGAGACGGCATAATCCCGCAAGCATACGTTGCAACATGGTTCTCAAACTATCGCACAGTACTGTGGCCTTCAAGTAGTTTTGCGCATTTATCCCCCTAAAGGGGGATTTGAGGACCCAAATTGATTTTCCAACTGGAGATTGAAAAAAGGATTGCGCGGAGGGCATATTATGCCCGATTTTCCGCGCCTTCTCAGCCGATACAAGAACCCCCGCAGCAGGAAAAATCTTTCTTGGAAAAGTAAAAAATTCAATTGGAAAATCGAATTTGCAATTGGTATTTTTAATCTCTTCTACAAATCCATATCCTCGAAAACATATGAAATCAATCGGTGGACTCAAACCATAGCGATGTTCGCATCTGCTCATGGCGCAAGAAGACGATGCGGTGTTTACCGTACCTACTTGCGATAGTTGTTCAAAGCCTGCTGTGCTTGAACAGGCCTATTCTGGAAGAATATTATGCAATGAGCACATGGCCAAATCGGTTCGAAAAAAAATTGGACGCGAACTGCGACATCAGTTGAAACTCCCACGTGAAGGAAACACGACCATCTTTGTGGCCATCTCTGGCGGAAAGGATTCTGCAGTGCTGCTGGACAGTATTGTCGACCGTGTTGGAAACAGACCGGACGTGAGAATCGTTGCTGGAACCGTTGATGAAGGGATTGAAGGTTATCGCCCGCCCTCGCTGCTTTGCGCTCAAGAACTGTGTGAACGATTAGGTGTTGAATTCATTACCGTCTCCTACCCAGAATTGAATTTCAAAGAGATGGACGAGGTGGCTGCGAAAATACCTGGACTTGCAAAAGAAAACAAGCACATTCCTCGCATGCCATGTTCTTATTGCGGTGTGTTTCGCAGACAGGGCATCAATCATCTAGCGAAAAAAGTGAATGCAGATTATGTGGCTTTAGGGCACAATCTCGATGACATGGCTCAAACAGTACTCATGAACATGACCAACGGAGATTTAGAACGGACGCTTCGTCTGGCTCCACACACAACCACACCAGTGGATGGATTGGCACCCCGAATTGTACCTCTCCGATGGATTCCTGAACAGGAAATACAGTTGTATGCTTTGTACAGAAATCTGCCGCTGCATCACGAAGAATGTCCTCATGCAAGAGGTGCTTTACGATGGCGACATCGAGACATGGTTGCTCAAATGGAATCGGATGTACCTGGAACACGGCATGGGCTCTTACGAATGGCAGACAACATCAAACAGCTTCGAGACCAAGTCATCGATTTAGGAGGTTCTGAAGCCCGTCCTGCACCACCTATGCCGTGCAAAAGTTGTGGTGAATTAACATCCGCAACTCAATGCAAAGCCTGCGACATGAGGGAACTGATGAACGGCGAATCATAGAACATTGTTCGCAAGTTCGTCCAAGTCTTGTGGGCGACCACAGTAATGACAACGTAGTTGCAACGGGTCGCGCTCGACAACGCGTAGTCGATGTGGTAAAGGTTCACGAAGGTTGGTCGTAATGCAATTGGAAAATGTGCATCGTACAACATTCACGACTTCATCTCCCAGATTAATTGTTAATTTCTCTGCGACCGAGTAAGCACGAATGATCGCAACATGGGCGTCTGGAGCAACCAGAGCCAGTCGGTCAAGTTCTGCCTGTGTAAGTTCTCTATCCTCAACTTTGATGATATCTTTTGAACCCATTTTCTTGGATGGAACATTCATCACAAGCGAGACGGGGACCGAAGTGTTACCTCCAATTCCCAACATTTCCAAAACTCGAAGCGCCTGTCCTGAGGGGACATGGTCAATCACTGTTCCATTTCGGATTGCGGTTACTCTTCGCATACTGTGTTCACTTGACATCAAAGAACACCTCCTTCAGATTGAACATCCTCGGGAACTTTGACTCCCAGTAATCGACACAACAAGGCCATTCTCGCAACTACTCCGTTGAAAGCCTGTTCAAAGTAGCGTGCGTGACGAGTCGCATCAACCGAAGGGTCGATTTCATCGACACGTGGTAAAGGATGCATAACAATCATCTCTTGTTTAACATCTGTAAGGTGACGGGCATGAAGTTTGTATGCTCCCGCACAACGCGCATATTCATCTTCATCTGCGAAGCGCTCCTTCTGAATTCGAGTCATATAGACTACATCGGCACCCTCCATTGAACCGTACAGGTCCTCTGTTTCAACGACTTGAGCTCCATGGCCCTTCAAATCGGACACTATCTCTGCTGGCATTTTGAGTAAATCGGGGCTAGCAAAAATCAATTCACAACCAAAACGAACCAAGGCATGTGAGAGTGAGTGCACGGTTCTTCCGTAGCGTAAATCTCCAGCCAATACGACTTTCAAACCATCCAATTTGCCATGTGCCTGTTTGATTGTAAACAGGTCAAGCATGGTTTGAGTTGGATGGTGTCCAGCTCCATCGCCTCCATTGAGAATGGGCACGCTTGCAGCATCTTGAGCGTATTGAGCAGCGCCTTGACGGGGATGTCGCATGGCGATGACATCGGTATATCCGTCAACCATTTGAATGGTATCGAACAGGGTTTCTCCTTTGACAACTGAAGAGGTTTTGACGTCACCGAGGTTCACCACATCCCCTCCCAGGCGCTTCATTGCCGTTTCAAACGACATCCGAGTTCTCGTGCTTGGCTCAAAAAACAAATTTCCAAGAATACGTCCTCGTAAAAGTGGTAGGTACAGTTTTCCTTGAGCAACTGGAAGGAGTCTTTCTGCATCATCCAATATTTGCAGAATCTCATCGTTCGTCAAATCGTCCATCGTGATTAGCCCTGCCATAACGCTCCACTCCTACTGAATGCAGCCAAAGACACCCATGAACATTCCCGTCAAAAAAAATGACCATGGAGAGTGAAAGTCTGCCCGAAACATCGGAGTGATTATCAGCATGATGTACCCGACAGCACCTATGGCTCTCGATGCATGGGCGGATGTTGATGCTGCAATTGCAGCAGCTCGCCAATCGCGTCAAAATAAAATTGAAAGGCTCAGTACCCTTTCTTCTCTTGTCATTCTCGTTGGAGCAATTTGGCTAATGTGGCCGAATTTACAATCTGCTTTCAAAGGAGACTCGGGATTGTTCCAAGGATTAGGTTACCCCCTTCTTATCATCGCCTACGGGCTCATTCTGCAAGACAGCGTGCTCGATAACCCACAGGCTCGAACGCGTATTGGTTCGTTTGCCTGTATAGCATGGCCGGTGCTTATGATGATTGCATCAAAACATTTGGAGGTTCAAGAAACAACCAGTCTCATTGGATGTGGTTTTGTACTCGTAGTAGCCTACACCTGTTTCTCTGTATCCGGAAATATTTTGCAAGGCGGCTTGGATGTACTCCGATGGAGAGCAATCATGACTGGACTTGGATGCGTTGCTGCATTTTCATTATTTGTTGGCGATATTCCTGAGGCAATGACCTATGAATGGCTTGCTTCATTCACTACGCTGGTTCTTTCTGCTGTTGCTACTGGATACATTTGGTTCGTAGGAGACGAACAACGTGCTCAGCGCAAAATCTTCACGAGGAAACTCGATAGTCTCGAAAACAAACTTCTCGAATTGAAGGCTCAAGGTGCTGCAGTTGACCAAGCCTCAAGCCTTGTGATGACAGCAAAAGAAGAGGGACATATCGATCCAGAATACGGAATGAGGCTTCTTGCAGAAGCTGAAGAAGACATTGAACGGACATTGTCCTTGAGCGGAGACGTCGAAATCATTCAAGATGACGCTTTGAAGGCTGTTCAACAGGCTGAAGAAATCGCCCCTACAGCAAAGAAAGCGCGTAAATCTTTCGAAATGGGAATACGTGAAGTGAAACTGGGTTCGCTGAGAGAAGGTGAAATGCTTTTCCGTCAATCAAAAAAATTGGCACAGGAAGTCATTGAATGGTGGCAGAAAGCAGAAAAAGCGATTGAGGAAGCATCCAAACTTCTTTCAGACAACAACGCTGAAAGCGTTCAGCACCTGAAAGAACTTCTAAGTGATGCAAAGAAACAACTCAACAAGGAAGCTCCACGCGAGGCTTTTGAATTCGCTTCAGTGATTCCAAATCAACTGCTAGCAGATGAAGACGCACAAGGTCGGGCATTGGAAGCGGTGAAAGAGGCAACCCGACAACTCAAACAAACCGACGGACTGGATATCACTGAAATGCAAGTCCGGCTCGAACATGCAGAACAGGCTATCGAAGCAGGTAGTCCGAGTCAAGCCATCGGGTTGGCAGACGGAGTCGTGCGGTCAATTGAAGCGGAACGTGCAGCGATGGATAATGTTCGACGTGCACTCAAGCAGCGCAAGAAACTGGTCAAGCAATACAAAGATCGTGATGACAAAGACGAATGGGAACAACGGTTGTTGGACATTGAAAATCACGCTGATGAGAAGCAGTGGAGTCAAGCAAATTCACTGCTTGAAAAATTGACCTCTGACCTTGACAGTGAAGGTGTAGCAACCGAAGAAGCACTGGAACTGTACGACTTTGTCGTTGAACAGTGGCAAACTCTGCGCAATCAATGCGACACCAACGGGATTTCCGTGGAAGACCCGAACAGGCATTCGTGTGAGCAATCCATCGCATTGGCTGGAGAAGCCTTAGCTGCAGGACGAATTGAAGAATGTTTGAAAGAATTATCCAATGCAGACGCTTCAATGGAAAAGATTCGAAGACGAATTTAAATTTCGAGATGGCCTTTCTTCTCGATGGTTTTGAGGTCGAGGNTTCCGGGGAATCCTAAATCGACCGGCATTCCTGANACGGTGACAATGATGCCAAACAAATGAACATGGAGGCATATCGGTAAGCCGTTTGGCCAAACTTTTTGAATCACTTTCCAACCGTTTGACTTCTTTCGAATTGCCTCCTCAAGACTGCCAGAACCGTTCATTGCAGCCCACCCATTTGAGTTCCATGTATGGCGAATGAGCGGCTTCTTTCCGAAAGTAGGAGGTGGTGCAACGACGTGTTTTCGAACCCATCCATCAAGCCAGTCAAGNCCAGAATCGTTCAACCATTCAATCGGAGTCGGCTCTGATGGTAGCATGTCAAGATAACCACTTCGTGCAAGTTCTCCAATCAAGTTCCGTACATGCGGGTGCCTGGGATGTTCTGCTGCTAATTTTTCGGCCATAGTAATGCCTGTGTTTATTCTGCCGGCATCCATATGCAACAACGAACGAACGACATCTCCGTGAGGCCAATCCGTGATATTGTNTTCTTTAATGAACGCCTCAATCAAATTGAGCCCTTTATCTGGCATTCCAGCAAGACGGAGTCGTGCAAGGTCACCCAAAAGGAACAATCGTCCTGCTGGAGTATCCAAATACTTCAAATCACTATGCGGAGTTCCGGNCTTAAATCGTTGAACNAAATCGATGTTACGCTTCATCAGTGAATCAATGGAAATGAGAGCCTTGAATTCTGGACTCAATTTCCGATACTTCGGATTAAACAATGATGCAGCCCATTGCAGCCGTGCAGATTCGATATCATCAGCATTCAAAAGGTCCAACCTTGGNTTTGCTTCTGCATAATCACGTTGAGCAAGGCTGGCTGCAGTGAGAATAAGTCGAGCAACTTGTGCTTCACGACCGCCCCTTAATGCCAGCAGAGATACGGCCTCTTGTTCAGCCTCATTCCATCGGCCAAGTCCAGCATACAGTTCCATCATAGCATCTGTTTTACGAGCGAGATTGAGACCTTCCAACTGCTCTCCATGCCCTTCTGTGATTTTGTCCAGTCGAATCAATGCTTGAGACCATTGGTCTTTAGAAACCAATTCAGTGAACGGTTTTTGCTTGAGATAAATTAAATCCGACATTTCAGACAATCGAGCGCGATTTTCACCGACTGCAGCGTCAAAAGTGATGTCTTCAAGTTTCAGCCCAATACGCCGAGACTTCACCCATATTGCCAAGAAAGCAATTTGACCTCCAGATGCTAGCATCCAAGTCAGTTCTTCAAGCGAATCTTTTTCCATCACTGAGCATACCGTATTTTCCCAATCACCACATTCTGCTCCTTGAGGTAGGAAACTGGAATCCCAGAAAGTAATCATGGCTAATGCGAGCAAAAGCATCGATTGACCTGCAAAACCAGTAAAACAAAAGTTGAGAACTTTGGCTTGTTGGGTAGGTTCGGCACGTAGAAGGCGACTGTCTGCCAATTTAATCCCACCTTTACCGGAGACATCTTGGACATCCAAGAACAATATCCGAGCCACTTCGTAGACGAACAGGAAACCGATTAACGCAACGTTCAACAAAAGAAANAGGAGAATGAACGANACGATAGGTACACGTATTCCAGATTGAGGAATAAAGGAAAAGAGTTCNATGAGCATGAATCCTAAAATCCCACCTTCTTCCATNAAGGTCGTTTGCTCACGATATTCAGGCAATTCTAGAACTCTGTCGGAGTGGGTGAGGATAGTTGGGTCATACAACAAAAACAGCAATGATACAAGGGTGTTAAGCGCGACATACGGCATCGCAACGAGGTTGAAATTAACAATTTGTGCGATAGCTTGCTGTTTTGCGCTGGGCACATGATTATGGAAAGGTGAGGGTTCACCTTTCGCAATTTGGCGAGAAGATTGTCGTAACGCTTGCCACGANGAGCCCAAAATACGCCCATAAGCAAGAATAGACGGAGCGAATACGGCAAAGGCAGCAATGCTAAATCGACGTGAAGCAGGCACTCCTGCAACATCCAAAAGAAGGTAGATTGCAAAAACTACTGCAAGCCACAAAACTGCGAGCAAGACATAGGTGTAACTGCGCCATATGCTTGACTCTTGTAGAGAGGCACGATCTTGTCCGATTGGTTTGATAACTTGCGCCCCAAGCGATGTTCCCGATGAAATTAGAGCAGGAAAGGCAATGAAAATCAATGCGATACTCAACGATGGCGTGTGAAAACCTTCTGAATATTCCATTCGAATCATTATGAATTCAAAAAACAGCAACAAGGCACCGACCAGTGCTAGGATGTACGATGCCACACCAAAGACAGTCCCCTTTGAAGAAAGCAATTCACGAGCATCCTGAGTTGTTCGAGTTATTTGGTGAACTTCGTAGCGTTTCTCACCGGTTTGAAAAGCAACCTGAAGACCTCGCAGTTGCCGAGGAACAACCCGGGTCCAGAACAACCATGCTGTGGCTGCTGCTAACAGAAAAGGGACCACTGCGGCCCAACTAAATCCGTTAATAATAGTCGGAGCGGACATCGTTATTCCTCATTCATCATTTGGGACAACAAGAGATGGTTGCGTCACCTTATCTAGAATTTCTTTGCGCAAGTCAGCAACAAAAGATTCAAGCGGAACACCGCTAACTTGGTCACCGTTTCTGGCACGCAAACTAACACTGCGAGAATCAATCTCACCGTCACCCAAGATGACCATGTAAGCGGGTTGCATCTTACGATGGGTTCGGATTTTCTTTCCAATGGTATCATCGCCATCATCAACAGCAACGCGAATATCATGTTCACGAAGCAGTTGTGCAACTTCTTCTGCGTACGCTGAATGCTTTTGTGAAATAGTGATAATGTGGCATTGAGTAGGCGTTAGCCATGTTGGGAATTTACCTGCAAAGTGTTCGATAAGTACGCCACAGAAACGTTCCATTGACCCAAAAGGTGCTCGGTGAATCATAACCGGTCGATGGATTTCTCCGTCACTGCCTTTGTACTCCAAGCCAAATCGTTCAGGAAGATTATAGTCCACTTGTACCGTACCAAGTTGCCATTCTCGTCCAAGAACATCTTTCACGACAAAGTCAATTTTTGGGCCGTAGAAAGCTGCTTCACCTTGTTCTTCAGACCATTCCACTCCAAGCGACTGAGCCGCTGCACGGCACGCNTCCTCGGCTTTATCCCAACGCTCTGGTTCCCCAACGTACTTGTCTGAATCCAAATCTCGTAAACCTACTCGNACTCGATAATCTTCCATTCCAAGTTTTTCAAATATGATTTGGACCAATTCGATACAGCCAAGAACCTCGTCACCAATTTGGTCTTCAGTTACGAAAAGATGAGCATCGTCTTGAGTGAAACCACGTACTCGGGTCAAACCAGAAATTTCTCCGGATTGTTCCCATCGATAAACGGTACCAAACTCAGCCAAACGTAGCGGTAAGTCTCTGTACGAACGCATTTGAGAAGCATAGATTTTGACGTGATGTGGGCAATTCATCGGTTTGAGCATATAGCCATCAATGTCGCCGGTCTTCATCATGTTGGATAAATCTCCACAAGTGCAACCCTCATCGGCAAGTTTCTTCATCAATTCACGTTCAACTAAGGGTGGATACTGCGAATCTTGATAGTAAGGGAAGTGACCTGANGTTCGATACAAGTCGAGTTTACCAACATGCGGAGTGAAGACTTGTGAATAGCCTTGCCGGCGCAAGTGAGAAGAGATGAAATCTTGCAATTCTTGACGTACGATAGCACCTCGTGGAGTCCAAAGAATCAAGCCTTGGCCAACTTCTTCATCGATGTGAAACAATTGCAAGTCCTTCCCAAGTTTGCGATGATCTCGCTTCTTGGCCTCTTCAAGACGAGTGATTGTCGCTCTCAATGCTTCTTTACTGGGTTCGACAATCCCATAAATTCGCACCAATTGTTCTCTGTCTTGGTCGCCTCTCCAGTATGCTGATGAGATGCTGGTAAGTTTCACATTCATCAGTCGAGAAGTGTTTGGAACGTGAGGTCCAAGGCACAAATCATACCAATCATCCTGCTTGTAGATTGTTGAACCACTACCATCTTCNATCTTGTCGCTAATAATTTCAAGTTTGTACGGGTTGTGTACGAAGTGAGATTGCAACTCTTCATCACTCAATTCAATGCGCTCAACAGTGAAATTTTTCCTTGCAAGTTCCTGCATCTTTTTTTGAATAGGTTTGAGATCGGATTCTGATATTGGTTCCATTGCAAAGTCGTAATAAAATCCACGATCGATAGCTGGACCAATAGTCGGCTTAGCATCTGGATAAATCGATGTAACAGCTTGTGCAAGAAGATGCGCAGCACTGTGTCGTAGAATATGCATTCCNTCATCAGACTCGGTCAATATTCCTTCAATCGAACAATCAGTATCAAGAATTCGAGAGAGGTCGCACTCCTCCCCGTTTACACGAGCCGCTAGACAACCGTGTTTGCGGCCTAACGCATCGGTTATGACTTCTGCGCAGGTGATTCCAGCGGCATATTCGTTAACTGTACCATCCGGTAAAGTGACATGAATCAGTGACATACTGTTTGCTCCTACAACCCCTACGGGGTTGTGCTCCCCTCATCAAACCATCACCCAAAACAGACAAAGCGGTGGTGTTTAGAGTCCTAACTTACCAAGGGAATTTCAAATTCCANTAAATTCCATCGAATAAAATACATTGTATACCCAAGAATATCGAGCCCAAAAGCATCTTTCCACCTCCTGGAACTTCATCAACATACGCTGAATACGCAAGAAGTCCCATCAAGATATTTCCAATGGATGCAAGNATCAACACACCAACGACTAAAATTGGAGTCCAAGCATAATCGTTCTCCATATGAAATATAGTTGCCTCTAACCATAGGGCTGAAGGTATGACCAGCAATGCAAAGGCGAGGAGTAAACGGGCTCCTCCCCCGCCATCGGAT
Organism: Methanobacteriota archaeon; assembly: GCA_002687075.1. Classification (GTDB taxonomy): domain Archaea; phylum Thermoplasmatota; class Poseidoniia; order Poseidoniales; family Poseidoniaceae; genus MGIIa-L1. The sequence continues at coordinate 11,090 of NYZH01000054.1, forward strand.
TCTCCCCATGGCCATCGAAGGGACTCCATCGCTGATGCNTCATTTTGGTAGAGAATAATCCACCAGTACATCAAGAAACCAAAAGCTGCTAAGAACATGAATGGAACGATAAATTTGGCTTGCGACCAAGGTATTCCGCCCCACAATGCATTCTTATCAGGTGCGTGAGAGAGACCGTAAACATATGAGACGAGAACTAAATTTCCGAAGATGAAAATGAATGTCCTTACGAAACTGCGTGTAACTTCCNTATTGCTCGGTGAAGGTATTTACTGATAAGTACCTGTATCAGAAATTACCATTCAACATCAAAATCATCNCCAATTGTAGAACTCGGTTTCTCCAACACTTCAGTGGCATTACTTTCCTTCTTTGTGGATTTGTCGTCTCCATTCTGAGGATTTGATGACGGCCCTACTGTAAAAGTTGTACGATGTTCGACCGCTTGAGTTGGAGGGCGATAATCCGGTTTCGGCTGCGTAACAGTTTCAACAGATTCTTCGGACTCTAGGTTCGAAAGAGGAGGGGTTTTGGATGGCTCTTCCTCCTCTCCTTGCATGACAGCGAAACCTTTTGCAAGAGCATCTTCCAAAGTAGGAACTTCTTTCTGCCTCCTGTTCATGTGCAATCGTTAGCATAGAAAGCACATGAATACTTGCTTTGAATGCTTGAATTATTCCTCTTCGCTTTCAATACTATCAAAGAAATGTACTTCTGGCCAAAACGAAAGGATAGTTCCTAGAATTCCGAGAACCAAAATGTATTCCCATACTGCCGAAACATTGAGCTCAGGATACGGAGAACTGGTGCAGAAAGACATCATATCCGTCGTGAGAGCGTTATATGCCTCCCAATCAAATGATGAAGTCCATACCGTTGATTGAGTCGAAATCATCTGATACAAGCCCACAAAAGCGGTAATTGCTGAAAACAAACGCAATCCGAGTACGGTTCGAAAACGGTCGTGGTTCCACCATATCCGAATGGTCACTGCGGAGATCAGCAAACACCAGTAGACGCCAAAGGTGAAAATATCGAAGGCATAATGTCCATGCATAGGCCCATCTGTATCCCATGGAGCACTACCGATTCGAATACATGAAAAGGCACCAATCAGCCCGGGAAAAACCGCAAGATGATTTACTCCGTGCCAAAAGGAATGGTGCTGTCCACTTGAAATCCTCTTCATGTTCATGGAATGGACTTCCATGATGACCCAGAACACCAAAAAACCTGAAACGAATGTACCCGTTGTAAAAAGAAAGTCGCCTGGTGAATACAAATGGAAATCAGAAATAAACGGCATGTACGCCTTGCAGCCGTTAAGAATCCATGTGAAATAGCCCGCAGCAATCCACAAAAAGGAGAATCCAACGGCCGAGCCTATTGCAATTTGACGGCGAAAACTCTCCTCCATGGACTGTCCAAATGCATCGCTTTTTTCATGTCATCGTTGCGGAGTATGCGATGCAGGTATTCTTGAAGGAGAAACCTGTCGGGTAACCATGCGCATTGGAATCGTTGTCAATCCGGATGCTGGCCTTGGTGGAAGGCTGGGTTTCAAAGGCAGCGATGGTCGAGCCGCCGAAGCACGTGCTGCAGGCGCTGAAGACCGCGCAGGACCCCGAATGCTTCTTGCTCTTGAATACCTGAAAACATTGCTTTCCAGTTCCTTAAACAGAATCGATGCCTCGATGGAAGGATTTGGTTGGAATGGGCGAATGGGTGGAACTTGGTTCCCTGAATCTCAAAGCAACATGACGTTTACCGCAATTGGTGAGACACCTGCTCAAACTTCGATGAATGAAACCGAAGAATTGGTCACAGCACTTATCCACGCAGATGTAGAAGTCATCCTGTATGCTGGTGGAGATGGAACGACTCGAGACATCGCTAATACGCTTGAGAAAATTGGTGACAAAGCAAAGGAAATTCCACTTATTGGAGTTCCTGGTGGTGTGAAAATGCATTCCGGTTGCTTCGCCACCACACCGAAGGCTGCTGCCGAAGTTGCATTGGCCTTCATGATTGGCGATTTACGTTGTGCGATTACAGAAGTGATGGACCTCGATGAAGAAATATACCAAGAGGGGGTTTGGAAAGTACGAATGTACGGTGAGGCTTGGACTCCTTCCAGCCCTCGATTTATGCAAGGGGCCAAGGAACAAGTCGAAAGAACCAGTGAAGCAGACACAATCGAAGGTTTAGCCCAACATGTCAAATCGCTCCTCTCCTCCGATGATGACCTTATGATTGTCTGGGGAAGTGGCGGTACTCTGCGTCGAATGGGAGAGTTCTGTGGACACGAACTTACGCTCCTCGGGATTGATATTTTGGGGCCGCTTATCGATGGAAAGCGTAAATTGCACGCTGATTTGAACGAACAACAACTGCTTGATGTACTCTCTTCTCACAAAGATGAGAACGGCGTCGAGCGTCAGCGACTTCTCCTTCTTTCTCCAATGGGAGGACAAGGTTTCCTTATCGGCCGAGGTAATCTTCAACTTTCACCAGAGGTACTGCGAATGATTGGTGTTGACAACATTTTGGGGGTTGCAACTCCGGCAAAATTAATCGGTCTAAACGCAATTCGAATCGATACAGGAGATGTGGAACTCGATCAAGTATTCCAAGTAAAGCGATTCATGAAAATATTGCAAGGTTTCCGAACCACGCGTTTGATTCGAGTTGAAGAATCGTGATTACAGTTGCCCTGTTGCTGCCTGTAGCAAGCCAAGGAAAGGCGGGCTTGGACGACCCGGTCGACTCTTAAACTCGGGATGATACTGTACTCCAACAAAGTAAGGGTGACCTTCGAGTTCGAAAATTTCACAGCGTTGGCCCGTTTCGTCTTTGCCAACAAATTTGAGTCCTGCAGCTTCGATGGATTCAATCATGTCGGGGTTCACTTCGTATCGATGACGATGCCGTTCTTCCACGGAATCACCTTCTCCATAGAGGCCTCGAATAATGCAGGAATCAACTTGCCAAAGTGTAGGACGGCTACCTAAACGCATTGTCCCGCCCAAGTGAGTTTTGGAAATCTCAGGCATAAACACGACTGCTGGGTTCTTGCAGTTCTCATCAAATTCGGTTGAATTCGATTCCTTGAATCCCAGTACATTCCGGCAGAATTCGATTACAGCTACTTGCAATCCCAAACAAATTCCGAGGTAAGGAGTCGATGTGGTTCGAGCATGTTCAGCAGCCAAAATCTTGCCTTCAACCCCTCGATCACCAAAACCACCTGGAACAAGAATCCCCGAAGATTGTTTGAGTAATTCCCATGCAGCATCTCGTTCACTGGAGTCCTCCCAATCGGATTCAAGATGGCTCGCTTCAATCCAGTTGATAAGCAATTTTCGGTCAACCGCCATTGCAGCATGTTGCAAGCTTTTGATGACAGAAAGATACGCGTCTGACAAATCAGTGTATTTTCCAACCATCGCAATGTGTACTTCTTCGGTCAATGTGTCAAGATGATGGGCCATGAATTTCCATTCTTTCAACAACGATGTTGCCTCACAATCAATATCAAGAATATCGCACAAGCCTTGCTCATGAAGCATGAGAGGAACATGGTAGATATTTGGTACATCATGGGTTGACATGACTGCATTGGGTGAAACATGACAGAATGCAGCGAGTTTTTCTCGTGTTTCGCTATTCAATGGAGATGAAGAACGACAAACGAGAATATCTGGGGTAATGCCCAGGCCACGTAATTCCTTCACTGTGTGTTGCGTTGGCTTTGTTTTCTGTTCACCAACTGGGCCCATTACGGGAACTAAAGAGACATGAACGAAAGTAATGTTTTCACGACCTACACGAAACTGAAACTGACGTAATGCCTCGATATAAGGTGCCGATTCAATGTCACCGACAGTGCCTCCCAACTCGATTATACAAGCATCTGGAGCCTCATCTATACCATCTGCGGGCCGATGAGCGACTTCCTCAAGCCAATCTTGAACAGCTCCTGTTACATGCGGAATGACTTGAACAGTCTTTCCAAGATAATCGCCACGACGTTCTGCCTCGATAACTTTCGAGTAAATTTTTCCGGTGGTAACATTGTTGTCGCGCCCCAAGTTAATATCCAAAAATCGTTCGTAATTCCCGAGGTCTAAATCAACCTCGCCACCATCATCCAAAACAAAAACTTCACCGTGTTCAAACGGTGACATTGTTCCCGCATCACTGTTAAGATAAGGATCTATTTTCAATGAGGTGACTCTCAGTCCAGCGCTTTTCAAGAGAACGCCTATGCTGCTGGCAGTAACACCTTTCCCCAATCCGGAAAGCACTCCTCCGCTGACAACAACGTACTTCATGCACATCAACGGGATTTTAGGCCGTCGCGCCTCCCCTATCAACATACCCCTCAAAACTCATTATCTAGACCATGACAAATTGAGAGAAGAATCAAATGGTGAGTTCCATGTCTGTGTTTATGGACCGACCAACTGGACGAGTCCTAGTAACCGGGGCCCTGGGCCAAATAGGCACAGAATTGGTTGAAGAATTGAGGCGGAAACACGGTTATGAGGCTGTTATAGCTACCGACATCCGAAAAGCAGAAGGATGCCAAATTCTCGATGTAATGGATAAAGAAGCAATCAATACATTGGTGGTCGAACAAGGAATCACCGAAATCTATCATTTAGCGGCCTTACTCTCTGCGACTGGAGAAAGAAATCCGGAGTTGTGTTGGAACATCAATGTTGTAGGATTGGAAAACGTGATTGCAGCGGCGAAAGAGAACAATGCACGCTTATTTTCTCCATCTTCCATTGCCGTATTTGGACCAGACTGCCCTAAAATTGCTCCACAAAAAGCCCCATTAAATCCCACAACAGTGTATGGAAAAACAAAGGTAGTTGGCGAGCAATTAGCACTCACCTCTGGGATTGATATGCGAGGGATTCGCTATCCTGGNCTTATNTCATACAAAGCACCCGCTGGTGGAGGAACGACAGATTACGCAGTGGAGATTTTCCACAATGCTCTTGAAAAAGGACATTACGAATGCTTTGTTCGTGAAGATACAAAATTGCCAATGATGTACATGGATGATGCAATTCGGGCCACAATCGAATTGATGGAAATCCCATTCGACAAACTCAGTGATTCGAGAGGAGGGTACAACATCGCTGGATGCTCATTTACTGCTCGAGAATTGGTGACAAGTATTCAACGGCATTTGCCTGATTTTACATGTTCTTTTCATCCGGATATTCGACAAAAATATGCNGATTCATGGCCCGATGAAATTGAAGACANCGTTGCGGTTGATGAATGGGGATGGAGCCCAAGATTCGATCTTGACCGAATCGTGGATGAAATGATTACCAATCTCAAGAAGAAATCATCCTAATTTGGANTAANTCCGAAGATTNGGAAATTNNCACAACCGATTTCAACCTTTGATGCCGACCCATTTGTAGCGTCGAGCACCTTCGTCTACNCCTTCATCACCGATTTCGACNAGAGCNAACTCACCTTCAGGTGTGACAACACTCGCATCTTGNAGACCCTTGTGGAGATTTTCATANGTGATNTGATCAATTGCGACACGTCCTGCTAACCTCTCAAACAAATGCCATCGAGAGACAACTTCTCGCCATCGTGGGCTCACTTTACCCTCAAACACTTTGGCTTTGGCACCTGAGCCGTAACCGCATAGACCAAACAGCATGTTATCCAAATTGCTGTTTTCTTCCAAATCCGATTCAAAGGTTGACATCAGTGCAAGGAAAATTGAACCTGTGTACTGATTACCAATGAGGCTGCTTGCTCGCTGTCCCTTTTCGATGCGACTGGCATGGAAGTCGATATATTCTGGCGTCTTCGAAATAGCTCTTCTGTATCCATCCATGGCTTTCTCCCATATCTCGATAATCTGAGGGTCTTCTGAATTGTGGTCTTCCGGCATTGGACCGAGTTGCTCAGCAATAGATTCCCACATTTCGGTTCCAACTCTGTCATGACGGAAAATATCAGGGAACATTCGCTTCGCTTGGAAGGCATAAGGTAAATGCATGATGATTCGTGACCATTGCTCTGTTAATCGCTCATCAGTTTCATGATTGTAGCGGTTCTGTTTTCCTGCCTTCTCAGCAAAATTGTGGAATGCTTGACGAACTGCTGCCTGATAACAGCGGTTCGAGAATTGTCCATCGAAAATTGGGTCGTCACGGTGGACACTGACTTTTTCTTCACCGTGAGCAAAAATGCCCAGTTTGCGAACAGTCGACTCAGGAAGATGGCGAATCATGCGCTCAATGAGACCCTTTTTCATTGTCTGACCNGTCTCTTGAGCGAGTTGAAGGACGTTTGAAATNACCGAACGAATACTTACTTCACGACGAGGTTTGAAGAAATCATGAACTGGGGTGGTTGAGACACCGATACAATCCGGAATCTCAAGGAGACGCGGGTTNCGTCGTATCAAGAGCGCTCCACCGCCAGCACCTTGCGTGTATTCTCCAGAAGATTCTAGAGCATATTTTGCATTATCGGAGAAAATAACGATACCTGTACGCTCATCGGTTTCNGTNGAGCGAGCAACCCAGTCAAGAGTCGTNTGAAGAGCATCGACAGCACCGATGCATGCGAATGTCATGTCAACAACATCNCAATTGCGGAAGCAATCTTCTCCATATCGGTCTTGGTAGCGTTGAGTCAACATATCGACAATGTAGGTGGCAGTGGGTTTTGCACCGTCCAAGGCAGATTCGGTTCCGAGGTACATTCGACCGATGTTGTTCGGGTCCAATCCATTGCGGTCAATGATACGCATAACTGCCATGGCNCCCATAGTAGCCGTGTCTTCATGCACATCNGGAATAGCCATTGCTTCAAGNCCTAGACCTTTGTTTAATTTGCCAAAATCAGCNCCTCGNAATTCAGCNAAATCCTTCATGTCCATGTACAATCTGGGGAAATGAATCGCAATATCATCTATCCCAACACAGGTTTGACCATCGGTTCCCATCAAATTGTCTTGCTCCGAACCCACTATTTGAATCAATCACCCGATATATAGGGGTATATTGTAATTTCAATAGTCATTCCATTTCGGGAGTTTCAGGCATCGATGGGTCTTGTTTTGCCCAAAGTACATCGTCGATACGAAGAATTGAGATTGCAGCTTCGGTAGCACCTGCAATCGATTGCCTAGTAATCAAATACGGTTCAAGAACACCTTTTTCTACGGCATTTACAGGCTTCCTTTCAACGACATCAAGACCAAGGTGGTGCGAATGTTCGCCCCCGTTGACTTGCTCTGCTACCAATTGAAGCAATGTATCAATAGGGTCGAGTCCTGAATTCTCAGCCAAAACCCGAGGGATGACTTCTAGAGCATCCGCAAATGCCTCAATGCCGAGTTGTTCTCTTCCAGGTATCGATTCTGCGTAACGACGCAACTTCCGGGCCAGTGCGACATGCGTAGCGCCACCTCCAGCAAGCAAACGGTTGTCTTCGATCATTCTGCAAGCGACACCCAAAGCATCAGCAAAGCATCGCTCAACTTCACCGACCACTGTTTCTGTACTGCCACAGGCGATTAATGTAGCACCACCTTCCTCGGTTTCTACAATCCAATGAGATACTCCGGCCCACTTCTCGTTCTTGCTAGAGATAAATGCTCCGAGGTCCGACGCTTGAGCACGCTTCACTTCAGAGACGAGGGTTGCGCCACAGCCTCGAGCGAGCAAGTCCAAATCAGAACGAGCGACTCGTCGAAATGCTTGAATTCCTGATTCTGCAAGAAGTATTCTTGCTTCATCATCGATACCTTCCTTGCACGCAAGTAACTTGATTCCTAG
>NYZH01000015.1 GCA_002687075.1 Methanobacteriota archaeon
GTTTCATCTCCGATGAATCTGACTTGTACTGTTGGGGTCGTAATGATTACGGTGAATTTGGTACATCCGCCGCAGACAAGTTCACTTCTCCAACATTAATCGACGTCGGTGAAGATGTCATGAAGGCAGGTTCGGGTGAATCTCACATCTGCGTGATGGTGATGAATGGATCTGTGGAATGTTGGGGAAGAAATCATCGAGGTCAACTAGGTTTAGGAAATTCCACGGATATGTCGACTCCTACAACGGTGCCAAATTTCGATACTGCGCCTCCTCTTCTCGCAGGTTCAATCTATGGTAGGCCAGTAACGACGACACAACGAACAAATTACACACTCACAGCAAACAATACCTTTGGCTCGAGTAACGATACCATTTCGATTGAAGTTTTGCCTGCTTATGATTATGGTAATGAGACGATATGGTTGACGCGAAATCAAACAATGACGCCCCGCTCACCAATCATCACCGGTGGACCTTACACTGCAACGATTTGGCCGCCTGTTCCTTCTGGACTGTTCTGGAATGCGAGCAACGGAACCTTCTGGGGTACACCAGATATGAATCAAACATGGACGGAGTATTACATCAACGTCTCCAATTCGACGGGAAGGGATACCATCATCGTCAAGATTGGTATTGGGGATATTGTCCCGTACGTTACGTATGCCAATACAACGATGACCTACATTCGAGGGTTTGTGATTGATGATGAAATGCCAACGCATCTTGGCGGCCACATCACTACGGTAGAAACGTATCCAGCCCTACCTGAAGGTTTGTCGATTTCTGATCCTTCCACATGGACATCATCTCGTCCGAACGGAACGATNCATGGGATTCCTACTGAGCTTGCTGCGGCTACCGTGTATCAAATTTGGTTCAACAACAGCATCGGCTCCTACGTCGTGAATCTTACCATCGACGTGATTCCATCGTACGATTATGGTAACGGTACAATTTCATTGACTCGTAATGAAACGATGACTGCACGCAGTCCAATCATTACAGGCGGGCCATACACTACAGTACAACTCAATGGAACACTACCTCCTGGATTGTTCTTCAATGCGGCCAATGGTACGGTTTGGGGCACACCGAGTACGGTTGTTAGCACAACTCAATTCATTGTATATGTTGCAAATGCTTGGGGTGAGGATGAGGTTTCCTTCAACATCACCGTGGCTGAAATCCCTCCAATCCTTGAGTACAATCTTGCTGCGATGTCATATCGGCGTGGATTCCTCAGTGAGCATCCATATCCAACTCTGACCGGAGGCGAAGTTGCAACCTATGAAATCTCGAACAGTCTACCTCCTGGTTTGATGTTTAACGATTCAAACGGATTCATATCTGGTGTTCCAACCACCGTCTGGAATGCTTCTGTTTTCACGGTATGGGCCAACAACAGCCTTGGCTCATCCAGTTGGTCAATTGATGTTGAGGTCTTACCCGGAATTGACCACCCATCCACCTCCATTCAATTGACTCGGAACGTGACGATGTCACCTTACGCTCCTACAATTAACATTGTCGAGCGTGTCTTGAGTATTGAACCGGACCTTCCGGTCGGATTGACTTTTGATACACAAACTGCAGTAATCAGTGGGACTTCGTTGATTCCACTTCCTTCTACGACTTTTTCGATAAAAATCACGAATTCTACAGGAACGGATTGGCTGAATTTCACCCTCACCGTTGATGAGATTGTGCCTCATGTTGTGTATTCGCGAACAAATTCTACCTTTTTCACCGGTTTTGGATTTGAACCGCTCAGCCCAGAAGGTGATGCAGGTTATCCAGAAATCTGGGCATGGAACGGTTCATCTGTTTCCGGCGTTGAACTTTCAATGTTCAATTCCACACAAACGTTCTCAAGTTCCGGTTCAAACATTTGTACGATTACTTCGGATTATCGAGCNGTGTGTTGGGGTACAAACGACATGGGGCAACTTGGTCAAGGCAACACGAACACCATCAATACAATGGTGAATGTTACGCTTTCATCGCTTGAAGAGCCGGTTGATATTGCTGTTGGGAAACACCATACATGCGTTGTAACTTCAGGTGGAGCGATTGAATGCTGGGGTCAGAACGACTTTGGTCAACTCGGACGTGGATTCAAGTGTCCGTACGGCTCATATGCCAACGGATGCAATGGAAATTTTGCGGTGACTTTGCCGGGACTTGCGACGTATTCAGGTGAATTTGGATTTATCCAAGTGAGCGTTGGCGATACCCATACTTGCGGTCTTTTGGTCAACGGAACCTCAATGTGTTGGGGTTCCAATGTTGACGGTCAGCTTGGTATTGGCAATACAGTGGACTCGTTTGTTCCAGCCTACACCGCAATGCCTGATTCGGCATCTTTCACACAGATTGACCTTGGAAAAGCACATTCATGCGCTACAAATTATTCTGGAGAATTGTTCTGTTGGGGTCGAAATTCCTTCGGCCAACTTGGTGATGGAACGATAAACAACAGATTGAGTCCAACCATGGCGAACTTACCGACAGGTTTCTCTGTCATGTCCGTCTCTGCTGGTGGTGACCATTCATGTGTCGTTTTCAACGGCTCTCAGCCAGCATGTTGGGGTCGAAATGCACAGGGTCAACTTGGTGATGGTACGTTGCTTGGTAAACTGGAACCGCGCTTGATTTCCAATACTGCGTGGACCGGTGTCTCATCAATCACCGCTGGTGAAGAGCAGACTTGTGCAGTCACCCTCGCTGGAGAAGTTTGGTGTTGGGGCCAATCTCGTGTAGGAATGTTTTCTCAAACGACTTCGATAGTAACCTTGCCCGTTCAAGTCGAGACTCAAAACACGATTGGAGCGTCTTCAGTCGCAGTTGGTGAGCAACACATCTGCATCAGTACAACTCGCTGGTCGATGATGTGTACTGGAGACAACCAAGCCGGTCAAATTCCGTGGATGAGTTCATCGGTTGTGTCAGAATTTGCTGAATACACCGGCATGTTGGTCCATGTCAACAATGCCTTTGCAGGTACGATCTACGGAACACCTGGAAGCAGTTCAGGAAGCATCACACTTGAGATGAGCATCACCAATTCAGCGGGAACTCACTATGTTCAACACACAATTCAGGTACAGGAGTCCTATTCCTATTCGACTTCGTTTATCGAAACGATTCGAGGTCAAGTCCTAACACCTGTAATTCCAACGTTGAGCGGCATTGGAAACGGACAATTCACCATTTCACCGTCTTTNCCGAACGGTCTACTTCTTGATGGAACAACCGGTGTTATCTCAGGCACTCCATCGGTAAACAGCACTCAGAAAACTTACGAAATTACCTTTGTCAACCGGTATGGAGCAGTTTCTTACCCGCTGCTTTTGGTTGCTTACGAGCCTGCAGCAGACATTGTATATTCAGTAACTGAAATTGAAATCACGCGTTCAGGAGGATACATTGAATATTCACCTTCAGTTTCCAACGGCGTTGTATCGGAGTGGTCGATTGTTCCATCACTGCCCGAAGGATTGTTGTTCGCCAACGGCGTAATTTCTGGCCAAGCATTGAACAACCAGTCCACAACAATGTANCGAATCTACGGAAACAACTCAGGTGGAGTTACTTTTGTAGACCTCAACATCACAATACTGGAACCTGCGCCTGAATTTATCCCTCTGCAATCTGCCTATGTGGTCGAAAGAGGGCAACTGTTGTCCAATATTGTCGTTGGTAACATTGGTGGAAACATATCGGTGTGGACCATTACACCACAGCTACCCGACGGTCTTGTGTTCGCAGACGGTATGATTTCTGGAACACCGAGTGTCAACATGTCTTCAATCGTTTTCACGATTCGGGCAGAAAACACCGGAGGTTTTGATGAAATTAATTTCACACTTCAAGTTCTCGAGCCTGCTCCATTGATTGACAGTACCTCTGCCACGATTGTTGGCATTCGAAACAACAGCATTGAACCGTTGATACTTGTAAACACTGGTGGAATGACAAGTGAATGGAGCATTTTCCCTCAATTACCGAGCGGTCTCACCTTTGAGAACGGAATCATCTATGGGACTCCTCTGGTCAATTCAACTTCGGAATTGTTTACCGTTACGGCCTTGAACGAAGGAGGTTCATCGCAGTTTACGTTCTCCATCGAAGTGTTTGAACCTGAACCACAGTTTACGCTTTCCAGCTCAAATTTCCTCCTCTATAGGGGCGTAGCGTTTAACGCAATCGAGGTCAGTAGTTCTGGAGGAAACATTGCATCGTTTAGCATTCGTCCTCCATTACCATCGGGTATGTTCTTTGATGAAAATCGAGGTATGATTCAAGGTGTTCCATTGATTGTATCTCCTGAAATCCAGTACACCATTACGGCAGAGAACAGTGGCGGCACATATCAGCAACTGCTCACCATTCAAGTCCTCAACCAAGGACCGGTTTTTACACTACCATTTGAGACAATTTCATTGACTGAGAGGGTCGAAATGGCGAAATTTGCTCCGTTCCTTTCATCCGATGTTGTGGTGGATACATGGTCTCTTGAATTTGCACAAGGTGAACAATTGCCTGAAGGTCTTGTGTTTGACAGCACCACTGGCTCCATTTTCGGCAGACCAGCCGTGGTATCTCCTCTGATGAACATCACGCTCAATGCCACCAATGATGGTGGATTTTACAGTCTCTCTTTCACACTCAAAGTCTTATCTGATTATGACGGTGATACGATTCCCGATGAACTGGATGAAGACGATGACAACGATGGATACTCCGACAAGGAAGAGGAATTGAAAAACAGCGACCCATTCGACAGTGGCTCCAACCCAATCGAAGGATTTGAAGTGATTATTCCAAACACCGAAATCAGTCTTGGTGCTTGGGACATTATCGGTATGATGACAGGTATACCGTTGATTGTGTTCTTATCGTTCAGTCTTTTGACACGTAACAAGAGAACGGCTCGATTCCTTGAACAACTTGAATCTGCGAAATCTCGCAAAGATATTGCTGCGGTTGCCGAGGCTTATGAAAGTGCGATTAAATGGCGATTGATTGGTCCGCATCAAGGTATGCGTCTTGAGCGAATACGAGCAGAAGCTGACGATAAATTGGAGGAAACTGAGCGTCAATTCAAGTATAAGGTTGAAGACAANTACAAGCAACTCGAGCCAAAGAAAGAGGAGCCAAAGGCACAGTTCTTTGACAAGGTGGACCAGACACCTCTGGTTGAGCAATCCAAAGCATCTGCTGAGAGCGAAGAATCAGTTGACGAACAGATTGCCGAATCCGAAGAGAGCGAGAAACCGACCGGTGAAGATTCCGAAGACAGCGGAAAATCAGAAGTCGAGGCTCCATCCATAGATGCTGAACCTTCACTTATCGATGAAAATGGACGACAGTGGTACCACGACGATGAGAAGAGGTACTGGTGGAGAGACGAATCCCAACACGAGTGGAGTCTTTTGGAATCGAGTGATAGCGAGTGAACCTCAAAACCCTCGTACACAATGATGTCAATCAATTGCTCTTGTCCTTAGCAATCAGAGTTTCTGGATTTGTGAGAGGTCCTCGGGAGTCAATTTTCCTTCTCCACGAAGTAAGATTTGCTTGTCTGAGTGAGCAATCACAAACCAGTGGATTGAATTGTCATTTGCGATGTTAAGTTGCTCACAGAAATTGCCTTTGTCAAGGTAAACCGTTACCGTTCTCTGGCGTATGTGAGGTGCGCGTATCCCAGCGCGCATGATGGTGTCTAAGCGCAGTTGGCGAAACCAAGTTGATTTTTGAATGACGGGGACTTCGATGATGTGGTATGACTGTTGCATGTTGTTCTGCTCAAGCAACGCAATGCAGTGGTCAACATCGGGTTGATGCCATTGTTGAAACGCTGCAAAAACGATGAGGTTTTTGTCCGAGTAGTCATCTGGAACAGTGATACTTTGTTTGTTGAGATTCCTTCCGTGCACGGATGGAAACGTTTCGGCCATGGACGAAATCGGGGGCACTTTCACTTAATGATTCGTTCAGTCTACNGACCGCATTGGTTTGATTTCAATACATGAATTAAAACAACACACTTCTTTGAACAAGTCGTGACGGTCTCTGTAGTATGGTTCAAACGAGATCTTCGAATCTCGGATAATCCTGCGTTGCTTGCAGCAATAAACAGCGGCACAGNTGCTGTAATTTGCATTAGCGTTGTTGAACCNAGCCGACTTCAGAGNAAAGATGTGGATGCAATTCATATTCAGTGGGAGCTGGATTGTCTTACTGAATTACGAACATCGCTGGAATCGATTGGTGGGCGTCTGCTGTTTCACCATGGAGAAGTGGTTGAATATCTCTCACAACTGAACTCTGTCCACAACATTACTGGATTGTTTTGCAACGAAGAGACAGGGCTTGAGTGGTCGTGGAAACGGGACAAAGAGGTGGCTCAGTGGTGCGTAAGCAACAACATTACGTTTACCGAATTTCCCACCAACGGTGTAGTTCGAGGATTGAAATCTCGAGACGACTGGAAGAAATTACGAGATGCTCGAATCACGGCCGAATGTGTTGACACTCCGGTTCGAATGAACTCCCCCGAGGGTCTTGAGTCCAGTTCTTTGCCTTCAATCGCAGACTTTGGAATCGAATCACGAGAACTCCTTCAACGTCCGAAACCAGGCGAAAAAGCAGCGATGGNAGAATTGTTTTCCTTCTTGGATGAACGAGGAAGGACATACAGAAAAGACATGTCCAGTCCGATTACTGGGTGGAATGCTTGCTCTCGTCTTTCCCCGTATTTGAGCCTAGGATGTATTTCAATTCGTCAAATCTTCTTTCACACTCGTCGTAAACAGAGAAAGATCAAGATTAATCCACGTTCGAAAGAGAACAAGGGATGGAGTTCAAGCCTCACCTCTTTTCAAAGTCGACTGGCTTGGCATTGCCATTTCATACAGCGGCTTGAGGCGGAAGCAACGATGGATGTTCAGGCATTGAATCCTGAACTGGACTCCCACTTGGAACGAAATTTCTGTGAGGAAAGGTTTCTTGCATGGAGTCAAGGTAAGACGGGTTGGCCGTTTTTTGATGCCTGTATGCGTTCCCTTCTTGCTACTGGATGGATAAACTTCAGAATGCGCGCAATGCTTCAATCTGTAGCATCCTACACTCTTTGGTTACCTTGGCAAGACACCGGTCTTCATCTTGCTCGATGCTTTTTGGATTACGAACCTGGCATTCACTGGTCACAAGTGCACATGCAGTCGGGTGTGACGGGCATCAATTCCATCCGTGCGTATTCCGTAAGCAAGCAATCAACCGACCAAGACCCTGATGGCGTCTTCATTCGGACATGGGTTCCAGAACTCAAAGACGTTCCAACCGACTGTATTCACGAACCTTGGCAGATGACACTGGAGCAGCAAAAACAATTCAATTGNNTTCTTGGTCAAGACTATCCCAACCCGATTGTTGATGAAAAATCNGCACGGAAAGAGGGTGTAAGCNGGTCGTATTCTGCTAAAGNNCAACCNGANGTTCGTCAAAGGTCNCTGGTTGTTTACGACATTCACGGCAGTCGNAAACGCCGTTGATTTTACGCAGCGGTCTTGTTGCCTCGAACNAANGCCAAATAGATGGCAACGCCTACTGGCATCAACATAACGCCAAAGAACACGATTGCAGCAGTTACGCTGCGTGAAATTTTCTCTTGACCGCATCGAATCCACATCCACCGAGTAACGAAAATATCACCTGCGACCATGTGAGCCCACGCAGCAGCNGCACCGGGTTTGGTTCCCATGATTGCCGCAAGTCCTTCCAAGATTCCGGCAGGATTTGCCGAGTCTTTGGCAAGGTCGATGAGGCCTTGGGGGTCAGCAAGTGTTACCGCCCACCAAATGAGGATGGGGCCGAGGAAAAACCACGGCCCTTCCATCGCTTTTTTCGTCAATTCGTGTTCGGGAAATACCAGCATGCCAAACCAAAAAGGTCCGACCCACATCGTTGACAAAAAGAACGAGATATCGTAAAGGTCCATACACTCAGTTTTTTGCATGTGCCTATAATTCCTCGTTTTGTNTGAGAAACATGAAAAACGCCTTCAAAAATTATACCTAGAAACAAATAGTACCTTCATGACGCACCGGCATGAGTCAAATGACGTTTGCACGCATCTATGAGGAAAAGCGTTCATTTGTTCTGTCTTTGGCAGTGTTGGTGGTTCTTGCTATCCTGTATGTTGTGTTTGGACAATCCAATTGGGCAGAAGGGCCAGTGGAATCTGCAACACGGTTTTGTGAAAAGATATCGGATGGTCTCATCAAGGAGCCAGTGAATGCTTTCTCGAATTTCACCTACATCATTGTCGGTCTTGTAATCTTGTGGAACATGCCCTCAAAACAGGAAGCAGCGGCCAACCCTATGCTTGAGGGCGGCCTTTATCCAACATTGTTTGCGGTCGGTTCGATGTACATTGGAATTGGGAGTTTTGCCATGCACGGGACCAATACAAATTGGGGAACGAGCATGGATTGGACCGGCATGCTGTTCTTNATTTCTTTTCCAGTGTACTACAATTTGAGTCGCCAATTCCAATGGAGTGACAAATTGTTTATGTCGGTCTTTTTCACAATGTTTTTTCTCACCGCCGTTTTGGATACTTACGCCTCCAACAACAATCATGTTTTGATTGAGAATTTCTCCGATTCGAAGAAGCTGCGCCTCAANCANATTACNCGNGACTACATGTGGTCGTTGTACATCGGNACATGGATTATTCAGGAAGCAAAAAATCTCACTCAGAACCGCTTGGTTTGGATGATTGCTCTGCCACTCATCGCTTGTGTCACTCTTTCTGTTGGTGTTCCATTCATGCAAATTCTCATTCTTTGTGTAATGTTTGTNGGCATCGCAATGGTGCTCCATTTCAAACCCGGTCAAACACTTGTTCGCAATCCAAANCCGCATTTNTGGTATGGCGTTGGGTGTTATGTTGTCGGAAACATCGTTTGGCGCTTTGGCCGAGACGGAGAAGCAGCATGCAATCCTGATACACTGTTCCAATACCACGCTTTGTGGCATGTTTTCACCGGCCTGGCCGTGTATTTCTTCTACCGATATTTCATCACCGAAAACAACCAAAAATCTCATTGAATTTAGCCTGTACAAATCAATGCGACCAACAAGATCCCATGGTGAAGGTGCTAGGATTCTGTAAATGGATGCGGAAGAGTGAATTCCGCGTAAAGTTTGTTTTTCTTCATTTGAAGCGTACAAGAAAAGCCATTTTTTTGCAAGAGAGCAATNATTTCGAGATTTCGGTCATCGTTTTTTGAGATTCCATGTTGCATTATGTAATCGTCCCATTCAAGGCCGTCTTGGTTGCAAAGCCAAAGCAAAACCGTTTGGATTTGTTCGATTTCTACCGCATACTGAGTGTCAGAAGCGATGAGATCATCGATTGTTTTACGAAAGATTTGAACTTTCAATGAGGTTTGATTCTTCTTTGATTTTTCTTGCGAATCACTCTCCAAAATTTCTGGTTCCGGTGACTCAAAGGCATCGAGTGAGACCTCATGAAGCGGTTCAGTGGTCCTTTCTCCTGTCGAAGCATCAAGGTCTTCCTCTTCAACGAGGTGGATGTATTTGGAATTTTCAACACTTTGTACAATGAATTGTTCCTCAAAATGAATGTACAAAAACACATCATAATCTTGTTCATCGATGCCCGTTACTTCGATGAAACCGTTGTTTTTGTCAAGTGAGGAAATCAATACTTGCAAGTCCTCAAAACTGAACATAGCCCCGTCGGCGTTTTTCTTTTGAATTTCCATTCGCAACTGGTGTTCAAACTCAACCATGGATTGCCCGAATTTTAGGTTTGAATTAATTTGATTTTGAGCCTCGATAAATTCACTTGAACTGCTGTCAAATTGTGGCACTGAACCGCTCGAATGTTTGGTTTGATTCTCCAAATCGTCATCATCATATATTCTCAACAAGGAATCGTCGGTTGGAGTAGAGTATGTGCTTTGGTGGTATGTTGAGTGCATCGGGTAGCGAGCAGTTTTTGCTTTAGCCGCTCGAATTGCAAGATTGTATCGTTCTTGAAAAAAAGCACTTAACTCCGAATCCAAATCGTTTTTTGAGCCGTAGACTTGCGTGATAAGAAATCGAACTGCTTTGTCGGTCAAACGGTCTTGAGTGCCGTAAGATTTCTTACCCCGAGTTACAACAACCATGTTTCGGGTTTGATTGCACAAATGACACATGCCAATACACTGTGGGAATGGGCCGCTGGTCGAATTATCTCCGCCACAGCTGAGAGGTACAATGTGCTCTCTGGTAAGTTTTGAATTCCCTTCTTTTTTACGACCCATAATCACATCACATGTCGGGCATTTTTTCCCGTCATATTTCTTCAAAATTGAAGTTAAGTTTTCTCGGTTTTCAGGGTATTTTCGGTCAAGATAAAATTGTCTCACGACAGCTTGTTGTCGCAAAATATGATTTTCNAGAGCTTGCNTGNTTGCATGNTCTTTATTGAAAGTTAGAAACCCGTGTTGAAGAATAAATTCATTTGGAAACAATTGATTNAGTCGTTCCTGGTCGTTATCGGTTTGCTTCAATCCGAGTTCTTTGAAGACTTCCTCTTTCGTACCGTGAAGTTGATAGAATTCTTCAAGACCGATTTTTACTTTTTTTGATTCCCCGACCATGTTCTTGAGGTGTTCATGAAATTGCTCTTTGAGACTTTGATTCATTCGAACACATCCGAGATTTTGATGATGCACACTGCACTGCATGCTCTTGTTCCGATGACCGGATTTAAACTGTTCTCAAGACCGAATCTTCGGTTAGGTTTGCAGATTCCGCTGCCGTAGTGCTTCAAGAGCAACAACACTCACGGCGACTTGGAGATTGTATGATGGGACAAAACCATCCATCGGAAGCACCACACATGCATCGGCAGCAGCTAATACTTGCTCACTGATACCTTCTTTTTCAGCACCTACGACCAGCATAACATCTCCAGAAAGGTCCTCCTCCCATGGCTCATGCGTACCTGTATCTTCAACGGCAATCAATCGGATTTTTGCCTTGCCTACGGCTTCAAGAATTTTATCCGTTGTGCTGTAAACGACAGGAATGAAACGGTCCGCTCGCATGCTTGAACGTCGGATTGTGCGTCTTTCCTCGTGTGTTTTTGAGACATTCAACACGACTGCATTTGCGCCCGAAACTTCTGCAGTTCGTATTGCAAATCCAAGATTTGTTGAATATGTCACACCGTCAAAGAACCAGATTGTACCGCCACGTTCGAGCACCTGTTCCAAATCACCAAATGGAGACCTTCCAACCAATGCAAGCGCATCAGCGTGCCCGTTTGCAGACATTCTCCACAAGTCATTGGTGGAACCCTCTTCCAACGGAATGTTCTGTTCTTGGCATAAACGTCGTATTTCAGATGTGTTCTTCTCGCGATCAACAAGAACCATCTCGATGTTCTCTTTGGAAAGCAGGGCATTGAGAACTGCATCCGCTCCCGTTATTTGCCCAGCCATGAATGGCCGTTGGCCGCAGTCCTCATGAGGCTATCCTCGCTCGGCTGTCCATGGGCAAAAAGCACAGTCCGAAATTTCTAGCGATAGTGAATGCTGCACGCAACGATATTCTTGAATGCGAACCTAGTGAATTTCGGGGCATGATTGAGGACGGCGAATCTCTGGTTGTAATTGATGTTCGAGAGCGCCATGAATACGAAGCAGGGCACTTGGTCGATTCGATTCATATAGGCAAAGGTGTCCTTGAAAGGGACATTGAAAAACACGAAATTGGTGAGGGGCAACGAATGGTGTTGTACTGCGGTGGAGGTTTTCGAAGTGCAATCGCTGCTAAATCTCTCAAGCAGATGGGATACAGCAATGTATACTCTCTTTGGGGCGGATGGCGAGGAATTCTTGCAGAGGGCCTTGAAACAGAGTAAAAAAAACTCACAATTTAACTGATGCATAAGGCGTTTTCGTGAAATTAAGCACGAAAGTCGCGTGGGCAGACTCATAAAGGGGAGTTAAGTCGGCAGGATGCTGAGAAGCGTAGGTGTTCATCATGGCTCGAGGATTGTATCAACATGTTCGTGAAACTTGGAAGCAACCAAAAGAGGCTATGCCTCACATGTTCCGCCAAACTCGCATGGCTCAATGGCGACGTGAACCGGTCAACTGCAAGATTGACCGTCCAACCCGTATTGATGCTGCCCGTCGCCTTGGATACAAGGCAAAGCAAGGTGTTGTTGTTATCCGAACTCGAATCCGTCGTGGTGGATTGCGCAAAGGTAAGATTCACATGAAGCGAAAGCCAAGCAAGGCAGGTATCAAGAAAATCACCATGGCAAAGAACACTCAGCGCATGGCAGAAGAACGTGTCGGACGTCACTTCCCGAATCTCGAAGTCCTCAACTCGTACTGGGTTGGTCAAGACGGTAAGCACAAATTCTACGAAGTTATCATGATTGATACTCACCACCCAGCTATTATTTCTGATAAGCAACTGGGTGTTTTCAGTGCAGAAAACGGCAACAAGTCCCACCGTGGACGTGCCTACCGTGGCAAGACCTCTGCCGGAAAGCGTGGGCGAGGTTTGCACAACAAGGGTAAGGGTGCTGAGAAGTTGCGTCCTTCGCTCAAGGCAAACCTCAACCGTGGAAAGTGATTGAACATCCTCGCTTTTCTCAGCCAATGTCTTCATGAAGTGTCGACGTTATGTTCCTTACATGGCGGATATTGCTGAACTCGGTTTGATTGTCCTTGGGGCTGCTTTAGGCATTGGAATTGGATGGCTTTTGGCGAAGAACCGTTATGCAGGTGATGTGATTCGTGCTGAAGCCCAAGTGAATGCTATTTCTCAAAGCAAGGATTCGATGTTGGCAGAAATGCAAAGTGTTGCATCCAACGTTGCTCGACAAAACTCTGAAGATTTTNTACGATTGGCCGAGGAAAGGCTTGGTAAAGTTGAATCCGAGGCAGCCAAAGACCATGCAGCTCGAAAAAAAGAAGTTGAATTGTTGGTAACTCCAATAAAAGACCATCTTGAGAAACTCGAGAAAGCTACCAGTGAAATGGAATTGAAACGCGAGGGAGCCTATCAGGGGCTGAAAAGAACCGCAGATATGCTGCATCAACAGACTGTTGATTTACGAGACACCAATGTTCAACTTTCGACAGCACTGCGTGGTTCGGTGAAAGCACGTGGGAATTGGGGACAAGTGGCGCTCAAGAATATAGCTGAGGCTGCTGGAATGCTCGAGCATTGTGATTTTGATACTGAGGTGACTCTCAAGTCAGGTAAAGGTGGAGCACGGGTTGACCTTCTCGCAAAAATACCGAGTGGAGGNCACATACCAGTTGATGCCAAAGTTCCACTCGCTGCATATTGGGATGGCCTTGAATTGGATGACGGAGATGCCCGTGCTCTAAAGATGAAAGAACATGCCAAATCGGTCAAGAAGCACATTGATGACTTGGTTGAACGCGATTATCCGAGAATGATGGAGGGTGTTGATTTCACGGTAATGTTCATCCCAGCCGAACCCATACTTTCAACCGCATTTGAGTACGAGCCAGCGCTGCAAGAATATGCATTTAGTAAGCATGTGTTGATTGTGACGCCAGTTACACTGATTGCTTTGCTGAGAACTGTAGGATTATACTGGCAGCAACAATCAATGGCGGAAAATGCCAAAGAAATTCATTTCAGAGCACGCGAGTTCTACGACCGAGTCGCTAAATTCAGTCATGATCTTGCAAAGATGGGTCGCGGTATCAATACAGTTGTCGGCGCTTACAACGACGCCGTCGGCTCATATGACGGCAGCGTCGTACCGAGTGGCCGAAGGCTGGAGGAGTTGAAAGTAACAGAGGGATTACAACGTAAAATCGCTGAATTACCTGAANCTTCGACGGCTCGAACTGTTAAACAAATCGCATCATCGAAAGAAGTTGATGATTAGACAGGTGTCTTGAATCCAAGGGCGCGAACCACGCACCAACCTGCTCGAGCTTCCCACATGGCAAACGAACCGCCAACGATACTTCCAACGACGCCCCACCAAGCGATTGAAGGAACAATGCCAAGTGCTGTCACTGCAGCCAACAACAGTCCACCGAGGCAAGCCAAAATTCCAACTCTTAGTCTCGCTGCTTTTCCTGCAGCATCAATGTTGCATTCAAGTCCCATGAGTCAAAAATTTGAACTGTAGTATTTCAACAGATGTTTTTGTTTTGTTTTTTCAAAATCCGTATTCCATCGCTCATTCAACCGTTTTTCGTGGAGAAGGGATTGACATCACCGAATTTTAGGGGTGGATTTATTGCCCCTCGGCTGGTGGTATTGGCGAGGGCTGTAATGACGGGGGGAGAAGATTCAGTTTCCCGCTTAACGGGTCTTGAAGTCTATTTGCCTGATGGTCGTCTTCTGGGAGTAGTTCACGACGCAGTAGTCGATGCGAATGGCCTTAACTGCACTCACTTGTTTGTTCGAGACACTCAAGAGGATATCGTCGAAGGCTCAGTACATGTTGCAGTCCCNTGGCGATGGGTTCGCGCAATTGACAGAATTGTTCTTTTGCGATGGTTCCCCCAGACCCCGATTCCTCTGCAGAGTTAAGGCGTGTGATACAAATGGAATTGCACATTCTTGGAACATCTTCGGCTCGTCCAACTGGAAAAAGGCAGGTGAGCGGTAGCCTGATTCATTGCGATGAAGGCATTGCAGTTGTCGATGCTGGAGAAGGTTTTCAGACTCGGTATGCCGAACAACGAAAGCGTTTGAAACAGTTTGAAAAAGGCACGACTTTACGTTCTTCAAAGATTGATGTTGTGTGCTTAACCCACGGACATCTTGACCACACATGGGGCTTACTTCCATGGATGCACACAATGGCGTTGGACCGGAGGGAATCTCCGCTTTTGATTCTCGGCCCCACATCGTCGGATGTCTTCGATGCGCTTTTGTCCGGAAAAGACATTCCTAATTCTGCTCCGAGTGCAGAACTTGCTCGGCAAATTCGGGCATGGCAAGCCCTCGGTGCTACTTCTGAAGAACTTGGGTATGAGGTGCAATGGGTGCTTGGTGATGTGCGTTCAAATCGTTGGCTCGACATATCACTTTCCGGTCAATCAATCGAACTTGATGCTATGCCACAACCGGCAGGATGGAAAAAGAATAGATTGCAACCGCTCGGTACACTCCATACAGTCCCTTCGTGTGCGTGGATGTTTGAATCGAAAGGAAAAGCCGGAAAATTCGACCGTTTGCGTGCTGCAGAATTGAAACTCTCGGATTCACAAAAAGCTCAACTTTCATCAGGAGAAGATNTTCATCTTGAAGATGGNACCTCACTCAAAGCGGCAGAATTCCGTGGAGATGAACGGCCAGCGAAGCGTGTTGTGATTTCCGGCGATACAGCAGAAATGTCTGAACAAATGTCATCGTTGTCTTCTCTTGATGTGTTGGTTCACGAAGCAACTTTTCTCGACGAAGCGCAGGAATGGGCGGATAAATTCCTCCACAGCACGAGTACCGGTGCTGCCCGAACTGCACGTGCATGCAATGCGAAACATCTGGTTTTGACNCATTTTAGTGCTCGACTCAAGGATGCAAANATTCCTCTGACTGAGGCAAAGAAAGTTCTCTCCGATACCGATACTACCGTAACTTCTGCACATGACGGNGACCGAATTCAACTCTCCGAGAGCGGCGTCACGCATTTGTCGTGGAATGGAGATGGTTGGTCGGCTTAATCAAACGGCCACATCATTCAAGTGGATAACAGTCTACAGCCAATCATGCGTTCCGCCATTTGTACAGCACTCCTCCTTGGCTTGATGCTCATTCCGGTCTCGACTTTGGCTGCAGAAGGGCGAGATGCACCAAATTGTTTGAACGACACTCCAGCAGGATTCTCCAGTTCGACCGTCATTGGTGACGGNGCGTGTATCAAGGTAAATCTCGGTGTATTGAATCCNGGTGATGTCTACGACATCTCAATTATTGTGAGTCAAGACGCGCTTGATGTTCTGGTTTTTGATGAAAATTCAATCCAACCTTACGACCTCGGACAATCGTATCGCTCTTCTTATGAAACAGTTCCATCCACAGAGTCGGCACTTGGAAGTTTTGAGTTTCATTGGAAGGTTCCTCCCTCGATAACTTCCAAGTCTTGGTATGTTGTTTTTGACAATCTTGCCCATTCAGGCGACCAAGGGCTCGGTGANCAGGGTGGTGCAGACAGNCGAGCGAGCCTCACACTNAGNAAAATTACGGAGTCGTACTGGACGCCNTATCACAACGTTCTCGCTCTAGAGAGTGATTCTTCACTTGAACTTCTTTCAGGTGACCAAATGTTGCTTGATGCGGGGACTACGATTGTCGTCTCAGCATGGCCTCTGCAAGGTGAAGGTGACATCTATCTTCAAACTCAAAGCATGAATAATCTGTACACCACTGGTGGTGTCGGAACTCAGTACATTACTGGCGCAGCGCTTCAATCCATCTCGAGCACCGATTCTTTTTCATGGACAGTTCCTCAGGAACTTGGAGGACAACCGTTGTATTTGGTCGTGGATAACACCGACTCTCCGCTTGGAGGGGCGAACGGCAGCGAGGCAATCCGTTTGACGGTTCGTGTGGAGTATGCTCCGCCGATTCAGCCGGTTATTTCTGTTGATTCCAATGGTTCAACAATTCTTGGTCAAGCGGTAACACTTGATGCCTCTTCATCAGCGAACAGACTTGAACAGATTGCT
The DNA here is from genome assembly GCA_002687075.1 of Methanobacteriota archaeon. Classification (GTDB taxonomy): domain Archaea; phylum Thermoplasmatota; class Poseidoniia; order Poseidoniales; family Poseidoniaceae; genus MGIIa-L1. The sequence continues at coordinate 16,776 of NYZH01000015.1, forward strand.
TCATGGTCATGGGATTTCGATGCAGCAGTTGATCTTGATGCAGACGGTAANTTCACAAACGATGCAGAAGCCTCNGGAGTGAACGCACTNGCGCTATGGAATACACCTGGTGACCGTATTGTCACATTGACAGTCGTATCCCAAACCGGCATCNCTGCATCAACCACNACAACGGTTGGCGTGACCGATGTCGTCTCTCCTGTGGCNCGTATTTCGGGNGATGGNCAACCAATTAGCGGCGGTTGGAAANTAGCGAGTAATCAAACCATTACGTTGAATTGTGATGCGAGTACAGACGACCATCTTGTTTCATTCTGTATTTGGAGTTGGAATGAATCGTCGGCAGAAAGAAATTCATCCATCAGTCTCTCGTGGAATGAAATTGGGATGTATTCGGTTTCTTTAACCGCAGCTGACGCATCCGGAAATTCAAATTCTGTGTCGACAACAGTAACGGTGACCGACTCCAGTTTACCGGTTCTCAACAAAGTCAGTCTCGATCTTTTTGCCTCAAGCGGCCTTGTCGGTGAGGCTATTCCTTTCACAGCCTCTGCATTCGATTCCTACGATTCTGATTCCAATTTAACTTACCATTGGGACGTGAATCCAGATGTGGATAACGATGATAACGGAAATGCGCGTGATGACCCTGATTATGTAGGCTCTTCGACTGAACTGGAATTTTCCAAAGCAGGTCAATACGATGTTGTCCTTACTGTTTTTGACCAGTCCAACAATTTTGACAGCCATGCCTTTACCATAAACATTGAACCGCTACCTGAGAAAGGCAGTATTGCAGGCATTTTGTTTGTTGCTTTATTCATTGGAACAATCACCATGGGAGTTGCACTTATCGGACATCGACGATGGCAATCTGGAATTGCTATGGATTTGCTCATGGGCCGTGGACTTAGTGAAACCGAGGCACGAGCACACATGTCATCAGTATCAAGTTCTCGAAAGATTCCTATGTTTTCTTCTGCGGTCGTTCTCGCTGGTTTAGATTCTGGCGAAGTTCAATCTGCCTCATCGAAAGAGATGGATGCGAAAGCGGCTGAAATGGCTGCAATATACGGTTCCAATACGCCTCAACAACAGGAAAACCTCGGTGCTTTTGCTCCNCCAACATTCGCACAACGTTCGCTATCAGAGGGTAGTCAAGCAGCAGCAGCAGATGCTCTGGCTTTACTCAATGATGAGACACCAACGCCTCTCACTCAAACCACTGTTTCGACACCGAATGAATTGGTGAGTGACCTTTCTGCAACTCCGGTTCAAACCGTTGTCAAAAGTGGAGGTATTTCTCTTCCAGACGGAGTTTTGAATACCCCTGCTGCACCGNCGCCATCGTCGACTCCCTCTACGTCAACATCCTCCGGAAAGATGAACGTCAACTGTACGAAATGCTCTGCTGGTTTTTCAATTGAAATGCCCCCTGGCGTGAGCAAAGTGGTTGTCTCTTGCCCGTCGTGCAACACCGACATTATCGTTGGAAGTTGATTGGTCACTCCAACGGCAAAAACAGTTCAAATTGTCAAACATGTGAGGGATGGGTTCTCATAGTGTGAATTCATGGTTTAACCATGGTAGAGGGCCAACCGCGTTTGATTCGAGTCGGCCTTCCTCAAGGTTCAGACCCAAGAAAGATGGCTGTCGCCATGGTTTTGCTGATGTTTGTATCTCTTGCATCCCCCGCTGGGGCGGATTTATCAGTTTCAAGAAATGATTTCGGCGTTTTGGATGAGTTGGACGAAACTTTATCGAAAAGAACCGAAAATGGAGAAGCCGCAGTAGCGGCACAAGGGGCTGCTGATGCGCTCAATGCTGTCGACTTGGCTCAACGCCCAGTCGATGAGACTGACCCACTTTCTCAAGCGAGTTCTTATTTTGATGGTTTGGAACTGCGTGATGCATCTCCNTACGAAGTTGACCACCCTCGGCCTTACGAATTCTTGATGGATGCATCAACCCAGCCAGATGGATGGCCGTATAATTTGTTTGAAACGCTGTTTTCGGTAAGTTCTCTAGGCTTGGATAATCCTTTGGGTATCGGAATAAACACCTATGCTGTGTACGTGAATTTTTCTTCAAGAGATAACGGACCGTCTCATGAAGCATGGGTTGAAGGAACATTCACTGGTGAATTGTTGGTGGGTACCGAAATTGTATTGTTCAACAATTACATCGATATTGATGGAGATTCAGTAGACGATTTGTCGGTCGGATTAACCATTGAGGGTATTATCAATCAGGGAGACGGGTTTGGTATCGAATTGGGTGAATGTGGNNTTCCACCTTTGACNGTGCCTTGTGTTGAAGAATTGTGGATTCGCCCGACATTTCAATGGAAAGTAACTGCACTTGACCAAAGTGACTTTTTGTGGAACAATATGTCGCANCTTGAAGTAAGNTTGATGAAAGGATTAGCATTTGACCTNACTTTAGATGACTCAGAATCATATGCAGTCGTCATCGATACTCGTTTCACTCAACCTCCTCATGAATTTACCTTGGGAGTTGGACTTCAAAAAATGACGTTCAGTATCAATGCGGTAATTACCAACACTCTTGATTTCATTCTTTCCTTGACTTCTGGCCAAATTAATTCTTCATCATTGAGTTTGACATCCATTTCTGCTCCATACGCCATTCGCGCATCAAACCCAGACGCAGACAGTTCCAACCGCCAATCAGACTGTAATGATGGTTCAGGGTATTATGACCCAATTTCAGACCACAAAGCGCACAGCCANGAACACAAATGCGGNTTCGGCTTAGGGGTTGGGTTTATCCGATTTGATGGGTATGGAGGCGGTACTACTGCTCCGATATTGGAGACGGCATACATCGATGCCGGCTTCCATCCTGAAGAGGGCGAAACACGTCTGCCTAGTGAAGTCGACATTACGCTTCGTAACGACAACTTGGGACAGAATACATTTGACACTGTTGAGATTTTTTCCAATATCGGCTCAGATATGTTCCTGCATTATTTTGAAGACCGTTCCAATACAGCCGAAGGTACTTCTCCTTTTGGAAACACAACCGATTCACGCTCCTGGATTCGAGGTTTGCCATCAGGGTCGCTCCACCCTGACGAGATTTCAGCCATTTTTACCATGATTGGTGAGGAGCCCGGAGGAGTCGACCTGCCCGGAGATATTCCAGACCGTCTTTCGATGATTATTGCTATCAAGAATTTCACCGGAGACAAACAAAACAATGTTGATGACCCAACATTACCAGTCAATCCTGCCTCTCCACCAAACACATTGGTTGCCATCGTTGCCACCGAATCAATCGATTTACTCGAGTATAAATCGACGTTCAAACGAGGGGGTTATGCTGCCGATTCGTCTTCAATCGAGTTGAATATCGCGAATGTTCCAAAAGCGATTATTGTTGAAGGTAGTTTTCAAATTCCAGAAAGTGGCTTGAGTCGAGTTTCCTATGACAATCCGAATCTCAACACCATTGCCCAGATTTTCGATAACGCGCTCCTCACGGTTATCGAAGTTATTCTTGATGTAGGTGATGTTGTGAACGGTTTACCCGAATCAATAGTGGGTACAGCCGGTGATTCTGGTGGTGCAGTTCGTCTCAATTGCTACAATCAAGTGAAACAGAGTTTACCAACTTCAACACGCAGTCCGATGGAAATCGGTTCGGTATCCATTGCAATCTCAAGCAGTGACCAGCCATGGTTGCCGAACATCGACCATATCCTGCTATCAGAAGATACCAACATCGCCACAGTAAACGGCCGCCTTGGCCCACAAGAGCCTTTGGTTCCAGTCGCTATGAGCGCTCGCATTGGGGGAATTTCGAGTGTTAGCCACGATTATGACCCAATTAACGATATCCGGCATATGGAATTGAAAGGAATAAACGGCGGGCCACTCTTGATTGGACATCTGCTGCATAACGATGGTGACCTCGTCTCTGCGAATCAACAATCTGCAACGCTTTCAAACCGACCCAGTACATTCAACGTCACTCAAACTGCCGAAGCGCTTACCTATTCAGCATCTGCGCCAATTGGGACCATCACCTATGGTGGAAACGATGAACAGCAACGAAATGCAATACGTTTGAATGGTTTGCCTTCGTCGTTTCAAATAACTCTCGGAGATACNGTAGGGTACGTTGCTTCGACGCCTATGGAGTCGATTGAAGTCCAACTTACGAATGCTACTCAGCCACTTACTATGGACGGCGACCATTTCCGATTCTGGGTAAACGAAACATCCGGCGAAGCCAGTTTGAGTACCGCCATATCAGATGTAACCAGTTTACGACGCCTCTCGCCTCTAACTCCTGGTTCCAGTGGGCCTGAGGGCAACTCTAGAATCGAGCTTCTACGAGCGAGTTCAGTTCCGATGAATGTTTTACTCGAAGACGCATCAACCCATCTTGATTCGTTCAAAGGCATGAACGGGCGAATTGCAATCGACCCGTTACCTGCAAACATTACGGTTGCCTATCCAAGTGGAGTAGATTCTTCTGGACTAGAATTGCCAACATTTGATGATGGCGACGGGGTACAAGCTCTTTCCTTCTTCTTGGGCGACCTTGTCAACTTCGGTTCTTTGGTGAACGATTTGGTTTATTCAACGGTCGTTGATTTGGGAGGGATAGAAACCGGTACTGAGAACATGTCACTTGGTCTTGATTTGGTGACACAAGAGACATTCAACGTGACCATGGACATTGAAAAGGGTTCGAACATTAATGTTCAACCTGAATGGTCTCATGGTATTGGAATGGAAGTTTTCGAAGCATCCGTTGTTTCGTTTAACCTGTCTCGAATGCCAACTTTCACGCTTTCGAGTCGAGATGTCGTTCAGAATGCATTGGCAGATTACAAGATTACCAAATCGGAATATACATCGGTACTTGAAGCAGCCGAGCCACTCAACATTTCAAACATTGAGATTCTGCTTCTTGCACTTGAAGATGGAATCGTGCTTGACAATGAAATCGAGGGCGTAAACCTCAGTGTTTGGGAAGAACATGGTATCACTTTTGAGTTGCGTCGCTCATGGCACATGCGTTCGTGGCTCCCTAGTCTCCCTTCGGGACAAATTTTACTTGAGTACGATTTTCGAATGATTGGAGAATTGCCGGTTTACGAATTGGATATTTTCCTAGAACAATGGAAACCGAAACGCCAGCAATTTTCTATCATCATTAACGGTTTGGAGGGCCGAGATCTGCAATTCATTGTCGACGGTCTTGATACCAGTGCCCCACATAATGTAGAATCAAATGCAGTATTTTCGACCCAAGATAACCTTACTGTGCCTCGTGTGGCGATCGATATGCACTATGATTTAGGGACTCGACTCGACTCGGCTCATGCCGTATTTATTGACAAACGAGAACTCAGCCGTGTTGAGGCTCTTATCGTTGGCGTACCTCAAGAAACCGACTTTTCAACCACGATTGGAGATATTTTCCTCATCGATTTGGTAGTACCTGCAGAATATCAAAACGATGGACACTCAGCAGAATCTTTAATGATTCAACAAATGCGATTTGTCGATGGCTTCTGGTGGCCAGCAACGGCCTTTATGCGAGACTTACCCGGTGAAATGCATCTTGCAGCACAGCCCAACACAGATTTTGACATCCGGGAAGAAGTATCGTTCCAAGGTATGATGGAGTTGGATTACCGTTCAAATACAGAAGACATGGACCTGTATCTGGAGGCAACAGGACGCTCGGTTGACACCAAGGGCGACATACTCATGCTTGCTGAGGATTTACCTTCAACATTTGTTCTTGAAACCACTGAAGATTGGGGTGTTCGCGTTGCGTCTTCTGGAGACGGAGTGAGTCGACTTTACATCAAGATGACCGATACTCCTTCAAGCCCAGGCGTAACCATCGACCGAGCTGAAATTATTGGACAAGACCTCAAATCTGCAACCATTCATTTTTACACTGGACCGTTCCAATACCCTCTCATTGTTCTGGATGATATTACCAGTGGTAGAATTGTTGCGAGTGCAGAAGCAACGGTAGAGCCGAGTTATACAACAGGTTTGCTAGAGGGTCAATCGTTCAACGGAAGGGCAGTTCTCCTCGATGCTCAATTCACTGGGATATTGCCCACAGCATCATCCATTGGTGTCAATGGAATGGTAACTGACCTTTCATTGGTGGGTTCTCTAACTGGAGACAGTGTTGAGACTAGACACATATTACTCGTTGAACCGATTACAACAATTGTAGCCAGTGGTTTGGCCCTCATTTGGTGATGTTATGATTGAAGATAATATCGCTTACAATGAACATGGAGACATGTTGGTTCATGAGGACGACATAGAATCACTCGGCCTTATGGACGTGGCTCGTTTACAAAAAATCGAATCGTTGGGATACACTCTTGACGAAGACGGGATTGAAACTTATGAGGACATGCAAAGGGTTTCCAAAGCCCTTCAAACTATTCGCCGCGAAGTCAGCCCAAGTCGAGTTGCACTTGCAGGGATTGTGTTTATGCTTCTCATTGGAGTTTTGATGAGCGGATGGTACTGGGCGCTTCCTCGTGATGCGGTGAATGTTGAGACAAAATATCTTCAACGAGGTGGCCATCTCATTATGTCAGAAATTCACAACACCGGCAGCAGGGATATTACCGATGTCTCAGTTGAGGTTGAATTCCGCTCATCAGAAGGAGAATTATTGGAATTTATGTACATTGAAGTCGACAGGATTGAATCCCATTCATCCGTGGCTGGTGACAACCTTGAAATGATGGTATTGGGTTATTCGGTATGGGATGAATACACGATAAAAATCGAGTTGAAATACACGAACCATGGTGGAAATGAGGTTATTGAGACTTGGAGTCATTCGGTTGGATATTGGAGTACTGAATGGTTTATTGACAAGGCTGAACGAACCACTTGGCCAAACTCTTGATTGAACCATCTGGTGTACAATATACCAATACCGATAAAACAGGAGCATATGAGGGAGTTGTATGCAGTTTAAGCGTTCGATGTTTTGGGCAGTTGCCCTAATCGCACTGTTTCTTCTGCAAGGTGCATCACCATTGGTCCAGCAAAGTGGTCAACCAAGTCAAACCATGAACGATGAGCATGGCATTGAATGGGTTCAGTTTGATTTGAGAGAAGGGACTTACCTTGATGCGGTAGGCTACGAGGATTTTTCTTCTCATGCCGAGGAGCGTCTTGAAATTGCTAAGAGTCGGATAGGCACTTTTGATTCTGTAGGTTTTCATGTTGAGCGCCCAGTTCCTTCTGAATGGATGACTCCTCGACTCGATTTAGGATTGGTGATCGTTTCAAATGAGGTTCTCATGCTGGATGTACGACAAAAAATCGGAGACCGTTCCGGCCTTGTCATTCGAGAGTTTATCGCTCCATCGGGGCTTTTGATTCAAGGTACACCCGACGCATTATCATCACTCCAATCCATTGACGGGATACTTGCTCTTCATCAGGTTCCTACTGCTTTGTTGGTAGATGAGTTGATTTTGGATGTTTTGATGCTTGAAGAAGGTGAAAAAGCACTTCTAAACACAACGATGAGAATTGAAGGCTGGCGAGATGAATTGGGACCGTTGGAAGGAATCAAGATTGTTGATTCACAGGGGTCAACTCTCGAGCAAAAAGTTTCTCAGATTATCCCATTGGCCTTCTCCGAATCTCATCAATGGGATGATGGACGGTACAAAGGCACGCTTTCAACCGAGGATATTTTGGGCGTTGTATCTCAACCTGCACTGCGAATCCTTCGTTTTGAGCCAATGTTCAGCATCGAAAATAATCAGGCGAGAACGCACATGAAAACTTCCCAAATGACGAGTTATTTTACAACTGATTTGGACGGTACCGGACAAATTGTTGCAGTTGCCGATTCAGGACTTGATGCTGACCATGGAGATTTTGGCTCAAGAGTGCTTTCCAGTAACGATGTCATTGGTGACGGTTCCACTGCCGATAAACATTCAGGCCACGGTACTCACGTTGCATGCACTGTGCTCGGTGACGGTTTCCGAGGTGGTTACTCAGGGGTTGCTCCATCAGCTGAATTGTATTTCCAAGCGATGGAGAACGACCAAACGGGTAATTTCCAATCCCCGTCTTTGAACTATTTGCTAAATTCAGCTTACTCAGCAGGGGCTTACACACATACGAATTCATGGGGTTCTTCGTTGGAAAGCAATCAAGGAAAGTACACTTCAGAGAGCGAAGATGTCGATGACCGTTCAAACTACTACGACCGTTATTACAACGGGCGAAACGGACTGACGATTCTTTTTGCTGCTGGAAACGATGGCCCAAATTCCGGAACAGTGGGTTCACCCTCAACAGCAAAAAATACCATTACTGTAGGTAACCATCAAAACCGATATTCAGGGGCTCCCAATTCGATTATGGATGGCTCTTCACGAGGTCCGACCGATGATGGTAGAATCAAGCCTGATGTACTTGCTCCTGGAGGTTATGTTCGGTCGTGTAAGGCACAAGAGGCGACAGATACCGACAGTTCAACTTGGTCCAATTCTTACTACCTGGAATACACTGGGACTTCTATGGCTACTCCGAATGCAGCCGGTGCTGCACTTATGGTTCGAGAATATCTTGAGGAAATTGCTCAACGTCCATCGCCACAAGGAGCCCTTGTCAAAGCCCTACTGATACTGGGTGCTCAAGATGTCGGTGCTCGAGATATCCCAAATAACGATGAGGGTTGGGGTCGAATCGACCTGCGGAATACTCTTGCGCCCACGTCCGGACAGGGGATATGGGTTGATGACCGCTCGGTGGTCTCTGGAACGGGAAATACCAAAACATACACATTCAATATCTCACAAGGAAATTCTGGATTTAAGGCGGTTCTTGCTTGGTCTGATGAACGCGGTTCACCTTTTTCAAGTACGCAACTTGTGAACGACCTTGATATCCAAGTCACCGACCCAAGCGGGCAGATTTATCTCGGAAATGATTTTGCGAACGGTCGTTCAACAACTGGAGGAAGTGCTGATGGCCTCAACAATGTCGAAGTTGTTTTGGTCGATACTGCCGAAATTGGAATTTGGACAGTTGTCGTCAAAGATTCGTACCACGGTGGCAGCAGAGCCCAACCCTTTGCAGTTGCAGTTATGGGTCATGGCGTAAATGACCTGCGACCAGACCCTATCGTTGTTGAAGAAGAATTCTCCATGTCGGTAACCATACCTCAAGTTGGGGATGAACTTCAATTGATTTCGAAAATTTTCAATGTAGGGAATGTACGTACCGGTTCCTTCGATGTCAAGTTTGTAGTTGATGGAGTCGAGATTGAATCGAAGAGTATTGACCTTGGAGCCGGTGCAACCAAGACCCTTTCATGGTACTGGACGCCTCAAGTTGCAGGACAATCATTGCTCTCGTTTGTCATCGACCCCGATGACACGATTGAGGAGATTCTTGAAGACAACAACCGGCACGACATTTCTGTTAATGTAACTGCTCCGGGGGTGAAACTTTCCGCTGATTCTCAAACTTTGATGTTGTTGAATACTTCACAATCGACCACTTCATGGTCTGTCCAACTCACCAATACAGCCTTGATTTCGACGAACGCGAGTCTCATTACTCAAGGAGTGATGAATGATTTGAGCGGTGAAACACTCACTTGGTACGTTGGTTCTAATGAATCGAATTTTACCCTTGATGGTCAAGAATCTGCTGAAATTATCGTTACTTTGGTTCATCCAGCCCCGCCCACTCCAGGCTTATACCGAATTGATTTGCTTGGTATCGACGTCGATAATGCAGTGACGTACCCTTACATGCTTTATTTTGAGGTTCCAGATTTACCGAATCTTCGACTGGAATACGATTATCAGATTGTACCTGTGTCCCCAGTCGACCCCACAAGTATCGACATTCGGTTGTTCAACATCGGCAATGCAAACATTGGATACGACTTGTTCCTGGAAGCACCTGCAGGATGGAGTGCCGGATTCGATACACTTTCAAGTGAACCCGGGGCGAGTTCAGGCTCTACTGGTTTGATCGAAAAAGGAACTCATAAACTGATTGGGATGTCATTCACTCCCCCACAAGTGATGACAGCTGCTGGCGCAGAACGTTTGGTACGATTGACTGCAATCTCCCAAACGGAAGTTGTTGAAAGCTGGGTCTTTGATATTCCAATTAAAGTAGAGACTATCAAGCAAATCGATATTGATTTGGAATCGAACATTGGCGTTCTACGACCCGATTCCTCGTTTACAATGCTGTTTTCTCTTGAACATCGAGGCAATATCGACTTGACATTTACTCCTTCTTTTGAACTTCCTTCTGGTTGGTCAATTTCATCGACCATTGAACCGTTTGAACTTCAATGGGCTTCATCAAAGAATCTTCTGTATGGTGTGACTGGAGACGGCACTGGTGTTGCTGGAACGGTGAAGTTTCATCTGGACAATGGTTCAGAAAGAATCACATGGAGCGATGAAATTAGTGTCGAAAATTTAGCTCAACCGACAATAAATTTTGTCAATCTCAAATACGGTGAAGAAACTTGGAGTACACCGTTTGGAGAGGGCTCTCATCCAACCGGTGTTCCCCTTGAGTTCACTTGGTTGATTGGAAACGATGCAGACGTAACATGGCAGCCTACGGCATCGGTTTCTTTGAGTGGTGGATTGTTTGGAGAATGTTCACAATTGAATCCAATCGGATTTGGTCAACTCGAACCCGTTACATGTACCGTCATTATTGCATCGTCAATGGAACCATTGAGCGAACCGAGTTTTACTCTTCGAATTTCCGGAGATGAAGTAGAAGCCACTGAAACAGTTGGCCTCTTAGTGGCAACGGTGAAAGAAGCCTCGTGGGTTCAAGATAGCAATGTTGCGCTTACGACCGGTACCCGAGAAGAACTTCAAGTGACATTAACCAATGCTGGAAACATTGCTTTCTCGCATAAACTTGTCATTGATGAATCAAAGGATTGGGACGCACAAATTGATGGAAACGATATCCTCAATCTTGAACCTGGAGAGTCTGCAAAGCTTCGGTTGATGGTTCGTGGCGATAGGCCAGGAGATGGCACGATACAGCTCTCTCTACAGGGTGCAGACGACATAACGAACTCGACATTTACCGTTCGAGTCACATCCATCGGAGAGCCTGTCGGTACATCGGGTGAAACACTCCCATTAATCGGAATATTCGCAGGGGTTTTTGTCATAATCCTGCTTGCAGGAGGAGCATTCCTTCTTCAACGTCAAAAACCTCAAAACAACACACAAATGGCTCCTTTGCACCAATTTTCATCTGCGACTGTAAAACCTGTTCCAACTCTCTCTACCCCTGAGCCGGCATCAACCGGCCCTATGTGTTGGTCTTGCCGCACAACAATTTCTGGGCCGATGCTTGGTTGTCCAGGATGCGGTGCTCGATATCACCGCAGTGGTCAGCAAAATTGCTCAGCAGATGAGCTTCAGCAGTGCCTTAACTGCTCTACTCCTTCATCTTCTTTCGTCGAAGCATGAATTGATAACTTGGAATCCTATGGATAAACATCTGTGGGTAGCCTTTTGATAGTATAGCCTCCACCGGGGGTCATGGACCCCCGAGAACCAAACTTCAGTCACGATTCAAAGCGTGCTTTTTTCCTCGTCGGCCTTCTTTTGTTTTCGTTAGCACCAATGGTAGCCCCAACTGCTCTAGCAGATGGCGCTCGTGATGCAAGTATTTCGATTCAAACCAGCCCTTCAAACGGACTTGAAGTCAACCCTGGTGAGGCTGGGGAATACACAGTTAGAATCTATAACAATGGGCCGACTGCGGTCACATTACAGCTTTCGACAAGTGAAGAAGCTACCCAAGAATGCGGACAATATTCATCCTCAATTCAACAAATTCCCGGCGTTGTGGAATCTGGAGACTTTGGTGAAACCACAATGAACATCACGCTCACCCAAGCAGCAGAAGGTACTTGCGACACCACGATTACTGCGAATGCTCAGGAAGCTCCTACTCCTCCGGATGTTGCAGGTCAACCTGCTACAGAAACGAAGACAGTAACAACGACTGCTGGCGATGGTTCTGGCTCGGCTTTGTTTGGTGTTGACCTTTCAATGAAGTTTGAATCGAAGCGTAGCCAACAGTGGGGGGGCGAATCTGAAATTGAATACGTCATTATCGTGGAAAACACAGGGCAGACAAACGAAACAGTTGCTCTCTCGGTATCTGAGGCCGACGGTAGTGGTTGTCAAAATGCAGATGACCTTACGGTAGATTTGGACGAAGATTCGGTGCAATTGGACCAAAATGAGACAGAGGAAGTCACGGTGTCTGTTGAAGTTCCAGCGGGACAAGAAGCGAACAAATACTGTTGGGAAATTACCGGAACAGTAACCAGCGATCCATCTCAAGAAGCAAAGGATGTAGAAGAATTCGATCTCACGGTTCCAGAATTGCACGAATGCAGTATGTCTTTATCCAAATCCAGTATGACTGTTGACCCTGATGCAGAGGCAACGCTTACTGCTACGCTCACCAATACCGGTAACAGCGACTGGTCGGTCAACATGGCCAAAACCGGTAGCAGAAGTGGTTGGGTGAATTTTGATGGGGCATCCTCCGGACTGCTGCCCTATGATGACGGCGAGGGTACCAAAATTTTCGACATCACAGTATCTCCTGACGATTCAGTGACAGCCGGCGATGAATCTGTTATCACAATCATTGGGAAAGATGGAAACACAGTCAAATGTTCCGAAGAACTTCGCGTTATTGTCGGGCAGTCTTTTGGTGCATCACTCTCTCTTTCGACTTCAAGCCTTTCAAATGTGGAACCTGGTTCGAACGATACCGCAACTTTGACGGTCAACAATCAAGGTAATGGCCCAGATAATCTGCGTGTATCTACGTCTGCTGTTCCTTCAGGTTGGAGCGTTCAACTCGATGCATCTACCGTTTCAGTCGGCTCGAAGCACGGTTCACAGAAAAGTGCAAACATCGAGGTGGTTGTGACTCTCCCTGAATCTGCTCTTGCAACCGAGCAGGTCGAAATTGTATTCTCAGTCTTGCCTGCTGGCGGTGGAGTTGCTTACGCAGAGGTGACACTTACTGTCTCTGTCAAAGCCATTCACGGAATCGAGGCTCAAGCCGACGCACTTGAACAAACTGGACGTTCCGGTTCGCTCGTTAAATTCCCAATCACGATTCAAAATACCGGCAACACTCAAGACAATTATCGTTGCATTGAGCAAGACCAAACCGCATCTCCCGAATGGGAAGTGCATTGTGAGGACAGTTCAGGAAATCTCATCTCATCCTCACAAGGCATCTCAATTCCGCCTCAGAGTTCCGTACAAGTGTTCATGGTCGTGAGTATCGACGGAGAGGAAGAACTTTCTTCGTCTCGGGTGACTGTACGCATAATCAACAAAGACGACTCAACCAATTCAGGTGATGCTGATGGCGACGGTCTTCCAGATAACCAACGTGAGTTTAAGCTGCTTGCCATCCTTTCAGACCGAGTATTTGCGATGGACGCACGTCTTGTTGATGGTGGATTAGACCAACGTTCAGGCACGGCAATATTGCCTCCTTCTGGAACTCAGACATACGGTTTTTGGGTCAAGAATACCGGCGATGGTAACGACAGGGCGGTTCTGGATGTCTCTGGTCTTGAAGGAATTGCAACCCGTGAAATAACACTTTATGGACTTCCTGTGGAAGGTTCCTTTGATGTACCAGTCGGCTTTGGAATTTGGGACCAAAACAACAGTAAATTCCTCCTCGATGCTTCAGGCGAGGCGATTGTAGGGGCTACAAAAAATGCTGCTGAAACTCAGATGTGTGAACTTGGATATTGCGGTGGAGGTTACGATGCCCGACCGTTTGAAATGTATTTTGAACTGACTTTAACTGTTAATCCAGGAGCCGAAACTGGCGATGGAGGCGTACTTGAAGTGGTTGTACTGAGCACAAAAAATGCGGCAAATCGTTCCGGGGCGTTTGACATTTCTCTTGACGTTCAAATTCTCTATGACTTTGAATTCGATCGCGAGAATACCCTGCTAGAGACGGACATAATCTATACAGATGCCGATAAGGTGATTTCTGTCAATCTCACAAACACGGGAAATATCGAAGCAGATGTAGCCGTATTTACCTCAGAAGGATTCCGAGGTTGGCTGGTGAATCTGGATGAACCGAGTGGTGAAAACAACTGTGAACTCGAGGTGAAGGAATTTATTTGCACCATTGATGAAGGACAGACGATAACCATTGAATTAACAATCATCGCTCCATCAGGAGCAAGCGCTGACAACACATACAAGTTTACACTTTCAGCTGAACCTGTTGAAACCGGTGTAGTCGATCGAGTAAACCTTGAATTCACGATGAACGGAAAAGTCGATCCTGGATTCTTTGGACTCGGTTTGACATCCAGTCAAGTCACGACTTACGGTTCAGGATTCTTACTGCTTCTGCTCGGATTAATCATCGTTCGAACGGTGACGGGGCGTTCTCGTTCTTGAGAATAGATATTGGTTCGCAGTGGCCTTGTTTCTAAGTTGCAATTAAGCGGCTTTTCTTAAGGGTGTTTTGGGAATACTTATGGGGGTCCCTTAAGTCGGAACAAATGCGGAGCGTACGCTTTGCGCATGGGTGAAAAAATGTCCGGACTCGAATCGGTTCCAAGTGCGTACCTGTCCATTGGATTTTTGACGGTACTTGGCATCATCATGCCACTGACAAATTTCATAATTACCTGGGTGGTTCGTCCACGAGTAGATCCGGCCCGCCCTCACATCACTCGCTCCTACCTTTTGGAAGGTTATGAACGCGATCACAGCCTCTACCCTCGTCGATTGACAACATTTGAGTGTGGTAGTGAGCCGGTTGGAGACGCTATGATTCAATTCCATTTCCAATACTATTGGTACGCTATTATTTTCTTGGTTTTTGATGTTGCTTTCATGTTCCTCGTTCTAGGGGGCATGGTTGCTTCTGATGCGACATCACCCGGTGCCGCAGACAATGCAGTTTCTGAAGCCAAAAGTGCTCTGACATTACTCGCTCTTTTCTTTGCCATTATGTCTTTGGGTGTTTGGTACGTATTCCGTAAGCGAGGTCGCATTTACATTTGAGGTGATTTTATGCCAGAAGCAGGTGAAAATTTTGCAGCATTCAACAGTCGTGCACTTGTCGAAATGGTCGGAGGTGTCACCGACGAAGCACTCAAGGCAACTCGGATTAAGAAGTTCCTCGGTGTTTTAGCTGGAAGATATTTCAATTGGGCTGGTCGTAAATCCTTGTTCACACTCCACTTGGGAATCAAGTGTTGCGCAATTGAGATGGCGGCAGCAGCGACTCCGCGTTTCGACGGAGACCGATTCGGAGTGTTGTTCCGTTCATCGCCTCGTCAATCCGATGTGCTCCTCATCAACGGTCCAATCTCAAAGAAATTCGCCGACAAAGTTGTCCGTCTTTGGGAACAAATGCCTGAGCCAAAGTATTGCATCGCTATGGGTGAATGCGCAATATCTGGCGGCCCCTATTTCCAGTCGTACAATATCCTTGAGGGTGTTGACACTGTTATTCCAGTGGATGTCTACATTCCAGGATGTCCGCCGCGACCTGAAGCTCTTATCGATGGTTTCGGATTACTTCGAGAAAAAATCATTCGAATTGGTGGTGCTCCGAGCGTTGAAAGAGCCAGTGAAAAGCCAGTAATTGTGGGAGAGGACTGAAATGGTAGGTTCTGTTTCTGTGCAACAAAACACTTCTGCTGCTGAAGCTTGCCTTTCTGCTGTCAACGAACGATTTGGTGGCAGTGGTATTGAAGCATCGGTTGAGACTCACTCCAACGCCAAGAAATACTCTTTTCTGCGCATCATCTGTCCACCTCAACATTGGCTTGCTCTAGCAAAGTGGATGAAATACGATTTGGACGTCAATTACTGCTCCATGGTCACAGGGACTCATTTTCCCGATGGTCCGGATGAGCGTGGTTGGGAAGTGGCCTATCATTTCTTGAGGCAACCAATCCGCGACCAAAAACCAAACACTTGCACAGTCCATGATGTCGCTTCACTCTCTGGAAAAGATATTCCAATGGAATTTGAAGTATTTATTCCTCTTCCTCAAGGAGATTCACCATCAGTACCGTCGATTCAAAGCATTTGGGTCGGCGCAGATTGGAATGAGAAAGAGACATGGGATTTGGTTGGCATTAAATTTGAAGGTCACAAAAACATGCATCGTGTTCTCAATCCAAACGACAGCCCCGAAGGTTTCCACCCTCTTCAAAAGCAACACAAGATTCGATATCACGATCACAACGAAATGTACGATGATGCTCAAGGTTTCATGCGTAAGCCGGCGGACGAGGGCCGTGTAAAGTGAGGTATTATTATGGCACAAATGTGGATTACAATGGGACCTCAACACCCGATGACACACGGGCTGTGGACGTTAAGAGTCAAAGTCGACGGTGAAACCGTTGTGGACACTGAAGCCGAACTCGGTTACATCCATAGAGGTGTAGAAAAAATTTGCGAATCTCGTGATTTCACACAAGTCACACCATACTGTGACCGGTTGTGCTATGTGAGCGCAATGACATGGTCAAATTCGTACATTTATGCTGCTGAGGACTTGCTTGAAGCAGAAGTTCCTGCCCGTGCAGAATACATTCGACTTATATCTGCTGAATTGCAAAGGCTGGCATCACACCTCATGTGGCTAGGGGCATTTGGCCCTGACATTGGAAATTTAACATTGATGACATGGTGCATGCGTGACCGTGAGATGTTCCTTGACCTCTTGCAGGAACTTGGAGGTTCTCGAATGCATTACAACTATCCCCGAATAGGCGGTGTCAAGCGCGATATGCCAATCGGCTTTGCCGACCGAGTCGTTGCAAAGACGAAACTCTTTGAAAAGCGTCTTGATGAATACGAAATGATGCTCGATGAATCGACCATTTGGTTGGTCAGGCTTCAAGGTGTAGGATATGCAAATGCTGAATCGATGGTCGACGCTGGCGTTTCAGGCCCGAATGTACGGGCAGCTGGAGTGAACTACGATGTTCGATGGGCACATCCTTACTCGGTCTATGATGAAATTGATTGGGAGCCTGCCGTCGAGAAACCTACATCGGTCAAGGGTGCTGACTGCTACGACCGATATCGTGTTCGAATGGAAGAAATGCGTCAATCTTGCCGCATGGTCTTGGATGCACTCAACAAAATCCCCGGTGGCAAAAACACAAACTATGCAGCCGGTGACGAGATGATTTACACCAAAGCACCAACCCGTGCACCTGAAGGAGCAACCGGTTTCAGCAATTACGAATGCACCCGTGGCGCATCCCAGTTCTACATACAGGGCGGTGGCGAGGGCCGTGGTAAGAATCCATACCGTGTTTCTATACGCTCTCCTATGTTTATCACCATCCCCTATGTTGCCAAGACAATGATTGGATACAAAATTGCAGATATTCCAGCAATTATGGGTAGTTTTGACCCATGCATAGGAGAGACGGACCGTTGAGGTGATTTGCTATGGATGACATCTACGATTTACGCAGCATATTCCTCGGTAAAGACAGTCTTGTCCACACACTCATCACCGATGGGCTTGAAGGTACACCTCTTGAGGAAAGCTCAGCGGACCTCGCCTTTTTGGCAGGGACTTTCGCTGTCGTAAACATCGTCTTTTTGATGCTGTTTTTCAGCCAATTCGCGATTTTGTGGATTGAACGTAAGGCAGTTGCACGAATGAACGACAGAAGAGGCGCTACCACCGCTCTTCGCTCGCTATGGGTCGGCGAAAACGGCGTTACTGCAGGTGAATGGTGGAAGATGCTACCTTTTGGTGGAGGGATAGTTGGTGCAATCAACAAGTTTCTTAACAAGAAATTCGGCAACAGTGACGAGAAATTTGCTACAGTCGACCGAGTAAACAATCGCTCGTGGATGGGATATTCGATTCTCCCAGGTTTCTTCCAAAACGTGGCCGATGGGATGAAATTCCTGCTCAAAGAACACATGGTCCCTCGTCGTGCTGACAAACTCATTTTCGAAGTATCCCCCTTCCTCATCGTGTCATCTACGCTGCTAATTTTGGGAATCATTCCGTTGTCAAGTGGCATTTATGCAACCAATCCAGACCTCTCAATATTGTATGCGATTGCAATTTTTGGTATTGCCCCAATCGGCGTTTTCTTTGCAGGTTGGTCTTCAAACAACAAGTACACGCTCATCGGCGGAATTCGTTCAGCAGCTCAACTGACCGCTTACGAAATCCCTCTTTTGCTCACGCTTTTGTCCGTTGCAATCCTTTCCGGGACATTCAACATCATCGAGAGCATCCACTTCCAGCATGCTGCAGGCTCTTGGAACCTTTTCCTCATGCCTCTTGGGGCAGTTTTGTTCCTTGTGACGATGATTGCTGAAGTTGAGCGAGTTCCGTTTGATATGCCTGAGGCTGAGGCTGAATTGGTCGAAGGATGGTGGACTGAATACGGCGGAATGCGGTTCGGTATGCTGTTTATGGCAGAGTACATTCGAACATACGCTGCCTGTTTCTTGTTTACGCACTTCTTCTTGGGTGGATGGCATCTGCCTTTCCAAGGCACCATTAGCCAAATTCCAGTGTTGGGAGATGCATATGTCCTCATTCCCGGTGCAATCGTCGTTCTTCTGAAGACATGGCTTGTCTTCCTTGTCGTGTTTGTATGGGCACGTTTCTCTTTGGCTCGAATACGCACAGACCAAATCTTAGAATTTGGCTGGAGAATGCTTCTGCCTCTCTCCGTTGTGCAAGTCGTTCTTTCAGCCATTTACCGGTTGTATTTCTTCAAACCAGAGAATCTCAATTATGCCGATGAAGGTGGCAACGCATGGGACGCTTTCGGAATTCCAATGCTTATACCAATCGTGACGACATTGTTTTGGGTCGGTGTTTTCTATGTTCTTCTTAACGATGAAGACAAAGACGCTGCGCCTGATAGAATGTACCACGTGTACACATTACAACCCGCGGGAACGCACACTCCGGGGAAGGACTGAGGTGATTTAACATGCCAATGCATCCACACGCAAAACCGAATTTCAGAAACCTCTTTTGGTATCCGTTTAAGATTACTCTCGTCACTGCTTTGAGGACCTTTCCATTCTTTGGTAAATGGTTTGGAAAACGTCTAGGTTGGGGTTACCACAACACTGAACACCCAGAATTCCTCGATGATGGAAGTAAATCCCGAGCCGGTAAGACTTCAGAGTTCAACGACATTACGGTGCAGACTTTTGCTCCTGACCGAGTGACTTCTGATTTGTTCCCAACTCTCTGGAAACCGCAAACCGTTCAATATCCATACGAACGACTTGAAGAAATGGAACCATGGCTGTTTGTTCCTGGGAACTACAACGGTCGTATCGGAGTTATTTGGGAAACATGTACTGCATGTAAATTATGTGTCACAGCATGCCCGAACGATTGTCTCCACATGACGACAGAACTTCGCGTCGATGTTCTTGACGGTGCAGATGGTGAACACGGTGGAATGGGCGGAGAACTCGAAGTTGGCGGCCATGCTGCAACCCTTCTGCCTGAAGTGGCAGCAACTCTTGATGATTTCAATCACGTCACCGCTCACACCGACACCCCTAACGAATGGCGTTTCGGAGAAGTTTTGGACCTTTCAGGCTCTACTGCAACGATTCGATGGAACGATTCGGGTGAAGAAGTTACCATGGAGCAGAGTGATTTGCGAGTGGCAGACGACCAAATTGTTTCAGGGCGTATTGACATGGGGCGATGCATGTTCTGTGGATTGTGCATGGAGGCATGTGGTTTCACGTCTTTCTTTATGACCAATGAATACGACGGAATGTCTGGTTTCACCCGACAAGATCTATGGTTTGATGCTAGCCGAACTCGTGTGTTGCCATCGATTCACCAAGAAGCGGTTGATACTGAATTGGCAAAGCGAGCCACCAAAGAACGTACCAAGCGTGCAAAGAAAGCGGCTAAAGCAAAGGCTGCTGCTGAGGAGAGTGCTTGAGATGGACATCGCAAGTGTTGCAGAAACAGGAGTTTTCTTTTTGTTCGCAACAATTGCGATTCTCGGTGCTCTTGGTTTGGTTTTGGCTCAAAGGGTCGCCCATTCTATGCTTTCACTCATTTTTTCGTTCATGGCCGTTTCCGGAATATTCATTCTCTTGGGAGCAGAATTCCTCGCAGCCATCCAAATTCTAGTCTATCTGGCGAGTGTCGGTTTGGTTGTTTTGTTCGGTATTATGCTTACTCGAAGGCAAATTCTTGAGGAGGACTTTGAATGAAACTCGTATCCTTATTCACCCGTATGGGCCTACTTGCCTTAGGAATGATTCTGGTATCTGTTCTTAGTGCAGATAGCGTTTGGGCGAACAGCAGCGATGACTATCCAACAACCAGTGGACTGGCTGACTCGCTTCTCACTGAATGGGCATTGCCCTTGCTCATTCTCGGCATTCTTATGTCGATGGCAATGATTGGTGCTGCGTATCTTGTTCGTGATGAGCGAATGGAAAATCTTCTCTGGGAGTTTGGAACCGATGAGGCAGAAGTTGTCGAAGTGGAAGACGATGACGACAATGACGAAGATGCCGTGGAAGAAGAAAAGGCAGACGAGTCGGAAGGCGAAGAAGTGGTAGAAGTGATAGAAGAGGCTGAAGTCACTGAAGAACCTGAAGAAACGGACGATTCTCAAGAGGTTGAAGCTGTCGAACGTCAGGCTCGCATGGACAGAGAACTCGAGGAACGCCGAAACCGTCTGGAAAGCATGGACGAAAAGACACGAAAGAAGGAAGAAGAACTCATTCGTGTTGCTGAGAAAGCAAAGACAATCGATTTCAGCACACTGGGTTTTGCCAGTGCTTCTGACGCCGACGATTTACAGAGAATAAAGGGCATTGGACCGTTTATTGCTGAGAAGTTGAATGTTCTTGGAATCTATACCTTTAGCCAACTGGCCAACATGACTCCAGAAATTGAAGAAGAAGTCAACATGGCCATTGAGTTCTTTCCAGGCCGAATCAAGCGAGACGAATGGGCGAATCAAGCCCGTACGTTGCTTGGAGGTGAAGATGAATGATTGATCCAGCCCTAGTATCAGCACTTTCTGCATTGATGTTTGTTATTGGACTTGGTGGAGCCTTCACTCGAAAGAACGCAATTATCGTACTCATGTGTATCGAATTGATGCTAAATGCTGCGAACATGCAATTTGCAGCAGCAGCAGTCCATCATGGTGACACGACTGGATGGGTTTACACTCTTTTTGCTATAGCAATTGCAGCCAGTGAGGTGGCAATTGGATTAGCTATTTTCCTTGCTGTTTACGGGCAACATGAAACAATATCACTGGACGATGTAGATGTCCTGAGGAACTGAGGTGTTTGAATGGCAGGTGCAGAAGCAACAAACACAATTGACTCACAATGGCTGGATTTTGCTCCGCTTATCATTCTGTTACCAATGATGACTTTTGCAGTTATCTTGTTCCTTGGCAGGGTGTTTAATGGTAACCCGTTCTGGAAAAATAAAATGAAGGAAGGAGGCTTAATTGCTCTTCCTGTAATGGGCGCGAGTTTAGTTATCTCACTTCTTCTCATCTCGGAATTTTTAGGTGGTTTCAATCCATTGAAAGTCTTCGACCCTGCAACAGTTGAGAAGATTGCATGGGTAAATTCTGGAGTCTGGGACGGCGGTAGCAGTGTGAAATCGGTTACCTTTGGCTTTGGAATCTATGTTGACCACGTTACTGTAATGCTGTTGTTTGTTGCAGCATTCCTTTGTTTACTCATCAATACGTTCAGTATTGGGTACATGAATACAGACCCAATCAACGACAATCGAAACCACCGTTTCTATGCCGAGTTCGTTCTCTTTTGCTCTGGTATGCTCGGTATGGTTCTTGCAGATTCCTTCCTTTGGCTGTTTATATTCTGGGAAATAATGGGTCTTTGCTCGTATCTTCTCATTGGATTCTATTACGAACGACCAAGCGCAGCATCTGCGGCTAAGAAAGCGTTCCTTACCACTCGTATCGGTGACGTGTTCCTTATGATTGGACTGGTCATGTTGTGGGATTTGTTTGGCTCACTCGATTATGCTGTCGTCTTCGATGAGGCCAACATCGAAGCAGTTGCAGCAAGTTCAGCTGGAACCCTGCAGTGGGCTCTTGGATTGATGTTCATTGGAGCTGTTGGTAAGTCTGCACAATTCCCGCTTCACGTTTGGTTGCCTGACGCTATGGAAGGTCCTACTCCAGTATCCGCTCTCATTCACGCCGCGACCATGGTCAACGCTGGATTGTATCTTGTTGCTCGCATGTTCCCATTCTTTGGCGCCGAAGCATTGCACGGTGACTTGGACGACCTTGCCTTCATTATTGCAGCAATTGGTGGAATTACCGCAGTTATGGCTGCTGCAATAGCCTTCGTCCAGATGGACTTGAAGAAGGTCTTGGCTTACTCGACAATGAGTCAACTGGCCTATATTTTCACTGGACTTGGATGCGCAATGTACCTCGCAAACACCCTTGATTGGCACCATGATGATGATGCACATTACATCGTTGTCGTGGCCTTCGGTGCCGCATTGTTCCATCTTTTCAATCACGCAATGGCCAAAGGAATGCTGTTCATGGCCAGCGGTTCGGTGATTCACGAGGTGCACCATGCCCACCACCATCTGCATCACCATGACGACCACGGTGACGGACATCATGACGATCATCACGACGACCATTTCGATGCTCAGTCCATGGAAAACATGGGTGGCCTTGCCTCGAAAATGCCGATTACTGCTACTGCTATGCTCGTAGGGTCAGCCTCGATTATGGGTTTGCCTCTTATCGGTGGATTCTGGTCTAAGGAAGGCATCATTGCCAATGCTTGGCGAGTTGCTCAAGAAGACCCTCGCTTTTTCCTCCCAGCAATATGTGTACTTCTCGGTGCAGCAATGACCGGCTTTTACATGTCTCGCATGTGGCTGAAGACATTTGCAGGCAAGCCAAACAACGAGGTTGCAGCCCATGTCGGACCGACCAACACTTGGATCAAGACCCCGCTGTTTATCTTGACTTTCGTGACACTCTCTTCGGTAATTTTCGCTGGATTGGGCTTCACTCATTGGGCTTCTGACAACTCCTATGAACTTGGTGAAAAAGGTCTTCTCAAGGGACTTCTCTATGAACTGGAACACGCATTTGCCAACTCAGATGCATTCTTCTTCGTACTTACATACATCGCTATTTTCCTTGGAGCCGTCATCGGTCCGGGCCTAGCAATGGCTCTGTATGGTGGAAAATTGGCAGAAGGCGAAGAGACAAAACCTTGGATGCGCCCAGTCATTCAACTCAGTGCATATATCCACAAGCGGTTCAATTTCGATAACAGTGCATTTGCAGAATCAACTCTTGCCACTGCACTTGAAAACAGGCTTTACATCGATGAATACTACGATAAGGCCATGATTCACATTGTGGCAGCATTCTCTACCAAAGCGGCTGAAGCCGATAGTGAAGTCATTGATGGGACCATCAAAGCAATCGAGAGCGGCTCACAATCACTTTCATCGGTTGTTCGTTCGATGACCACTGGTTCTGCCAGAGATTACATTCTCATGGTGGCGGTTGGAACACTCTCAATTTTCATGTTGATATGGGGGGTGGCTTGAATGCAAGATTGGATTTCTCTACCGCTCGTTGGTTTCCCACTGATTGCAAGCGTCATTCTCCTGGCATTTGTATCCAGAGCCGATGCAAAGATGCGTGAGCGACTTGTCGGCCCCGTACGTATGGCCTGCTTGGTGTTTTCACTGGTGTTGTTGATGGTCACTACCGGTATGTTCTTCCAGTATTTTGGAGACATCAGTTGGGAAGGAATTTCGTTCAACAGCTATGTATTTTACAAACAATATTCTTGGATTGAATCACTTGGAATACACTGGACAGTTGGCCTCGATGCTCTTTCATTCCCAATGGTTTGGTTAACTACTTTCCTTCTGCCTGTGACAATTATTGCCACATGGAATGAGAAGAATGGTGCAATGTATTTCCCAATTCTTCTGGCAATGGGTGGCGCTTTAATTGGTGTCTTTGTCGCCTTGGATTTGTTCATGTTCTACGTGTTTTGGGAATTAACACTGATTCCGATGTTTTTCCTTATACTTGTGTGGGGAGGTGCAGATCGTAAATATGCATCTCAGAAATTCTTCATCTACACGTTCACTGCTTCGGTTGTCATGTTACTTGGATTGATTACACTCTACTTCTTCCAAGACCCAGGCAATCCTTTGGACTATGCCGGAACGATGACTGGACGAAGTTTCGATATTCCGAGTATCACACAATATGCATTTGCTGAAAACAGCGATGGCTGGTACCTTGGTGCCAATATCCAGAAGGTTCTGTTTGCCATGCTCATGCTTGGATTCTTGGTCAAACTTCCAGCAGTTCCATTCCACACTTGGCTTCCCGATGCTCACGTTCAAGCGCCTACAGGTGGGTCAATGCTTCTAGCGGGTGTAATGTTGAAAATGGGTGCTTATGGAATGTTCCGACTTCCTCTCAGTCTCTTCCCTCACGCACTTGAGTATTTCCAACTGGTATTGATGACGATTGGAATGATTTCACTGGTTTGGGGTGCGATTGTTTGTTTAGGTCAAACCAACCTCAAGAAGATGGTAGCATATTCATCGGTCTCTCACATGGGTGTTATTCTTATTGGAATTGCAACAATGCAGCCGATGGGTTGGGCTGCCGCTCTCTTCATGATGTTCGCTCACGGAATAATCAGCCCGATGCTTTTCGCGGTTTGTGGCGCATTCAAACATCATTACCACAGTATGGAGATTGGTGCAATGCGAGGTATGGCCAAGCACTCACCATGGATTGCCACTTCGATGATGTTTTCATGGATGGCATCGCTAGGACTGCCTTTGCTTGCAGGTTTCGTTGCTGAACTGATGATGTTGATTGCACTTTGGTATTTCCTTGTTGCAGAGGGATGGAGCGTTTTCTGGATGGTAGGTCCTGCACTGGTTCTTGCCGTTACAGCTGCGTATTATCTTTGGTCAATGCAGCGTACTATTTTCGAAGGTGGAGACGAAACCCAACCTCCAGAGTCCTTGCACGGTGAACCGGTTCCAGACCTTGCCTCACCCGAAAAGTTGGCCATGCTTATTCTAGCGGCTTTTACTATCCTCTTTGGTGTAATGCCGTGGATTGGTTTGGACATGATGCATGACTGGACAAAGCAAATTTTTGAAGGACTGATAATGCCAATCCTTGGCGATTTTAACGGAGGTGTCTGAAATGTCAAACTTGTCTCGAGTTGAGCCTTTTAGTGATGGCTTTGTTTCAGCCATGTGTCCGGAATTGATTCTCTTTGCTGGAATGCTCGCTCTTATTCTCATTCCAAATCTTGGTAAGGGGACATTCCGTATTCCAGGTACTCAAATACGCCTTCCATGGCTCTTAGGTGGACAACGATTCAAGATTACCAGTGATCCTCGTCTTCCATCCTGGTTAGCAACAATTACGCTGACTGCTGCTTTCTTGAATGTCTTGTACATTTTTAGTCAAGGTTTAGACAGAACCCTCATTGTTACCGATTCTGGCAAAGAGTTGCTTCTTATCAACGGCTTTAGCCGAGTGTTTGAACTTATTTTCTTCGGTGCACTTGCACTTGCCTCCTTGGCCAGCATGAATCGTTTGCAGGTCCATGGAATCGGTTCAAAGGTATCCGAATCCGAACTTTACAACAACCGTCGCCAAGCTGATTTCTACATCTTGATGGTGACCTGTGCTCTTGGAATGTCAGTTGTCGCCTTGGCACAAGATTTGTTTGTCTTGTTTATTGGACTTGAATTGGCTTCTTTCTCCACTTACGTGCTTGTTGCTTTCCTTAAGGAATCCAAAGTTGGTGCAGAATCCGGTATGAAATATTTCATCGTTGGTTCTGTGGCATCAGGTGTCGGTCTTTACGGCCTTTCTATGCTGTATTTGTGGGCCGGTTCGTTGCAATTTAGTGTCCTGTCCGTAGCGTTTGCAGAGTCAGGAACCACCGCCCTTCCTTTGATTGGAATTGGCTTTGTGCTGGTTGGCTTTGGTTTCAAGGTCAGCGCAGTACCGTTCCATTTCGCTGCTCCAGATGCTTATGCAGGTGCAACCAGCCCTGTTGCCGGCGTTCTTGCAACAGCAAGCAAGGCGATGGGTATGCTTGGATTGGTTCGAATGTTGTTGATTGTTGCAGCACCGGAGTCAAGCGATGGTAGTGCAATCTGGCTCGTATGTCTAGGAGCCATTGCTGCAATAACGATGACTTGGGGTAACCTTGCTGCACTGGGAAGCGACAATCCAAAACGAATGCTCGCTTATTCATCGGTTGCACATGCGGGGTATATGCTGGCTGCATTAACCGCAGTTGGAGCATGGAATTGGGATTCGACTGTCTCTGGAGATGCTAGTGCAGCTGCCGTTGCGGTGATGACTGCACTTCTCCTCCACCTCGTGGTTTTGGTTGCTTTCAAGTTGGGCGCTTTCCTTGTACTGTCTATTTTGGAATCGGATGGTGGAGCGTCTCGTCTTTCCTCGTTGGGTGGACTTGCAAAGCGAGAACCACTTTTGGCAGTCGCCATGTTCATTTTCATGATTTCACTTGCAGGAGTTCCGCCTATGGCTGGTTTCCTCTCCAAGCTGCTTGTTATAATGGGAATTGTCCGTGTAGCGGTTGGAGATATGGGTGCTGAAATAGCAGACGGCGGAATGTATGCAATCGGTGATTTGCATTGGGTTTGGTGGCTTGCACTCCTTATGGTTCTCAATTCAGCCATTTCGATGTTTTACTACCTACGGGTTGGTGTTGTTATGTTCTTTGAGGAGCCAGAAGAAGGCAGAGAAGGTCCTCTTCCTGCTGGCTGGCAAGTCCGGACTGCCATCCTCGCCTGTGTCTTGGTTACGCTGCTGGTCGGTGTTGCTGGCGATTCCCTCATTCGCCTTTGTGAGATGGCGGCTCAGAGCCTCAACTACGAGTGGTAAGTACCGTTTGTTGTAAACGCCCTATTGCGGGACTTTCATGTATCCTCTGCGGGTGTGGTATTCAAGAAGGGTCGACTGTTGGGTTAGAACGGTGAGGCTGTTTGGGTCGTCGATATGAAGAGAAAGTGGATGTGGAAGAACTCGCTCGTCTCGAATCTCCTGAGGACGCCTCAAGTGGAAAAATTCGAGTGAAAATGCCAAACCGTAAAATCAACGAAATGTTCGCCTTTGCTGAACAAATTCTCGGCGGTCGTCGTGTTACTGTTCTTTGTGAGGACGGTGAAACACGTATGGCGCGTATTCCAGGAAAGATGCGCCGCAGGCAGTGGGTTCGAGACGGTGATTTGATTATTGTTTGGCCTTGGGATTTCCAAGATTCAAAAGCTGATGTTAAGCATCGATACACGAAAACACAGGCCATGTACCTGTCTCGTAAGGGCGTACTGCCTAAGGAACTCGACTTCTTCGGCATGAATACTGTTACCGATGATGATGATGACGAATTTTCAGATACTTTTGGAGTTGTGGATGAACCCGAAGAAGAAACAACCGACGGTGTCTTTGACGATGACGGAGACGACGATGATGATTTGTTNGGTTCGNCAGATGACGATGATGACGATGATTTGTTCGGTTCGGCAGATGACGATGATGATGATTTATTCGCATCGGATGATGACAACGATGAAGATGAAGTCGCTGAAGTTGAAACGCCTCATGTACCCGTTGAAGAATATCCTACTGACGACAGTGAAGTGGATGATGATGACGATGATGAGGATTTGGAATCCTTATTCGGTTAAGCGATGCAAGACCCATGGGTGGGCGTATGGCGAAAAAAAGAGATTGGGAAGACGAATTGGCATCAAACAAACGCCAACGTAAACGCCATCGTCAGAACCGTCAAAACAAGTCGAAATCAACGACTGAAAAAGACCAAGATGATGCTTTTGCTCGAAACGAACAAGACCACTTTCTCAGTAATCTCGAAGCCAAGTCTGGTGCATTTAGCTGGATGAAAGAGAACCGTTACAAACGAATGTTTCGAGACATTGAATCCAAAATTCAGGGCGCTTTAGGTACGGGAACATACGATTGGGTCGATCGACGAGTGTTTGACCAGGTGTTTGACCGAATGACTTTGATGTCGTTGTACAAACTCATGAAAGGGGGTACTATCGACACGCTTGATTTTCCAATTGCTCGAGGAAAGGAAGCCCATGTTTTTCATGCTACAGACATTGATGGAAAAGTCGTGGCTGTGAAGATTTTTCATACGTCCAATGCAGTTTTCAAGAATTTGATTCAATATATAGAGGGGGACCGAAGGTTTGGAGGCCTTCGCCGTAGACATCGAGACCTTGTTGATATCTGGGTACGTAAAGAACATCGTAATCTCTCTCGTTTGTGGCGCTGGGGGTTGAACGTTCCTCGACCGCTGGGTATACACAAGAACGTCTTGGTAATGGAATATCTTGGGACCCCTGAATCAGCATCTCCAAAACTTCGTGAAGTTGAAATCGAGAATACTGAAGAAGTGTACAATGATTTGTTAGAATTCCTAGCCATATGTTGGCAGAAAGCCGAACTTGTTCACGGTGATTTTTCTCCTTACAACATACTGTGGCATGAACAAAAAGCAGTTGTAATTGATGTTGGTCAAGCAGTAATACAAACACACCCCAAAGCACAAGAATTTCTTGTTCGCGATGTTACGAGACTTGTTGAATGGGGCAACAAAAATGGCATTCAAACCACGTTAGCTGAGGCCATGTATGAGGTATTGAACATGAATCTTGACCACGTTGAGCAAATGCATTCCTTTGAAGAAGAATAATCATTCTTCTTCCCAACTGACTTCTTCATCGTCAGCCAGTTCCATCATTTCCTCAACAGCACCCTCATCTTCAGGGTCGACTTGAGAGGCTTTCATACGTCGAGAACGCCGTTTTGAAACATCGGAAAGCCCTGGTACAAGGCCTTCGAAATTGTCTGCTGGAGATGATGGGCGATTATCACGAATTTCGATAGTGTCAAGTTGTCGATTTCCTATTCTTGACCGTCTGCGGTCTCGTTCTAGGAAATTAAGCACAGTACCGTGCTCTGCTCCTCCAGCCAACATTTCAATTGCCTGACGAGCCGCAGAAAGGCCTTCTTCCTCACCGACCAAGACAACAGTAGAATTGTAGATTGAAATTTGTGTATCGGTCAGTCCTTCGATAAGTTTTCGAATCTTACCTTGGCTTCCAATAATTCGTCCTCGGATTCTTCTTTGTTGGTTCGACCTTTTTCCAACAAATTTTCGAATGTCGACCAATTCAAAGAAATGACCATCTTCAAGAAGTTGTATTGCTGCTTTAGGGGCCATTCCTCTGCCAATTGCCTTGATAACGTTCGGGAATTTCATTGCCTTCACAGGGTCATATGTACCCGGTTCGCCCCAAACCACTTCGACATCACCTGTGTCTGAATCAATAATGAATTCCTTACATCCAGAGGCATTCCGTAATGACTTGGCTGTTGCCCCTTTCGACCCAATGAGAACCGCAATACGGTTCTTCGGAACTCGCGGCAGGGGTTGGCGCATGGTTTATCCTAAAGCCGACCTCTTTTCAATCTCTTGTTCGCCTTTGAAGTGCAGTGATTATGAAGCCAGCTAACAGAAGCAAAAGAACCGATGGTGCAAATGAGGGCACAAGGCCGGGTGAACCAATCGCTGCCCCAGTGACAACCATGTGATTGTAATTGTTACCTTCATCATACTCATCAATGACATTGACATAATCAATGACAAGTCTCAAGTCGAATTGTCCGGTATTGGGCACGGTATAGTTCCATATCAGTGATTCTTGACTGTCTGAAAGAGCCCCAGCATCAAGGGTTCTTGATTCCATTACCGTCCAACTTACCGTTGAACTTCTGTCTGCTGGAGCCGATTCGAGTCGAACATTAACGCTACCACCGTAATTTTGATTGCTTTCAAGCAGACTGGTGATGGTAATATTACCGTCGGTTTCACCTGGTCGAACAATCAAACGGTCGAGGTTTGTTTCGGTTGAATTCCAGTACAAGTCAAGACCGGGTAGAATTTGATACGAACTCGGATTCGAAATATACTCATTACCGGCATTATCCACGACCACTGCCCGGAACATGAGGTACTGCCTTGACTTTGTAGCCCAACTTGCCAGTCCAATGGTTCCCGTGAGTCCAGGCGTGCTCATTTGTTGCCAATTACCGGAAAGGTCTGGCGTTTGTCCAACTCCATTCGAGTCAAAGCCAAACTGAAGATATGAATTGGAGTTGTCGATTCCTGAGCCTTCATCAATGGCGCTGAATTGGATATTTGCAGGACCGATTCGACTGGTTGTGAGTTCATCGACAGTCCAACCTATCGATTCGGGTAATGTCTCGTCAATTCGGATGTCGAATTGGTTTACTGCTCCAGCATTTCCCACGCGGTCAATCGAACGAACATGCAGCGTGTGGTTGCCTTCTGAAAGGGTAATCTGCACGGAATCCGTTAATGTAGTGTTCCAGTTTTGCCCGTCAAGAGAGTATTGTGCAGAGGAAACACCACTGCCTTGCCCATCATCAGCATTATCAATCAAACCACGAATGGTAACATCGGATGTTGTCTGCCAGTTTGAACCATCCCCAATTGTGATAGAGGACAGTGTTGGGCCGGTTCGGTCAATTCCGATGAACAGAGTTTGCGTGGCTGATAAACTTGAACTGTCGTAAACAGTTAGTCGAGAATTCCATGTTCCTTCTGCCATGGCACCGCTACTCCAATCCCAACCGTAAGAAATTCCGGAAGGGCCGTCGTTCGCTGGCGCTCCTGGTCCGGGGACATTGGTTATTGTTGCATAACTGAGGTCATCATCACTCGCTCCCCAACGGTAAGAAATGGTACCGTCGCTTTCGATACCGAACCATGCTCTGTCCGATGCCGATGCACCCGAGCCAGCAGCAGCGTTGAGAGCAGTAAATATCGTGATGACAGGAACTTGGTTGACAATGTTAAACGTTCCAGAGCTAGCAATCACATTTTCGTTCACATCATCATCCCACGCTGTTGCACGTAGAGTATACGAGCCGTTGGCGTACGAGGTTGAATCAAAATAAGTTAACCACGGTGTCGAAGTTAGATTCGTAACCGTTGACCAAGACCCCGACCCACTTGAGATTTCAATAAGTATTGAAGAGACATTTGCATCTCCAGATAGAGAAAAAGAGATACTGTGCAAACCTACGATATCTTGATCTGTGGTAGGTCCATTGGCGAATGTGAGGACCAAATTCGAAGTGGAGTGATGAACCTTTTTCTGCTCAATAAGCTGGAAATTCTCCATTGGGGTGGTACTCACCATGAGAAGAGCGACAACAAGAACCGCACTCACCCAACCCCTGCCCATGGTGCTAGACGAGTGCGGTTATCCTTCAATGCTCCCCTTCATCGCTGCTGTTTTGAATCAAATCCTATTCTCCCAGTAGGTTTTGATGAAGATTGTCGCGGAGAACTCTAAAAGAACCCTCATACGGGTTTTTGACCGTACTTGTAGAGATGGGTTCAAGTGCTCCGCAGGATGTCGAATACCTACATGGCGAGCGCGTGGAAGCCAGTTTTGGCGATTCTTCTACTCTGTATAGCATCGGTGCCGATGACAATTTCTGCCGAGCAGAGCGGTTCGATTCAAGCGAGTGCAAGCACAGTCGCTCTTCTTCCACAGAATCCTCAAGCAGGCGATTCAGTAACCATCAATCTTCAAATGTTTAACAGTGGAAATTATGCGACCGATGTTGAATATGCATTTTACAGAGACTTCCGTGGACCGAATCAATTGCTCAAAGAAGCGACAGTCGATATCGACACCAATACCTACGAGGAAGTCTCGGTGGTTTGGCCTGGAGTGTCTGAAGGAGAACATGAGATACACATCACGTTTGAACATCCTCGAGGTTCTGGCGATATCGCTCATTTTTGGGTGGAATTCAATGTTACAGGTCTGCCAAATCTCAAGGTAACACAAACCGAACTCACCCCTTCTTCGGGAATACTCTCCGGTGACACAGTCACATTGTCGTCATTGGTTCGCAATGTTGGAACACAACCTGCAGCATCATCGACTCTTCACATTGATTTACCCGATGGTGTTGATTTGGACTTGACCACTCCTCCAATAGCCGCAGGTTCTACACAATGGGTGAACACCACATTTACTGCACCATCCAGTGGTTCGCACACTATTCTGGTTACACCTGATTATGAAAATGCGATTGTTGAATCATCTGAATTTGATAAAATGGTGGAAGTGCCTCTTCAGGTTGATACGAGAATGGACGTTTTCCACATCGGAACTCTAGATATTGCTGTTGACGAGGATGCGCTTGAAGGGCCGTGGGTGGTTTCCGGTAAATTGGGAAGGACCAACGGCAGCGGGATTTCAGAAGTTCCTCTCTGGCTAAAAATTACCAGTGCAACCGGGGAACTGGTAACGACTGCCCCATTTACAGTAAATCTGACAGGAATTGGTTATGCCGAGGTCACTTGGACACGTTCAATCACCGGTTCTGAACTTGGCACTCTACCACCGGGAATACACACACTCACTGCAGAAATCGATCCGTTTGGTACTGGAACTTTCACTCAAGAATCAACCGATAACGATGCAATCAGTACGCCATTCTCAAAGTTCGCTGTTCCGGATGTTCTGGTTGATTCGATGGCAAGTAAGTCGTCGCCTTCTGTAAATTCTGGTGAATCAGTCGAATGGGGCGTGAGTATGAAAAATACTGGGGAACTTCGGGTTTCTGGGCGATTGCAGTACACATGGGAGGGGACAAGTGATTTCTCTCAAATCATCTACCTCAATCCTGGTCAAGATTACATGTGGACCGCCGAACTAACGACTGCAATAGGTTCACACAATGCTACTTTTGAGGCCACATGGATTCCAACAGCAAACAGTTGGGATTCGAATTCATTGAACAACGTTGCTTCTGGAATGGTCAAAGTGAGTGCTGAGTTAAGACTTAACTGGGCTCTTTCAACGCTGGAAGTCACCGATTCAACGAATTCTCAGTTCAGTTTACCAATGACGGAAGGTGAAAATTATTCTCTGTCAATAGATTTGACCAGCACCGAGACCGGTTCGCTTTCTTACGATTGTAAAGATGGAAACGATAACATTTTGTCGACCCTTGAAGCTGAAGTTTCCAACTTAGGAGACAAGGTGACTCTAGTGTGTGAATTCACTGCTGTAGCGCCTTCGACAGTTGTGAAACTCGACCCTTCTGATGATGATGTATCAACGACATTCACTCGTACCTTTGCAACAGTCATGAGTGATGAAGCAATCGATGAATTGAATTCAAATTCCGAATGGGGTACTTTTACCTTGATTGGATTCGTTGCGCTCATTTTGATTGTTATTCTCGTGTTTGCGATTTACTTGACACGTGAAACTGAGGAAGAGGTTGAGCGAGATATTTTCGAATACTGTCCTGCATGTGATGGTGAACTTGAAGGTGATGAAGACCGATGCCCACATTGCTCTTTCAATCTCAAAAAGGCAAGGAAACAATTCCACGACTGCCACGAGTGTGGCGAATCGATACCTGACCTCCTGGAGAATTGCGTCTATTGTGGTGCAGAACAGGATGTTTCGTCCTTCTTTGAGCGACGCGAGCGTAAAGAACGCACGGTCAAAGAAACTGTTGCCTTGCCAGAAGAAATTGACGATGATGAAATTGTAACAGGTACTGAGAACTTCGCTCAAGCGGTTAAAGAATTCGGATACGATGAAGAGCAACTCGAAGAAGAGTGGGACGAGAACATTGTGACAGCTGAAGCTGAAGTTGAAGCTGCTTATGACAGAAGGAATGCTGAAGAATTGCTGCAAGAAGACATGACAGAAGAAGAACTTGAAGCCTACCAAAACACCGTAACTACTACACTCAAGAGTATGAAAGAACTTGAAGAACAAGGCAATGATATCGATTCAATATTAGCATCGAAGGGAGAAATCATCGCTCACAAAGATGACGGCAAAGAGCTCTCAGCGAGCGACGCAGATATTCGCGGAAGATTGTATGAAATCACCGGTGAAGAAGGTATCATGCCGGGTGACAAGGTCAATGTCGGAATGCAACTTACCGATTCGGCCTTTGCCGGCAATGAGGTAGCAGAGACCACTTCTGATTTCACCGTTATCGATGATGAACCGGTATCCAAAACAGATGAATTAACTCCCAAAGCAGCGAAACCAAATCGCCGTCGAGGAGCGCGCCGTAAATCTGCTGAAAAGAAAGAAGAATCGAAGATGGCAGAATGCGGTGCATGTGGTGCAGACATACCTGTTAACGCTACCGAGTGCAGCACCTGCGGTGCGAAGTTTGAATGATGTCCGTCGGCTTTCATAGGGTTCGTCATAGCAGCAGCTCGGCAACCACAAGCGTCATTCGGACATATTGCGCTAAAGCCTAGAGGCTTCAAACCCTCGCATCAAATTTCCATTGAATTGATATGTGGGCGGACCTTAGGAGTGTCGATGAAGGCGAAGTGGGTGATGCCAGTTCTGCTGGTGCTAACTTTCGTGTTGAGTACTTCATCTGGATGTCTGGGCTTGCTTCAAGCAAGAGAGGTCGTTGAAAGCATTCGTGAAGCACCAGAATTGGACACGGATTCTCGTACTTATAGGGACATCAAAGTGTTCACGAATTTCTTTGAATGGGAGTCATACAACAACTCGATTGAAATCCCTGTTGATTCTTCGGTCACAGATATTTCAATCTACAGAAGTGTTCAAATTACGAATTTTAATACCGATATCGGCTGTTTGGAAAACGTGACTCGGTACGTTCGTGCAGAATTTTATACCCCTTCCGGAGAAATTGCTTGGAAAATAGATGTGTGTGAGGATCTCGAAGCGAATGCTGACAAAATTCCTTTGGAATTTGGCTCTACAAGTTATGAGGAGGGCAATTGGAGGTTGGACATAGAAGCGCGCGGCATAGGCCTTCCTGAAACTCCTGTTCAAGATAATTTCCAAATCGATGTGACGATTAAGCGTACCTGCTTGAAATATCCTCTAGAAGACACATGCGTATGATTACACCAATGATTCGGTGCAAGCATACCTTCTCGAACAATTTTGGCACTTCCCCGGGCGAGTGTGATTCCGAACGGCTCCTCCTTCTACAGTGAGTCGTTGAATCTCTTTAATCGCATCAAACAATTCTTGTTTCGCCGATGTTGTCCAAGGGATTTGATGGAGATTCTCTTTGCCGTATCGAAGAACTCCATACGGTGAACTTTTCTTGGTGCTTACTTCTACCAGATGAAGGTAAGCAAGCAATTGCATCCGATGTGAGTCGTGTGGATTCCTTGGAACTTTTCCAGTTTTTTGCTCAACTGGAATAAATTCCCCATCAACAATTACAATTTGGTCGGGTTTGCCGCGTAAGCCAATTTCATTGTCGACGAGAAGGGTTGAATTTCCATCATCATTATCTAAATATGCAACATCATCTCCATATTCAAGGTCAATATCTTTCTTTATCGATTCCAATGCAGCATCAGACAACAATAACCTTTGCAATTGCCATGATGCTGCTAGAGTCCATCCCATTGCGGTCAAGAACAAAATGAATGTAGCTTGTTGTCGGTCATCTGCCGCCGCCAGAGCGATGGCGTGTAGCCCTAGCACAATAGAACCAAACAACAGGCTTGCTTCAACCCTACCTGCTTCAAACCATCCACCGATGAAACCTTTTGGCTCCCAGTATTGAGGAAAGGAATCGTTTTCAACTAAATATTTGGTTTTTTGTCGGTTAATTGTTTCATTAAATCCAATTATAGAACGCCAAGGCACAGAGATTGCAATCAATCCTGCTATGAGAGTTGTTACGCTCCACAAAGCAAGATATCTTGCCATGTAGATTGGGGTAACCACGTCATCGATATAATTGAAGGCGATTGCGTCGATAGATAGTGCGATGATTATAGAAAACCACCATGTCCATACGGTTACAGAGCGGCGCATTTTTTTCGATTCAATTTGAAACTCTTTCATTTGTGAATGAATTTCAGCATGCCGTTTGATTCCGGCGGTGATTGCGTCTCCTTGGCCGGAATTACCTTCTCGCGACAGCGACCATGACAATGGGCAGTATCTGTGCCTCTCTAGATCGCTTGCGCTAACGGGAAGTGCGACTCCTTCCTTGTCGCGCCAAAAACCGTCTTCGGAACATGAGGCGTTCAGCGCTTCATTTCCTGCCACAACATCACTCACATCCTTCCCCCCTGCAAGTCAACATACATCTTCTCTGTCTTGAGTTCTTCCTAGGTATTCCCATCAAATTCCGTCAACATACGGGTTGAAATTCGTTCCGTACCTCTACGAACCGCTTTAATATGGAGTCCAAGTCGGACGACTGCTGAGGAATGTCAATGTCCGATGAATCGAACTTACTCTTACCCTTCGAATCTTATGAAGAGAATGCAGTTAACATTGGAACTCAACAGAAGAGTGCCGACATGGCTCGCTTCATTGAGCGTGTCCGAGAAGACGGTTTGTACCTGCTTAATGTGAACATGACCGATTCTCGAATCCGCTCTATTGCTCAATTTTTGAACAAGTATGACGCTGGCAGAATCATGGTGGTCTCAGCTCGTCAATACGGTCAACGGCCTGCTCGATTATTTTCAGAAGCAATCGGTGCGAATGCGGCAGTCGGTCGATTTATCCCTGGCTCTCTGACAAACCCGGTTCTTCGCTCGTATGTTGAACCCGATGTTCTGTTTGTTACCGATCCAGCAGCAGACCAGCAAGCACTTCGTGAAGCGGTCAATTCGGGATTGCCAATAGTTGGAATTGTTGACGCTAACAATAATCTCCGCAACGTCGATGTTGCTTTGCCAGCGAACAACAAGGGCCGTCGCTCTCTTGCTCTTATCTACTGGCTCCTTGCTCGTGAAGTTCTCAAAGTTCGCGGCGAGACAACTGACGAAGATTGGGCCGCATCCCAAGACCTCGAAGACTGGCAATCAACATTTTGAATCGACTTGATTCATTGGTTTTGGTCTACATTTGTTCCTAGATATGTCGATATTGCGTCCGCAAAATCTTCAGGAGTTGGTGCACCATGCATCAAATTTCGAATTTTCTTCGCACCCGGTAGACCCTTCGTAAACGCGACTGCATGCCTCTGCATCCATCGAGGTTGAAGTCCAACACTTTCGTGAGAGTACTGAATGTATTTGTCCCAACACCACTTGCGAGTAGCGAACGCCCTGCCGGTTTCTGAGCGTTCATACCACTCATCACCGAGGTCTTGAATCCATGGAAGTTCGCTTTCTTCAATCCACCCTAGTCCAACTTTAATCTCTCCAAAAATTGAGGGTCTACCAATTGCCCCTCGCCCAATCATCAGGCCTGCAGCATGAGTCGTTTCGAGGCAAAGTTGAGCGCTTTCAGCGTCGACGACATCACCGTTTGCGATGACAGGGACCTCGACCGAGTCGACAATTCTTTGAATTTCATTCCAATCTGCCTCTCCAGAGTAGCGTTGACGCAGTGTACGTCCATGGACACACAGACGAGAGGTTCCAATATCTTCGAGGCGTTGACAAATCTGTAGAGCATTGTTCGCACCTTGACCAGTTCCGAGTCGCATTTTTGCAGTGACGGGGATGTCAACTCGTTGAATTATTCCGTCAACCATGGAAACAAGGTTGTCAGGCTCACCCATAAGTGCCGCCCCAGCACAAATTTTGGTCACTTTTGGAGCAGGACATCCAAAATTGAGGTCAACAATATCAGCACTGTCAGCAAGCATTTCTGCTGCCGTTGCCATATCTCCTGCGTCTCCTCCAAAAATCTGTGGAATAAACGGAACTTCTTTTTCATGGGACTCCATTTTTCGCCAAGACATGGCAGCCTCGCGCGTCAATGCAGTACTGTTGGTGAATTCAGTAATGGTCACATCTGCCCCACAATCCTTTGCTAAAAGCCTGAATGGAAGGTCAGAAACCCCGGCCATTGGAGCTAGGAAAAGGGGACGAGATTCACCCCCCCATTGTCCCGGCTTTTTGCCGATATGACTGCTCATGTTGTTTGCTCTAGGCCTCAGTTTTTCAAGGATTGTCACGATTAGGCATCGTTGAGTGCTTGTTCGAGCAATTGAGCAACGCGTCTCATTCTACGTAGAATTCGGTCGATACGTGATGAGACTTCATTGTGAACTTCAGAGGAGGTGAATCCAGACAACTGATGCCCAAGCGGTAAGCGGCCTCCGAGTAAGTTGAGCAATAACATCTGTTCTTCTGACGCAGTCTCTTTCAGCGTTGCTCCCACAGTTTCTACTTTCAACACTCCTTTTTTCAAATCCTTCAAGAGAATTGATTGCTGTTTTGTAGAAAGAATCCTTTGGAACCCTCCCTTTTTCAATAACCAGTCCTCGCCTCTGCGTTGATATTGAGTTGTAATCGCAGTCCAAAGCGTGACGTTAAGCCGATCTATCCGAGGAACTCTTTGAACCATTCCTGTCGTTCGAAAGCGCTCTAAAATACGACCTATTCGTGGTTTTTGTTCATCCAACAGTTCC
The DNA here is from genome assembly GCA_002687075.1 of Methanobacteriota archaeon. GTDB lineage: Archaea > Thermoplasmatota > Poseidoniia > Poseidoniales > Poseidoniaceae > MGIIa-L1. The sequence goes on from NYZH01000015.1 coordinate 55,470, forward strand.
TCTGCTTCATCCAAAGAGAGCGGATGGTCACGATTGAGGAGAAGTCGGAACAGTTGCACAGAAATCGAATCTGCACGAGCTTCTTTTCCAGGTCTTTCCCCAAGCAGTCCGAAATCGCCCATCCACTGCGAAAGTTCGCTTTCTATACTTTCTTCGAGTAACGGTCTATGTTCGACGATACCGATACTCAGTGCTGGAGTATCGGTAGGCGAGATGGACATACTGAGGTCAGGCTTGTTACGATTCCACAAATCATCGATAATTGCCATTCGCTGTTTAACGATTGTTTCGCACTGAAAGCTAAAAAATTCGATGGCATTGGTAAGCGAGCCTCCTCTCAAAAAGTATCTCCTCCAACCTTTGCCCTCATTTGAAAATCCAAGAATTCCGGCTTCAACAAGCCGAGTCAAGTGGTGGTTTAGCGATGCAGGGGTGAGAGCGAGCTCGTCAGCAAGCATTTGCGCATCCCAACTGACATTTGGTTGAGAGAGCAAATAATCCCGCAGCAAGCGATGGACAGGTCCTGCTTTACCGAAATCTGCGGTCGCCTCACCTCTTTTTCGAACTAAACTTAGAGTGTCAATGAACCAGCCGACTAGATTATCTAAATCTCGCTCACTGGCAGGTAGCGCAACTTCGGACAAACGGACACTAAACATGTTGCTCGTCAATGGTCGGTGTCGAGGGTCTTTGAAGACTCTGTATTATTTGCCTCTCAAGAGGCGAAAAATTTTGAGTTTATCTACGCTCGTCGTTCCAATCGTAATCGACACCTTTCGTACCATGCCATTCGATTTCCATGTCGATATGGGGCATCATTTCAATTCGATCTTCACGTAAAATTCCACGCCTGCGCAGTACTTTTACTGCGGAATGCACGGTAGCGCGTGAACGTCCAATTCGGCGGGCAAGAGCAGCTTGTGATCGAGGGACTCCTTCTTTTTGGATGTCTTCAATAATGAGTCGTTGAACCAATGATAGCCCAATAGGTAGTGCTGAGGCTGCTTTTTCCTCGCTTACAGCGATACCTCTCAAAATTTCGACTTGACTTGGTGCCCCAGCGAAATAGCATGTTCGGCCATTAACGGGCAGAACAGTTACACTTCGCCGAGTTTGCAAAACATCCAAGTGATGCCTTAGAGTACCGTTGGCGGTGTTCAAAGTTGATTGCAATTCTCTGTAACACAATCCTGGATGAATTTCAAGCGTGGCAAGGATTCTTTTTCTCAAAGGGTGTTCATAGGTGCGCGCTTTCGTAGATACACTGCCTACAGCAAGCGCTCCAACCGCCGAAGCAGCAGCAACAACTCCACTTGCAATACCTGCAACACTTCCCGCAGCACCCATGATTCCGGCAGACAACCAAGGTCGCTGACGCATCCACTGTGCAAGAAGAGGCATACGTCGAACTCCATGTTCTCCTTTGTTAACCCATCCTATCGTTGCTTCACACGGCGTACAATCTAATCCTGTGCAATTACGGTACCCAAATGAATTTTCAAATGCGCAACGAGAGGCGATAGAAGTCGACCACATGTTCGACCATGTTCAGTTAAGAGATAGGAGACTCTGATTGGTGGACCTTCGGTGACTTGGCGTTGAACAAGCCCCTCGTCAGCCAGATACCGCAATTTATCAGACAATGTTCTTGAAGAAATCCCCTCCAACAAATTCTTCATTTGATTGAATCTTCGCGGCCCTGAAATGTACAATGCAGAGAGGATTTCTATTGTCCAACGAGAGCCGAAGACGCTGAGTGCTTCTCCGGCTCTACACACTTCACTGTGAAGATCGTTCAGAGGATTGAGTTCTTTTTGTGATTCAAGAATTCCACGAATGTCTCCTCCAATAGAGATAGCCGACTCAATTGAATTGCGTACTTCGTTGTAGTCGTTGCGCGTAACTTTGAGTGGCGGGATAGTCAAGAATATCTCCTCGATTTGATGCTACCTGTTCCACTACTTAATTCCATTTTAACACTGAACATTGGTTATGAATAAAGAAAATCTGACAGAAACCATCTCACCTTTGAAGAGGGCGCACCGGTACGCCCGTGTATGCCCAAACACGTGTTGCTGGTCCGAGGCGGCGCCTTGGGCAGAAACACCGGTATCGGAGGTGCACATCACAATCTTGTATCTTCGTTACAAAATGGAGATGTTCGGGGATGGATGACCCAAGAGCCATGTGAATATCCACTGCGAAAAAGAAGAAACCCTCTTTCGCGACTCTACAAGCGATGGTTTTCGCACCCAAAAAGAGTTGAAAAGATTCTCAAGAAAAAGCACCCTTTCAGTGCGATACACATTACTGATCAAGAGCAAGCACACTTGATTCCTCAAGAAACCTCAGTTCCAGTGGTGGTCACGGTTCACGATTTGTTTCATTTGTATCCTGAACAGATTCATCTTGCTGGTGAAACTATTGATGTTGGAGAGCAAAAACCAGGGTGGTTCCGTCGCAAGGACTTAGAAAAATTGAGGCAGGGACTCGCTCGAGCGGACCTCCTTGTTTGTGATTCTCAAGCAACTTTATCTGCTTGCCAAAAGCACTATCCACAGGTCAAAGCGGTCTGTGTTCCACTTGGCCTAGACTTCAAAAAATTCGTACCGCGTGAGCAAAGTGAGGTTGAACTTATTGGGCCTGCCTCCACGCTTTCCAAAGGCTGTCATCTTCTCATTGTAGGAAGCCACGCGCCACGAAAAAGATTGAATTTCATTTCACGGATTGTTGGAGAACTTGATGAGGGCATAAAACAGGATATACACATCCATCATGTCGGAAACAATTCGTGCCCTTACGGCGGCCCATCTGCATCAAGTTATGCCGAATCTTCAAATGTCCAGAATTGGGTTTCTCACGGTGGCGATGTATCAAGTGAGGCTTTGATGCAGTTGAGATTTGCTAGCGAAGCTCTTTTGTTTCCAAGTGCCAGCGAAGGTTTTGGCTATCCGCCGCTGGAATCAATGGCTTGTGGAACGCCGGTCCTGTGCTCAGATTTACCTTCCCACAATGAATTAATGCCCGACCAAACATGCATTCGAGCTGACGATATTGAGGCATGGAAAGAAGCAATTCTTTCCGTTCATTCGAACTGGAAAAGGCGGACGAAAAACGATACCAATCATGTGTGGCCGAATCCTCGTTCGGGTTTGATGGAATTCGCCTCTAGATTCGACCAAAAACGGTATTGTCTGCGTATGGCAGAAGTCTACGATTCTTTGGAATCTGACTAATCAATACGCTCATATGTGGTAGCATTGCGTCGTCGTTTATGGCCGGCGAAGCACCTTTGAAAAGTATGGATGAAATTAAATGGTTTCACTCAATTCCGCTAGGTGATGGTGTTGTAACTCCGGGTATCGATGCATCGATGGCCAAATTGGAACAAATTTGTCTCCCGAAAGATTTGTCTGGAAAAACTGTTCTTGACATTGGCGCTTGGGATGGCTTCTTTTCATTCCAAGCAGAGAAGGCAGGTGCTAAGCGTGTATTGTCGACCGACCACTTCTGCTGGAGTGGACCGGGATGGGGTACAAAAGACGGGTTTAATTTTGCCCACAATGCACTCAATTCCAAGGTCGAGTCTCTTGACATCGATGCGATGGATATCACTCCCGAGAACGTAGGTAAATTCGATGTTGTGATGTTTCTCGGAGTTTTGTATCACCTTCAAGACCCGATGGCAGGGCTCCGTGTTGCGGCCGCAGTTTGCAACGAACTGCTCATCATCGAGACAGTTGTCGACGATATTCATCGCTGGAAACCATCAATGGTTTACTATCCTAAAGACTCACTGAATGATGATGATACGAACTACTGGGCGCCGAATGTTGCCGCAATGAAAGGTATGCTCACGGACCTTGGATTCAAAAAAGTGGAAGTTGTCTACCCAAAGAAATCATGGCTTCGGTACTCATTCCCCGTCCGTTTGTATTCATCAATTAAGGGAATGATTACCGGTCGAGGGCCATTCCGTCAAACAATCAATCAAGGTCGAATGTCATTCCATGCATACCGATGAGTGAGAATCTCCAATCGGAGTATTCATGGATGGCGTTTTGTTGGCATTGCCATGCAACCTATACAACGTGTAGCGATTGTCGGTGCTGGAAACATGGGTTCCGGTATCGCCCAAAAGACCGCGCAGGAAGAATTTGATGTTCAAATGGTAGACAGAGAACAACAATGGGTCGACCGTGGTCAGGGAATTATTCGGGATTTCCTCTCTGAGGCAGTCGAGCGACGAATCTTCTCTCCCGCTCAAGTGGAGGCTATTCAAGGTCGAATATCTGGTGTTGTTGGAGTTGAGAATACGGCTTCAAACACCGATTTGGTTATTGAAGCGGTGTTCGAAGATTTTGATATCAAAACCGCTGTATTCAATACACTCGACAAAGCCTGTGGGCCTGAAACAATTCTTGCTTCGAACACCTCTTCATTGTCCGTGAATGCTTTAGCAGAAGCGACAGGAAGAGCAGACCGTTTTGTTGGATTGCATTTCTTCTATCACCCTGCAAAGAACCGATTGGTGGAGGTCATTCCTGCTCAAGCATCAAGTGCAGAAACCGTCGAAAAGGTTGTTCAGTACTGTAAGATGCTTGGTAAAGTTGTCATTGTTTGTGGCGACAGGCCTGGCTTTGTCGTCAACCGATTCTTTGTACCTTGGCTTAACGAAGCGTGTTTATTGATGGAGGAAGGCGTTGCTACCGCTGCTCAAATAGATGCAGTTGCATGCAAAGCATTCAGAATAGGGCTCGGTCCGTTTGGTCTCATGAATCTCACTGGACCTCCAATCGCTCTTCACTCAACCGATTACCTTGCAGAACAACTTCGAACTCCTCGCTACACCGGTGCTCAAAACCTTCGTGATTTGATTGAAGCGAACGAGCATTGGGATGTTTCAGGTGATGAGTCCTACACTCCCGAACAATACACAATAATTGCTGAGCGACTCTATGGTGTCGTTTTCGGCGTTGCTGCACAGATAGTTGAAGAAGGCGTTTGTTCGATGGAAGATGTCGACAGAGGCGCGAAAGTTGGTTTGCGTTGGGCTCGAGGACCTTTTGAGATGATGAACAGAGTTGGCATACAAGAGGCACACAGAATGGCTCAGGATTACGCTAAATTATGTTCAAAAAGTGATGAGCATCAAGCATGGAAAGTGCCGGAATTTTTCACGCAGCAATCCGATTCAAATGACTTATGGAATTTCTCATACGTTGATGTCTCAAAAGAATCAGGTGTTGCCACCTTGACAATCAACCGACCTGAGGCGATGAATGCATTGAACGAAACTGTGGTCGGCCAACTGAACGATGCTCTTGATGAAGTGAATGCGGATGAGTCGGTGCATACTGTAGTGCTTGATGGTGCTGGAAAGGCCTTTGTTGCCGGAGCTGATGTCAAATTCTTTGTTGATAAAATTCGGGCTGATGCCATTCCAGACATCGTCACTTTCACCGCCGATGGCCATACTATGCTCAACAAGTTGGAAAATTCAAACAAAACCACCGTTGCTTTGACAACTGGATTAGCACTTGGTGGTGGATTGGAATTGGCTTTGGCTTGTGATTATCGAATTGGGACTCGTCGAACTCAGTTCCGATTCCCAGAAACCTCAATTGGCATTTACCCTGGTTTGGGAGGTACACAAAGGCCTGCTCGAATCTCTGGAATTCCGTCGGCACGCTGGGCGGTACTTGCTGGTAATTTCATGGACGCTCAAACGGCGCATGACCTCGGCCTTCTTACCCATCTGGTGAATGTTGCAGGCGTTGACTCCTGTGTTTCAGAACTTGCATCTCTTGGCAAACCTGAGAACAAATATCCAGGCGCTCCAAATAATCCTGCAAGCCCAGTTGCCTCGTTTGCGTCATCGTTTTTTAGTGATAAAAACCTGTCATCTCTTCTTTCAGGCACATGTCCAGAAGGCTTTGATGCTGAAGACAAGGTTGTTGCTCGTCAATTGAAATCACTCTCTCGCACTGCTCCAATTGCACTAAAGATGGCCAGCGATTTAATCGATGCCACTTCTCAATCGAGCTTGAAGGATGGTCTTCAAATGGAACTCGACAATTTGACGAACATATTTACAACTTCAGATTCACTTGAAGGTCTCTCAGCGCTCATTGAAGGAAGAAAACCGACCTATTCAAACTCATGATTAAGCCCATTTGCATTGCAATTGAGACATTTCGTTGATGAGAGCAACAATGTCTAACGATTCCTCTTGCTCACCAGCCAACTCTATTCTGTTCTTGACAGCCTGAATGAATTCTTGGTCCGGTGCTTCTCCGAGGATTTGTGCGATAAAATCCTCGATGGGAGTTCCTTTTCCTAGAGCAATGGCTATTCGAGCACGACGTTTTTCAGCCTCATCTTTCGGTTTTCGAACTCCGCTCATGCGTTCACCTCCCCAACTCCAATTTCCTTCACGTACCAATCGTCCCATGAGAGCACATCTTCATCAGACCATTGATGCAATGGACCTGATGGTGAAATTCTGTTGACTTTTTTGTCGAAGGGTAAAATGGTTGCATTTCGAGATGTTTTCACTCCGGGCGAACCCAGTACCATCGCTTGTTCAATGATACCAATGCCGAACGACAGACTGCGAGTATCGGTGCCAGACCAATATGCAGCAAATCCAGGGTGTGTATGGACCCACAGTTTGAAGGGAGCCTTGCACCCCACTGGAGGGGAAAGTTGGACATGACCTGAAGTCCCCCAATCGATTGAAATGACATCTTCTGCATCGATAAGTACTGACGTTTCAAGTCCTGCAAGCACCGAGAGTGCGTAGACAACATCCCATCTTCCATTTTTGGCTGCAGTGTGCTGAACCTTGAGTAATTCATCATCGGACACTTGCCTCTGTTCAGCCATGAAAGCAACTTGACTCCATGTTTCTTCATCAATACCGATTTCATCAAGTGCGGGAATACCAATCATGCGGTCACCTCCACCTGAGTTTCTTTCACATCCGGAAACTCAAAGGCACCGTATGTTAGGCTCCCAATCGATTCAGTTGGTGCTCGATTTTGGCGTAACTGTTGGAGAACCCACTGTGCGCCAAAGGTGCCCGAAACCGAGAAGCCGAATTCGAGATTTCCAGCATCGAGCGCACCTTCGATTTGGCAACTCATCGGCTCATGGTCTGGTGTCAATTGTCGAACTAAATTTGAATCAGAGTCCGAGGAGAGAACCATCCATCCATCTCCTGAACATCGAAGGTCAATCCAAGGCACATCAAGAGCGTGAACCAAGCGCCTTGGCTCCGGCCGATCGACACAAACCACAACCAAGTCATATCCTTCCAATTGTCCTCCAGTTCTCAAATTTTCTTTTCTCGATACCAGTTCGACAAAGCGATTCTGCTGCCATTTTTTAGCGAGAGCGTCGACTTTCATTTTTCCAATATCAAAGGTACTGTAGTTTTGGTGACCGAGGTTTGAGGCTTCAACAACATCTCCGTCCATCAAGGTGATTTTGGCGCTAAGTTCTATTCGTTCAAGTGCGGGAACGAGTAAGTCAACAACTGTTGTTCCAATGCCTCCAGTACCAACAATAAGCACCGATTTTTGCAGCAATTCTTCATCCATACTTCAACAAGGAATCCACTCAATATATACTCTCACGACAGAAGCATTCGCTCGAGAGCCTCGATTTGCACATCGACATTGAAGTACTCTTCGACATATGCCCTTCCCGACTTGGCCCATGCTTGGCGAAGCACAGGATCTTTTGCGTCAAGGTATGCGTTCTTCCATCCTGCAGCATCGTCACGTGAGAGCAAACGGCCTGAGTCAACTCTTGAGAGCGTACAGTTGAATCCACCTTCGTCAACCATCAATGCAGGTGTTCCGACGGCCATCGCTTCAATCGGTGTAAGCCCAAACGGTTCATGGTAGGCGTGACTTACCATGGCTCTTGCACCACGAATTACCCCACACATTGCTGGCTGAGACAGGCGAGGCATGCATATCACAGGTACACCAATTCTCTTTCCTTCTTGAATCAAGTCTTCACGGTCCTCAGCATCGCCTCCACCGATTTGAACCATGGCTAGACCGGTATTTGTGAGCGAATGCAAAGTTTCCCACGTTCCTTTTACGTGCGATATTCTTCCTACGGTGACAATGTAATCATCTGGAAGATGTTCAACAGCGGCGAGTTCCTTCTTTTCTGCAGCATTTGGTGAAGCAGGCCAATGCTTGAAGTCGATACCATGCCGAACATGCGTCGCTTCTAACGGCCGCCCTGAAGCATCTCGAATCGGCGGTTCACCGTTCGGTTTGTCTTCATTCATGTTGAGTCCGTACACTTCGTGAATCCTTCTTTGAATCCATATTGAGTTTCCTGAAACTGCGGACATAGGCCTGTTGATGAGTTTGCGAACGAAGGATTTGTCTCTTCTTCTTTGTCGAGTGAAGATAAGATTGGTTATCCACAGCGGTCGCTTAAGCTCTCCGTTGGGCCGTCGATGAAGCACATCCTCATACAGCCATCGTGGGGGCTCAAGACAGTGGTAATGAACAGAAATTCGAGCAGGAATGTGCGGCAGAATCTCGAGAGTACCTCTGCACACAGTAAGGTGGACAGCATCATAGTTCTCCCACGGAATGTCCAGTTTACCCCATGCTTTTTCGGCATCTCGACTGGCTTTGGCCGTGAGTTCAGAAAATGCGCCAGTAGCCCATTGATGTGGCGTGTTCGGTTGATAAATCTGAACAGGTGCTCCTTCAAGTAACGCTTCGGCATCAGCCGTGAAATCAAGCGTTGCTAGGCCGATTGACCAGCGGTTTGCGGCTCCTCGCATGACCTGGAGTAGGTCACGTTCTGCACCTCCTAAGGTGGAAAAAGAAGCTCGTACCACCAACAGGCGAAGCGGCATCGATTCCACTTCGCCTTTCTTTGCCATGATTTTCTGTATCATCCACTCCCTTTCAAATATACCTTCTCGTCTTAGAACATGTTCTGTTTTCGCACTCATTCTCACGCGACGATTGAAAAAGGGAGGTGCTAACGGGTAAACATGAGCGGCAAGACAGCAATGATAACCGGTGTAACTGGCCAAGACGGTTCATATCTCGCTGAATTGCTGATTGAAAAGGGATATGTTGTCTACGGTTTGGTCCGCCGAGTGTCTCAACCAACATCTGGACGCAGTCTCATTAATCACTTGATGGGAAATAAGAATTTCCATTTACTAAACGGTGATTTAGCTGACCAAAATTCCATTGATAATGCAGTTTCACAAGCACAGCCTGATGAGTTTTACAACTTAGGGGCGATGTCCTTTGTACCCGAGTCGTGGCGCTCCCCAATGATGACTGCAGACATCACTGGACTTGGTGCTCTTCGATGCCTAGAAGCGATTCGAAAACATGCTCCTCAATGCCGTTTTTATCAAGCAGGTTCTTCAGAACAATACGGTAAAGTGCGCGATGTCCCTCAAACAGAACTTACACCGTTCCATCCTCGCTCACCTTACGGCTGTGCCAAAGTTTTCGCTTTTGAAATCACTCGTAACTATCGTGAGTCTTACGATATGTTTGCTTGTACGGGTATTTTGTTTAATCACGAAAGTCCACGTCGAGGTCTCGAATTCGTAACACGAAAAGTTACCATGACAGCCGCTCGAATTGCTCAAGGTTTCGATGAGTGTCTTTGGATTGGCAATGTGGATGCAAAGCGAGATTGGGGATTCGCTGGAGACTATGTTGAGATGCAATGGCGCATGTTGCAGCAAGAAACACCAGGTGACTATGTTGTCGCTACCGGTCGAACTCACAGTGTTCGAGATATGATTACACTTGCCTTTTCTCATGTTGGCATGACCCTTACTTGGTCAGGTGAAGATGTTGATACAATCGCTACCGATCAGAACGGAGTCGTTCGGGTTCGAACGAATCCCAAATTCTTCCGCCCTGCAGAAGTTGATTTGCTGATTGGTGACCCTGCTCTCGCTGAAAAAGAGCTGGGGTGGGTTCCGGGCACAACCTTTGAACAACTTGTTCAAATGATGGTTGATTCTGACATGGCAATCGTGAAAGAAGCCGTTGCAGGTGGATATGCTCCGCCCGTCCCACCAGAGTGATAATGGAGGCCATTGTATGGCGATTCCTCTTCTCTATTCGTTCCGTAGATGCCCCTACGCCATGCGTGCTCGTATGTCCATCGTTCGTATGAATTTCCAAGTTGAACTTCGCGAAGTGGTGCTAAGAGACAGGCCTGAACATATGATGGAAATTTCGCCGAAGGGCACGGTTCCGGTTCTTCTTTTGAGTGATGGAAAGGTCATTGAAGAGAGCCTTGAAATCATGCAGTATGTCCTTGATTGGACTCTTTCGGAGGATGAGAAACATTGGGTTTCTCGTAACGATGATGAATTCAAATACCATTTGGACCGATACAAATATCCGAATCGCTACGAGGACGTTGATGAGATAGAGCAACGTGAAGCGGCATCCTCCTATCTCAGAGACTTGGATGCTTTTCTTGGTTTGAAAGATGGATTGTCTGATGCTTTGAGTGACGCTCTGTTTCCGTTTGTTCGCCAATTTGCCAACCACGACAGAGTTTGGTTTGATTCGCAATCTTGGAACCACGTTCATCTTTGGTTGGCACAAAATCTCGATAGTGAGGCATTCAAAACATGCATGGTGAAACACAAACAGTGGGTTTCAGGAAATGAACCGATTATGTTCCCCTGAATTTGGTAAAACCTGTTCAGGTTTCATTCCTGCAGCAATGCATTTGGTTGATTGTCAAGTGGATTGGTGTTTGTGTTCGTTGATGTCTTGTAGACCACAAAACCAAGGGTTCCGCAAACGATTGGTGCAAACAACAATGGAATTACAAATGTTAAGGCTTGTGTCACAGCTATCATCGATAGGCCAAACAGGCCAAGGATGTAACCAACAATGTTGGTAACTGAAAACAGTTTTTTGGTATCAGAAAATGTTCCGCTCATGAGATAGATTTCTCAAAAGGGGTTTAATACGCTGTGTATTTCATTTTTGATGAAACAAGAACATTTCCTTTACGAATTAAGCAATGAATTTCCCTCGCTTTTTTCAATAGTATTGTCGTCTAAATCTTTTTGTCATTTGCAGAAATTCAACTCCACAGTCCAGCTATTTCTTCCAGAGAATCTCTTATCATGAATTCTAGCATGTTAAAATGTCATTCTAAATAATGAAAACTGCATTAAACAATATATACATATCATTTTCACATTATGCCATGTACGAAGATGGAGACTTAAATCTCCCGAATTTTTTCCAATCTTTGTTCTATGTTCTACTCATAGTAACCATTTCGAGTACAATACTCTCCACCTACACAATTGAGCCTTTCATGAGAGATGGGTCTATTCATAACCGGCCTAGATTTACCATAAACCAAGAGGCAATTGACACCATCGCAGACGATAATTCGGTGTCCGTTGTTGCTTTTGGCTCTTCGATGCTGTTCAAAGGTTTAGATGGGAGATGTGTTTCTGAGAATCTTCAATCAAAAGCCTATGTCTACAACTTCA
>NYZH01000055.1 GCA_002687075.1 Methanobacteriota archaeon
CATCGCTCTTCCATAATTCCATCCCAGATTGTGAATCGTTTGCTGGGAAGTAAATTAAATCATTTTCGAAGACTACTGGTTGACCTCCAAAATCTTGAAACTGGTAAATTTGGGTTGTTCCAGCTGTCGTCCCATCACTGACCCATAATTCCGCTTGTCCTGTTTGTGAAATCGATGGATACTCTATGATGACTTTGATTCCGATAAAGTCCAAACTCCATTCGAAAAAACCTACTCCACCGTACATTGAGAAATCAAATACTTGCACTGTTCCCGCAGTTGTTCCATCACTTTTCCACAACTCGTCATTGAGGCGGAACAAGAATGAATTTCCAATCTCAGAAATATAATAGAACTCTACATTGTTTGGAGGAGACCAGGTTAATTGGGTTCCCGATATTGTTCCATCTGTTGTATAAATGCCAATTTCTGAAGGCACTTCGCTATTTTGAATCAAAAAAGCATCCGAGCCAAAGTAATCAATGAATTTAATCGTAGGTAGATTTTGCGCATTGGTTTCAAAAATCAATTCTCCAAAATAAAAATCATCATCATCATCTTCGTTATCAAAACATCCTGCCAATGGCAATGTAATTACCAATAGACCAAGGAATAAAGGGGACATTATACGAGTCATCAACTTGCTACTTCCCCTGTAATCAATAAAATTTCCCTATCGCTCAAACTCATAAACCTGTAATCAATTATCTCATTTAATGAGACTTATACAGACAACCGACATATCATTTCCATGAAATCATAAGGGTTCTTGCAAACCCCTCAAGACATTATGGAAGAGTACAATGGGTGTTCAGTCCCCCAGTACACACGCTACCCTTGTAACAAGCGTTTCATCAAAGGGTATACAGAGAGTATAAAGGATATTCAAACCATCTTTACAACACATTTACCTTTTGCACGACCAGAAAAAGATCGATTAAATGCTCCTCGCCAACCGTCTTCGTCATCTTCAGAATGGAAATCCCAAACACCATCGAGAACTGGTTTGATTGAGCCACTTTCAAGATATTTTGCTAGCGTTGAGAGGTCATCTTTGCTTGGTGAAAGGAAAAGGTAATTCCAGTCCGCATTATTGGATTTAGCAGCTTTGTACTCCTTCCGCTTCACTCTNCGCTTGACNAACAGTTTGAGAATCCAGGCNGTNCCNCCTATGCGGCGTAGTTCCTCTAGAGTCGCCATACCTGCAATGGTTACTATGCGCCCGCCATCTTTGACAACTTCAGACATCTGAAGGCTCTCNCCAGTCGTNTCAAAACAAACATCAAACTTTGATTCATCAGATTNANCAAAAACCTCCTCNAATTTCACAGTCTTGTAATCAATGACCTCATCTGCTCCGAGAGTCATACACAAATTCTCTTTATCACCTTTAGAGGCTGTAGTGACAACTCGTCCGGCCTTGAACACATGCTTTGCCAATTGAATAGCCATTGTACCAACGCCACCAGCTCCTCCTGTAATGAGGACCGAATCTCCTTCTTTGAGACCAGATGCTTTGAGCACCTGAAGAGCAGTCATGCCAACGAGCGGTATTGAGGCCGTTTCCTCAAAAGAGAGGTTTTCTGGTTTTGTTACAACATTGGATGTATCCGCAACACAGTACTCCGCCATAGCACCTCTGTACCAAGGGGTTTTCTTTCCATCCTTTTCGTTTCCAAACAGGCGAGCAAAGACGTGTTGGCCGACAGAGAATTTCCCTTCACTATCTGCTTCTTCAACAACNCCAGCCACATCGTAACAGATGACGTGGGGAAAGGCTGCAACTGGAATAACCATCTTCAGATCACCNGAAAGCAGGGCCTTGTCAACTGGATTAATTGCAGATGCGTGAACTTTGATTACGATATTNTTTGAAGCATCAAAGCCATGTGGATAGGCGGCCGTTTTTTTCTCCAATTCAGAAGGTTTACCATATTTTGAAAAGCCGATGATTTTCATTGTCTTGCCGTGCGGGTGTGTCGTCATAGTCGTGGCATTGTGCATCTCATAATAAATAGAAAAGTGGCAACAGTGTTTTTTTGTAACAATGTTGTAACCTGTTCCCTAATAACAAAATGGTACTTGGCNACTCTATGTCTCAAGAACAGTCCCAGCGTATGCANTCNATGTGTGAATCGGCTAAAGCNCATGTTGATGATTTACTTGTATTGCTTTCAAAATCAAAGATGCTAAGCATTCTCTACATCATGAACTGCGATAAAGAACCCATGCGTTTCTCTGAAATCAAAAAGAGAGTAAACTCCTCCTCAACAACCGTCGCAAGACGATTGGGGGAACTTGAAGATCATGGTTTGGTCATTCGTACGGCTTTTGCGACCGTACCTGCTACTGTAATGTACGAATTAACCGAGGATGCGATTTCACTTCAACCCAGCCTCGAATCTATGTTTGAATGGGTGCTCAATCGAGCTGATAGTTCAGTATGAATTCCAACAAAATACAAACAACCGACATATCATTTCCATGAAATCACAAGGGCTTGAAACGGGTCAAAGGTTATACTCATGGCTGGATAGCATGTTTTGTTCCTATGAGCATACTTCGTAATTCGGTTCATTGCAGCGAAATAGCTCATGAAGTAGAATTAGGAAATATCGAACCTGATTTTGTATTATATAATATCAAAGAAGTCATCACGGTCGGTAAAAAAATTACCTTTATTTTAGTAGGCTCAGGATTGTTTTCACTCGGTATTTTTCTTGGATATATTTTCGGATTTGCCGAAGGAGGATTGATTGGTACATTACCATTTTCAATTCTAGGCTCCTTATTCATTTGGTCAGCATTAAGATTGAAACCTCCGTTTTCTGAGGCAGTTCATCTCTCAACATCCCAAGTTTACATTTCTTCAATCAATATTCTATTGCATTATGAGTCTCAAAACAATGAAATTGTTAATTGCAAAACATTACCTATTACCAAGGATTCATACATAAGGTATAGAATTAACAAAGAGCGTGACATTCACTCCTACAAATTATTCACTGGCAAGACGAAAGTTAGCTTACTTGGGGACGTTAATTCCATTAACCACAAAATTCTTGATTTTGCCAAGAAATACGATATAGAAATAATACAATGAACAAACTGGCAAAATCGGATAAATTGCAAGGAGTAATCCGAAAACCTTTGCAGTGTTTGTAAAAATGCAATATTAGCAAANCCCTCCGAAATCAACCTTCAAAAAAAGGGCGAACCGTTAAGGGGAGTCGAGCGGCCGGTTTATTCATGGCAACGGTTCGATTGGACCAGAAGAGCCGGGCGCTAACCCGAGCGATTCCCACATCGTTTGACCGTGCATTAGCGAAATTTTTCGGTTCAGGGCCCACTGATATTGNNCTCGCTAAAAAACAACATGCAGCGTACAGGCAAGCGATGGTCGATGCTGGAATCGAAGTAACAATTCTTCCATCTGACAACAATCACCCCGACTGTACATTTGTAGAAGACCAAGCCGTTGTTATTGATGGACACGTCCTTCTGCCTGTGCCCGGCCATCCCTCACGTGTGGCCGAACAGCCGCCGATTGCCGAATTTATCACTCGTCAACTCTCAGGCACTAAAATTTGCAGAATGCAAGGTAGTGCAAGGATGGACGGGGGCGACATACTTCGTCTAGGAAACTTGTTTTTCGTCGGTCGTTCTTCCCGCACCAACGATGCTGGAATAGAAGAACTTCGAGACCTCCTGGCTCATCTCGGCCATGAACTCCGAGTGATTGACATCCCAGAACATGCCCTTCACCTCACCAGCATCAGTTCTACTCCGACAGATTCCGTCATCCTAGCCCCACAAGGCTTCCTTCCCGAAGATGCCTTTGGTGAACTTCCCGATGGTTGTGAAGTCAAGTGGATGCCAGGCGAAGAGGTCTATGGCTGCAACACAATCGGTTTGCCGAACGGACAAGTTTTGATTGCTGAAGGCTATCCAACGGTTCTCAAAACACTTGTTGAGATGGGTCTTGAGCCGGTGGTTCTGGACATGAGCCAAATACGCGAAGCCGACGGCTCGCTTACCTGCTGTTCACTTTTCTTTTAGGTCAGTGAAATCGAGCATCTTTTGAATACACAACAGAAAACCATCGCATAAGAATTTCAGCAGTCTCGTTTTCCCCACTGCAGCGGTAGATATTGCCNTCAAAAACTCCTGTAGAATGATTGTCGACGATTAGAAGTTCTTTTTTCGCAGGAAACACATCAAGTGTTTTTGAATGGTCTTCATACAATCCTAACTCCAAACCAATCCAAGCATCGCCCAGCCGGAATGCGTTTTCAAACATCTCAGAATGAAGAAAACTCGCTAAATCCGCAGCGTTGTAAAATGAACAAAGCATTGCCAATGTATTCGNCAGCAGTTTCGATTTTTCATCAAGACTGGCGGGGGCATCATCAAGGTCTTGCGATTTGACCAATGTGAACATTGGAGTTTCATCGCTCATGGTTAATGCAAAGCGATGAGAGCCATAACCCTAACCAAAAATCACCAAGGAAGAAGAGCACCATCGAACTGAACAAACTCACCGGAATTGTCTAAGGTTCGAGTTTCCAATACTTCTCTCATCCCTGAGATACTGTCAGGAATTTCGACAGGTGCACGATCGCCACCCATGTCAGTTTTTACCCATCCTGGATGGAGAATAACAAAGGTGATGTTGTCTTCAATTGCCTCCTTTTTCATAGCGACCGTGAACATGTTCAATGCTGTTTTACTCGCTCTGTATGCATANGAGCGCCCAATGTGACAATCATCAATTGATGCCATCAAACTACTCACCATCGCAATTTTGGTCAACGAGTCGTGATTCATNTTTCCATACAATGCCTTAACGACTCGAACCGGTCCTAACGCATTAATATCGAGAACTTCGAGAGCCCAACTGTCATCGATTTCGGTTAGATTCCTCCATCGTCCATCGGCTACGCCTGCGTTGTTGATGAGCAGATCGATTTTATCTGGAGCATTATCGGCAAAATCCCGTACAGAATCGTTTGATACCACATCAAGTTGGTGAACGGTTAGATTTTGATGTTCAAGAACGGAAAGCCGCCCCAAATCCTTTCGAAANCCTGCATATACTTTCCAACCTGCTTCGAGTAATTGGTGAACCCATTCAGCACCTAGGCCCCGGTTTGCGCCTGTAACAACTGCTACACCCATGCATCACCGTCTCAAAATAGGCTCAAGTACTTTTCAAATATCCAGCATTAATTCTCTCTTCTCAAAGACCAATTTTTNCGAGCTAAACCTTCCAGTGCAATACCACATAACGCGCCCCAAATAACCGGCGTGAATATTTTGAAAAAGTACAAAACACACATGGCAAGAGCAGCAAGAATCCAATGATGAAGCCACAATTTCTTGGTCCGTAAATGAAATTTCACATTCTCTACAAACCATTTTGCGAGAACAAATCCCGCAATGAGGGCCAAGGTGTAGTGNGCAAAAACCTCATCCATGGATTGTGCAAACGGGGCGCGTGATAGAACCTTTCCCACCCAAGTCCAAATTGCGAATTAAATTCTCCATATCGTGGATAAACCATAGGTACATTTCATGAGGGGCAAAAGAAATGTTCTTTCATGTCGANTCTTGAATCAAGAGTCGACAATCACCTTCTTCCGCCACCGCTTCTTCGTCCACCACCGCCGCGTGAAGAACCGCCACTGCTGCGAGAGGAACTACTGCCACGTGAGGAAGAACTNCGAGAAGAACTCCCGCCGCGACTACTGCGTGATGAACTACTACTCCGTGATGAACTACTGCCACGCGAGGAAGAACTTCGAGANGAANTCCCGCCGCGACTGCTGCGTGATGAACTGCTGCCGCGTGAAGTTCTACTGCTTCTTTGCTGGTTTTGTGGCATTGGAGTGTTGTAGTTTTGCGGANCATCTCCGCCCATGTAGTAGTTGTTTTGCTGGTATCCGCCATGAGGGTGATACCCGTTATGAGGATGATATCCTCCTCCGTTGTAATTTGGATAATACTGAGTATTCCCCCTTGAAGACCCTCCGCTGGAACCCCTGCTAAGGGCGAAAAACAACAATCCCAATACACCTAAACAGCCAAAACATGAAACCAAAAAAATCAGGCTTTCACCTAGCGATGAGGCGTAAACATCCTCTCCGTTATCAGCTCCCTCTAGTGTAGGAGTAGTCGACCAATCCTCATCATCAGCTTCGAAAGGTTCGATGTCGTAATAATCATCCCAAAAATCACGCACTTCGTCCGACAATTGATGCATCATAGTATTGAGTGCATCCATCCAGTTCGATTCGTTCAACTGCTCAAACACGGAATCGTCTAGATTTTCATCCCAATACGAAAGAATATCCCAGAATTCCAGCCAATGGTCGCCTCCAGTATAGGCCCAATCATATCCCTCACTAGACTGGTTGGTTGCAAGAACGATAAGTAACCCGTCTCGGTAATCCGGGTCTCCTATTTGCCATTCATCAAACATTCTCGCAGTGTAATCTCCTAAAGACATATTCGCATCACTGCCTGAGGTGTAATTTTTTGTTGAATTGATGAGAACTACCACGAGCACCGTCCCAGTATCTGACTCAAGAACATCAGCAACATCATTCAATTCAGANTTTTCACTTTCATTTAACACACCCACCGCATCGGTTAGAAATATACCCGAATCCGTAGGGAAGGTGATTTCAGCACTGGTAATTGGCGCTGCAACAGCAACACTTGCTACAAGCAATGCNAGGAGTACCGCTGGACGCAGACGATTGACAGTCATTGTTTCACCAAACGTTCTAGGGTGCCCGAGTGGTTAAATGTTGAGTCGGGAATCATCTTCGAAACACGGTTCGTCACTTTTCTATACAATTCCACACTAAACTTTGACCGAAAAGAAGTAGAAAAATGGTGCAGAGGGCAGGATTCGAACCTGCGAACTCATAGAGACTGGGACCTCATCCCAGCGCCGTTGACCAAGCTTGGCAACCCCTGCTTGANGCGCCGTTTGATTGCGCGTATATCAACACCGCGTCATAACGATGAGGATGCGCCGTGGCAGTTACGATGAATTCAATCACAGCACTCTATGCAGGCATTTTCCCTCGCATCCTCAACCATGTCTCGCTTCCAAACATCAGCGCATACATCGATGCAAGCCACAAAGTCGGACGACTCCATCCTTCACCATCCTCAATTGGAATTAAACCTTCATACAGGATGAGCAGCATGCACAACCAGACCAAGGTAATCCCATGCAGACCCCACCGCACTCCAGACATAATCTGTGAAGAGTTCGCCTTCATTTCACGAATTTCAACCTCTGTAAGAACTGCAGTCATGCCTTTGAGTTTATCCAATGCAGAGCCGCCATTCCAACGAATTCTTCCAAGCCTAAATCGATGCACAATCTCAATCATTGTGAATGTTGAGACCCACACAACGACGACTTCGAGAAGGGGTTCTGCACCGCGCAGATTAAGCGAGCCAAAAGTCGACCAAATGAGCAATCCCCACAACCACCCAATGAGTACAACTTGGAACGTTCGGGCAAAGCGAGTGAGTCTGTGCAGCAATTCCGCATCATGTGACAACAGTGTTTCAAGCGTTATTACCAGACCAGTCACTCCAGACAGTCCCATGCTGATAACAAGCCACCACCAATCAATGCCACCATCTCGCCAATCAATCATGAGAGCAACCATTGTCCATGCCAAGACCACGACAGAAGCAATATTTGCAGCGGCTTGCATTGTGTAAAGCGGGTCTCGCCCGTCCTTGAGTACAGCAAATCCACCCATAAGCCGAATTTCGAAAGCAGAATCGTCTACAATTCCATGAGCTGCTGCAGTCATCCCCCCAACGGCTTTAATTCGAGCGTTTTCGACAATTTCCTCTGCGCTTCCAATCGCCCATTGCTCATCAACATCCTTTGAGTTCCAAGCCGACCCACGACTCGCCGCATGTGCAGCACCTGTGCCGCGATTTTTCGAATTCCCCGAGGACCTTGTTTTCGCCCAGGCTCGAATTTCTTCGGAAATAATGTCTTCAACTTGGTCTTCATTTAACGGCGCACCGTGGTCTGTGTAAAGCCAGCGACACTGAATCGGTACAGGTGCAGGGTCTACATCCGGAGCNACCATTTGAAATTGACCAGGNCCAAGAGTCGGCAGTTGAGCNACNANATCTTGGTCGCCTCCACTCTCTTTCAAGAGNTGGCGCACTTTTTCGACGTCTTGCGGTTGGGTAAACCGACCAATAAAAGTCGTATTGGCTTGGGCCAAGATTTTGTAATCAACATCGCTGACGTTTTGAGTTGCCAATACACAAGCGACACCGTATTTTCTCGCTTGTTTGAATATCAGTTTGATGAGGTCTTTCGCAGGAGGATTTCGTGGGTGAGGAGGGAGATACGGTGCGACCTCATCCATAAAGAACAAGAGTTTTATTTCCCCATCAGCAGGTTGTTGAGTCAACATCCAATCGTACAATTCACGCGATAATTCTTGAACGAAATACTGTTTTTGAGCCTCATCTTGGATGGTATTGAGGTACACGATATTAAGCGGTATTTTTCCAGGTATTGCCGGTTCAACAAACGAATCAATATCTATTGGGACACCGTTTGAAAACAGCAGTTGATTGACGCCAGATGAATACGCAGATAGCCTCCGAGCAAGATCGTTACGAGTCGTTTTTGGCAACCGTTCTTCAAAATCGGTAAGCCTGTGCTCAATCATCACCTCTTCCCATGTGGGAACATCGGGTTTTTCTTCACCTTCTTCAACTTCATAGAAGCATTCTGGATACAATTGCCGAGTGAACTCCTGGTTTGGTTCGCGAACAACACGAGCCAAGGCTTGAAAATCACCAACATTTAGTCCATGTTTTGTACCCTCAACAAGGATTTCATACAGGAATGGCTTGACAACCTTGCCCTGCGCTTTTTCAACATCGTATCCAGCAAGGCCCGTGAATCCAGCCGCAACCATATCCCAGGCAGTGATTGCTTCCTCTGCATCAAGGTCGCCCGGCGGCGCTCGAAACGGGTCGATACATAGCGGCAAGCCTTTGCTACGCAGCGGCGTCCAAATTCGGACCTCGCACATTTCGAGTAATTTTTTCGCNCGNACAATATCTCCATNCTGAGCTTCGAGTTCACTAGGCTCAATCCCTAGAGCAAGACGAGCAAGGTCNCCTTGCGGGTCGATAATGAGGGANGGAATCTTTGCTAAAGCNGCTTCTTCGATGAGGGCTTTGGCCATGACGGTTTTTCCCGAACCTGTTGAACCAAGCATAGCTGCGTGCCGTGCAAGAACCATTGGTTGGATGTCAATTTCCTTTCCAGTGTCTCTTCGATGACCAAGAAATAATCCCCGGGGCTTGAATTTCTTCCTTTTTCCTTCTGTTTGAAGCCCAACATTCGCTAATTCTGCAGCAGGTTCGTCGGATAAAATTTCTCCAACCATTTCAGCAAGACTTGGTTCAACAACTGGTTCTTCAGAGTCACGCTCACCACCCTCGTCCTCAGACACCATGCACCCCCCAAAGTGGTTAGGGGTCTTGAAAGGAACGCTTTCTATTGNCATTGAGAAGCAGACTCAAGGAGGTAGACCAATTCGCCGAGGNATGGAACGCATTCCAATGGCTCGACCTTCNTGGGAAAAGGAAATGCGTGATGCAGCTCTAGCTACNCTCGATTCCAAACAATGGGTNAAAGGAACTCAAGTGGCNGGATTTGGAAAAGAGTTCGCAGACTATTGCGGAGTATTAGGGGCAACGCCATGTCAAAACGGCTCGTCTGCACTGTGGGCAGCACTGAGAATTGCAGGAATAGGGCCTGGAGACGAAGTGATAGTCCCGTCATTTACGTTTATTTCTTCAACCACATGTGTTCTTCTTGTTGGTGCAAAACCAGTGTTTGTCGATATTGAGCCGGATTACTTTTGTCTCGATGTGCAGAAAGTAAAGCAAGCAATCACAACCGATACCAAAGCCGTNATAGGCGTTCATTTGTTTGGNCAGACCTATTCATCAGAACTTGTCGAATTGTGCCGTAAAGAAAACNTTGTCTTGATTGAAGATGCAGCACAAGCTCACGGTGCTCGACAAACGTTTGCCAATGGTGNTGAACGAATTGCGGGGGCGATGGGTGACATCGGGTGTTTCTCCTTCTTCCCCTCCAAGAACATGGCTGTTGGTGGTGAAGGAGGAATGCTGACCACGACCAAACCCCAATTCCAAGACCGTATTGTAGGTATCACCAATCACGGCCGAAGCCCAGACTTGGAAGCGATTCAACTTGGCAGCAATTTGCGTATGTCAGAGGTTTCCGCATCTATTGGTCGAATTCAACTTCTCTCACTTGACAAATGGTTAGAACTTAGAAGGCACAATGCAGCTGAATTTACCAAGGCTCTCATGAATCATCCAACGCTAACAGCNCCAAAAGTTCGGCCNAAATCGAAACATGCTTGGCACCAATATTGTGTTCAAACAACGGAACCGGACCGCTTTGTAACNCATCTTGATGTTTTGGGAATCGATGCACGACGCTATTACACAACTCCATGCCACCGACAACAAGTATACNGTGAACACCCTCAATACAATTCCACTCTCGTAAATACCGATAAAGCGGCCAACACCTTGGTTGCCATACCNGTTATGCATGCGCTTACAGAAACAGAACGAAACCGAATCATNGAGGCTCTTTTATCATTCGAGTGATTTNTCAGGCAACCCATAGTGTGCGAGACTCGAGTTCGACCATTGGTGCGCTCCAGTGATTTCNGTACCGAGCCATTTTGGAAGATGAATCTNNAAGTCAAAACTNGGCAATTCAATTTCAGCCAGAATCAATCCTTCAAGACCGCCTTCAAAGCAGTCTATTTCCCACACCATACCATCATCATCGGTCCANAGATATCTCGATTTAATNACTGCAGGGTAATTCTCTTGTTCGAGAATCTTCGTTGCAACATCGGCATCCATGCCCCACTCCAATTCAAGAGCTGTAGCGTACTTCCGTTTTCCTTTCAGAGTTAGCAGAACGATTTTGTTATCACAGACTCGAATACGCGATGTCCANTCCTTATTTTCCTCAAAGAGATGGATTTCTTCATCATNGAGAGCAGCAAGCCGGTGTATTCCGTCGTACATCAAGAGATTCCCGATACATGAAATACGTTCACTGTCAAGATAATACTGTCGTATTGCAGTGCAATGTTTCTCATCCATCCAAGGTTTGTCATCAATATCTCGGACAAAGAATCGTCGTTCGATTTCCATCTGAGATACCAAAGAATCACCTTGAAAGCGCAAGCCTGTGCCAAGCATGTTGCTTGACAAATCCTCGCCNATGGGGTCTATTTGCTTAGTGTAGAAGAAGATGCCAACGGGGCTGCATTCACGGGTTGGGTGACTTGTGTGAATGCATCCCCGCCAGCGGGAGGACTTCTCCGGTAGTCAGATTCCNTCAAATCAAGCGTATGTGCCGATTTCAGCAGCAGTGATTCCATAATGGTCCCAGACAGGCTGAAGCCAAGCTGTGACATCATAGGATGTGCCGAGTTGAGTTGCATCGGTCAAGTCAAAGATGTTGTTCAATGACGTAGCACCGTAGTTCTCGTAGAAGTATGTCGATGTGAATGCATCACAAACAGATTCATTTGCACCAACAAAGACCGAATGGGTTACAGTGTTGTAACATGTGTCGTTGGTTGCNTTAGCATCTGTAGATTGAGANCCGTTGGTCCAAATGTATGCGTCGCATGCTGAAGCATTGCTCGATCCAATCCATCCCATAGTGTGTGTTCCCATGTTGTAACATGCATTGTCGGTGTGTGGAGCAGCGTATGCTTCAATGGTCTTCCAGAATGCGTAACCTTCAGCTTGATACTTTGCACCAGATTCGTTGCTGTCCATCTTCGAAGCGTACTTTAGAGTCGCTTGGGAGTAGGTAATGATTACGTTCTTGACGACCGTGTTGGTTGCAGCAGTGTAGCCAGCAGAGTCTTGGGCTTGCAGTGCAGCAAGTCCAGAAACCATTGCGTTGGTTGTTGCAGTGAGTGCGTTGGAAACACCGTTTGTTTCGGTGCCATAATCAGCCGCTCTCTTCTTCATAGTGTATGCTGGAGAGCAAGACCAATCGTCTTCAGGTCCGTGGAAGAATGCCCAGCCTTCATCCCAGTTGTGTGGGGCGCCAGAGTCGTTGTCGACGTTACCAGCATCGGCTTTAGCGATTGCAGAGTTAAGTTCGTGAATGGTGTATGCAACCATTCCCATGTTTGCAGTCAACTTTGCGATACCTTGGTAGCGGACAGTGTCGCTTGCACCGGCGAAGTCGCCGGTTCCTTCCATTGCAGCCATAATGTGTGCATCAACGGAGCCAGATTGGTTGTAGAATGTGTCGTAGTTGTGCTTCTTGCCATCAGCAGCAGCGAAGCCAGCGAGCGTTCGGAAAGTACCGTCGCTCTTTTCTGCATTCTTTCCGTTCATGTAGATGTTCTTCGCTTCAGCGAAATTGTATCCACCATCTGAACTGGCAGCTGACTTAATGTCACAAAGGTCCTTCATGAGTGCACGGTGGTTCTCAACATCCGATGCGTAGGTATATCCGGCATCGGTTCCGCTTGTTGCGACTTCATCGCTATCATCTGATTCATCTTCTGTTCCTAAACAGCCCGCTAGGCCTGAAACAGCCATGAGCGCAATTAGCAATAGTCCTTTCAATTTGGTTGGGTTCATAATTCATCCTCAGTTTAGGGCGACCTAAAACCCGTATATAAGAATTGTTAGGGCTCCCTAAACTATTTTCCCATTTCGTAAACCATGACTGAGAGCCTAAACTTGAGAAAGGTCTACTTTTTTTGGAAGAAACACCTCGCATTTGTCGTACATCTTGCGTTGGTCGTTGGTGGGCTTGGGTACGCTTATCAACAGGGCATGTTGCTCGTCTGAGCGTCAAATCATTTTACCAAGGCAGTGATAATTCACAGCCCCATCCCCAAACCATGAGAGGTGTGTGGTTCGCTCGAATCCTTGTCCTTATTCTCCTCTCGTTGTCTGTGTACGGCGCCATCATCCTCGGCGAAGAAGAATCTAATGATTCGGGGGCAGAGGCCACCCCCACGGATGAAAAGTTGGACGGCCTTGAAACCGAAAGCGCCGATGATGCACCTGCAGATATTGTAGAACGGCTGGATTGGGCGGAGGCTGACGGGCCTCCACCAGAAACGTCCAACCCTTTGGTTTACCTTATCGGAGGGTTGGGCGGACTTCTCTTGTTGCTGGTCTCGGCCATCTTTGTCGAATTCATTGGCGTCATCATGCTACTGGCGCTGGTTGTGCCGATGGTTTCGCTGCGCAAAAAACACAAGGAAGACCAAATGAACAGAGGGCGTATATTGGGCTACATCGAAGCCAACGCAGGCATCCATTTCTCCGCCCTCAGAGACGGTTTAGGCCTTGCGAATGGGGTAACGGCATACCACACGAACGAACTCGAGCGAGCGGGCAAAATCTTCTCGTGGAAAAGTGGTAAGCATCGCCGATACGCCTCCTCCATTCTCGATAAAGACCAGCGCAAGAACATACGCAATCCATTATCGGGGACTCGCCTTGCCATTCTGGAGGTGCTTGCGGAATCCGGCCAGTTGGGACTTGAGAGCAAGGAACTAAGACAACGTTTGCAAGTTTCTCGGCAATTGCTGAGCCATCACCTCAAGGAACTTCGCACAACGGCCATGATCGAGCCTGCAGAACGCTCGAAAAGAGCGTGGCGGGCTTCTGTTTATGGACAAGAACAACTCCACCAAAGCCGAACCGTCCAAGATGCCCCCATCTTGTAAAACCAATTTACCAATTCCTTCATAGCCCAATGTGCTGTGGTCGATTCATGAAAGGACAGAAAACCTTAGCGATATTCCTCACATCTTTGTTTTTGTTCTCTGGCTGTTTAGGCCTCGTAGACCCTGAAGTTGAGGTTCCTGATGTGGAACTTCCTGAGGAATGGTCTACTGTCGTTCAACGTAGCCCAGCAAGCCCGCAACTCTCCCAATATGCTGATTGCAATGAACTTGAATCCGCACTAAAATCTTCAATTGCTGAAGAGTACAGAATCCAATTACTACAGGCAGTTGAAGAACAATATTTCTACGGCGGCGGCATTTGGGCAGAGGACGACATGGTGATGGCAGATGGTGCTGAAAGCTCAACCAACAGCGCTTCTACACCAACCCCTCGACGGCAAGAGGGTACCGATTTTTCCGGAACCAACAATCAAGAACAAGGGGTAGATGAAGCA
Organism: Methanobacteriota archaeon; assembly: GCA_002687075.1. GTDB lineage: Archaea > Thermoplasmatota > Poseidoniia > Poseidoniales > Poseidoniaceae > MGIIa-L1. The sequence continues at coordinate 14,297 of NYZH01000055.1, forward strand.
GACTTCGTCAAAACCGATGGCTATTACATCTATTTTTTGAACGGTAAAAAACTCGAGATTTTTGGAGTGCCTGAGTTTGGAGAATTGACCCATTTGTCGACCACTGTAATCGAAGGAAACCCGCAAGCAATGATGCTCGACGGTGAGCGTTTGGTGGTGATTTCCAGTGTATCGGCTTGGAATGTCCCACAAAGCGATCCTTTGTCTAAAGCGATGAATTGGGGGGGCGACTACGGTTCTTGGAGAACTTCAACCTTGACAAAATTCACTGTTTTTGATCTTTCAAACCGCTCTCTGCCAGAGGTTGGCAAAGAGTTGTACCTTGAGGGATATTACATGACAGCCCGTGAAGTGAATGCAACCGTTCGCGCTGTAACACATGCATGGCTCGACATTCCTGGCGTAAAGAGCTGGCTCAACCTCCCAACAGGATACTGGGAATTGGACTATGACAACCCACTTCGTCTTGAGATTCGTGAGAAAGTCGCCTATCAGACGATACTCGACAACTCAATCGCACTCGATGCTCTTTCATTAGAAGACTTACTTCCGAAGGTGTATGAGCGTTCGAACGGTCAATTCACCGTTCACACACTCAATGATGACCAATGCGTTGACTTTGTTGCCCCCGAAGATGGATTTAACCGTGGATTCAACAGTATTTTCACCTTTGACCTGTCCACTGAAAATCTTGATTTCCAAGCGGACCATATTATCGGTAATTATCCGATGGTCTATGCTTCTCAAGATGTACTTATTCTCACCGAAAATGCTTGGGATTGGTGGTGGTTTTGGGGTAACGACAATGTTGACGAATCGACAAATATCCATACTTTCGATATCTCGAATTCAGGGGACACAATCTATACCGGTTCAGGAAGAGTGAATGGAACTATTCTCAATCAATTTTCCATTTCCGAATTTGAAGGAATTGTCAGGGTTGCCACAACCTCGGGCCAATGGGCTCGATGGTGGATGGAAGACCCAACGCCGATGAGCTCAAGCGTCATCACACTCACCCGTAGTGTCGATGTCGCTACCGATTCTCAAATTCTTGTAGAATTAGGTAGAGTTGACAACATAGCCCCTGAAGAGCGCATTTGGAGTGCAAGATTTGACGGGGACCGATGTTATTTGGTTACGTTCAGGCAAATTGACCCATTGTGGGTTATTGACATGTCCAATGAAACAAACCCGAGAATACTTGGCGAATTGGAGATACCTGGCGTTTCAACATACATTCACCCACTCTCTCGCGACCACCTGTTGACTATTGGCATGGGTCCAGGTGAAGATGGTATTGGGCTTGATTGGTCCAGCACACGTCTTTCATTGTTCAACATCACCGACCCGTCAACTCCCTCAGTTGACGATATTCTTTCGCTTACCCCGGTAACAAATCCATCGAGTAACGAGTGGGTTTGGTCGTATTCTGAGGCTTCATACGAACACAAGGCATTCCAATATTGGGCGCCGAAAGGATTGCTTGCCATACCTCTTTCAACCTACAAATACCAGAGTTGGACCGATTCCAACGGTTATTACAACTGGAATTATGTGTTTGTTTCAAAATTAATTTTGGTGAATGTTTCAGAACAAACGGGGAATCTTTCAGTACATGGTACAGTCGACCATTCTCACTTGTATGACCAGGGAGATAATCGCAATTGGTGGAATGAATACAATATCCGTCGTTCAATATTCATGGGAGACTATGTCTATGCTCTTTCCTCTGGTGGAGTGACCGCAACGAATCTTACATCGATGAATGAGACGGCGAGTATCGAACTGCCGTATTCCAACCCATACGACACGGTATATTATGAATCCAGTATGGAAACAGACTCTCTGGAAGACGAGGAGGAATGTAAGGATTGTGAAGGCGCCGAAAATTCAGATGATGGAGGAGAAGGACAAGCTCCAGAAGGCACATCCTCTTCTGATTCAGGTGGAAGCAGCCCAAATCCTGCTTGAGCGACTTCTGGCTAGAATCCTAGATTCGATGAAACGCTTGCTGACAATTCACTTGCTCTTCTTTCAGGGCAACGCTTGCAGTGTTTTTTGCTCTTTTTCTTGTGTTTGTTGCAACACTTTGATTTCATCTTCTTTTTCTTCTTTCCTGAACATGACCCTGAACATCCACCAACCAATTCACGGTCAGAATTCATCTGTACAAGTTCGACGAGACTTCGATTTGAATTCATCAACATGTCGTTTTGCCAACCACAGTATGGGCATGCAACCCACCCCATGAGCATCAAACTTCCACACGATTCACACACATCCATCGTCTCACCAAAGCAGTCTAATTTAGGATACCCTAAAAATATTTAGGGTAGGCGAAAAAGGAATTGGCTGGTTTGTATTTACGGTTAGTTCATCACTTAGGACCAAGTGGACTGCATATGGGCGAGCAGTCTCAAGATTTGAGTGGCAAAATTTTGAAACCAGGCAATTATCGATGAGTTGTTTTTATGTCGTATTGCGTTGGTGTCATTGGATGCGGCCGTTGGGGGATGAAACACATTTCCACCCTACTTGAAATGAAAAAACAGGGCCGCATCAACCAGGTTTTTGCTTGCGATATTAACCCAAAACGGCTTGAACCGCTCCCTCAATCGGTTGATGGCAAATTTTCTTCGTGGAGAGAAATGTGCAGTAAAATCTCATTTGACCTTGTAACGATTGCTACTCCAAACCCCACGCACTATCTCTTAGGTCGCGAAATAATGTCGATGGGGATGCATGTTCTCATTGAGAAGCCAACAGCTACTTCATCGAGCGAGGTAGCAAAACTGAGTCAAATTGCTGCCCAATATTCATCCAACCTTCATTCAGGCTATCTACTACGTTACCATCCAGTTGTCTTGGAGGCAGAAAAGAAAATACGAAGAGGCGATATTGGTGTTGTGAAATCGATACGTTATGTCAAGTACTCTTCTCGGGACAGAAGTGCCGGCAGCAATATCGTTTCAGGCCTTGCATCTCATGCTTTTGACACAGTTCCATACTTGGCAAATCTTCGGCTTAATCCTCTTGTTTTGAGTGCAGTTGCATTCAATCATGATGAACTTGCACCTTTGGATAAGGCATCAAAAGGCAACATTCGACTGCAATACAAAGACGTGCAGCGGGCATCGAACATTGAAGTGGAGGTCACGGTGGGGTGGGGTCTTGATTCACAATTTTCAATCACAATTGAGGGAACGAAAAACCTCCTCTATCTCGATTTACAAGGAGACGGCAGCCTTCATGTTGATTCACTCAACAATCCACCATTGCCGTTGCTCGCTTCGAATAAAAAATCCCCACTGGAGTCCCAATATCAAAACATACTCTCAAATTCGAAACTTGCTCAATCCACGAAAGAATCTCTCTTGACGACCGCTCAACTGATTGATTCGGCCGCTTCACGGATGAAAAATTGGTACACGCAATATGCTTGAAAAAGAACATTGTTCTTGCGAGTCTTCAAGAATCATTGACCATTGGGCCAAACATGGCCCTCTCGTTTACAACCGTTCAACGAATGTTTTTCGGTAGCCTCATTCTTTCCTTAGCAGCATCATTTCTACAGGGTAATGCCATGGATGGTGCCCTCACGTTTGTAGGTCTTTCAACGCTCGTCGCTATTGTTTGGGGTCTTTCTGAGAAAGAGCTAACATTTGGTACACTTGGTTTAAATTCTGAGGGACTTCTCGTTGTGTTCAGTTTCCTTGTATCCATCGCTATTTTTGCTGAGATTTGTATTCGAGTGTTCAGTTGGCCGACCGTAGGCTCTTACGCACTGTCGTTGTGCTTTATTGGTTCATTTTGGTGGACTGGGGCACTCATTCAACCCCGCAACAACTGAGAGCGCAGTGCCAGCGATGCGAAGGGTGAAAGGCCCTCATCACTGACATNGNCCGATTGCAATGGCNAAGTTTGGCGACCACCCATCATTACCTCAACCCTTGGAAGACCTGTTGATGGACCAAGTCCACACGGTTTTTCTCAAGGCAGATTGCCCCCCACGAGTCAAACAAGGCTCGATTGGCGCTCTCAAACTTCTTGAATTGGAATCGCAGCAAAATTGGGATACTCTCCGAATGGAGGCTTTGCAGGGCGAACTAATGGAACTCGTCGAGGAGAATCGGAATCGAAGCGATTGTTTTTTGGAAATCGATCGGAAGGGATGCCAAGTTATTCAACTCGGCGACCTTCGAATTTCGTGTGCATGGCCGCCCTTTGCTGATGCACGTGAAATTACAATAGTNCGACCAGTTGCTAAATTATCCTTGAACGAATACCAACTGGACCCTCGACTTGTCGAGAGGTTAGCNGACCATCATCGTGGAGTATTCATTTGTGGCCGGCCGGGTTCTGGTAAAACCACTCTTGCACAAGCGATTGCAGAGTATTTGGATACAGAAGTTGGGGCGATGGTGAAAACCATGGAAGCGCCCCGAGACTTGCAATTGGCTGACAGGATTACTCAATACGCTCCTTTAGAGGGCGATTTAGAAAAAACAGCAGAAATAATATTTCTTGTGCGCCCCGACTTTGTAATCTTTGATGAAGTCCGCCGTGCTCGAGATTTTGAGATATTTTCAGATGTCCGTCTCGCTGGCGTTGGGCTTCTGGGAGTTACGCATGCCAATTCCGCCCTCGAGGCGATACAACGGTTGATTGGCAAAGTTGAATTAGGTCTTGTCAGTCAAGTTCTTGATACTATTATCCATGTTGAATCAGGGAAAATCCAGCAGGTGCTGGAGTTACGAATGACCGTCAAGCCTCCAACCGGGATGCAAGAAGAACTCGCCCGGCCGGTTATTGAGGTGGTTGAATTCCCAAGCGGAAAAATAACCCATGAAATGTTCGCCTTTGGCTCAGAGATTGCTGTTGTACCCGTCGATGGCCGACATGCCGGCACAGTTTCTCCAATGAAAGCACTGGCACGCGACCAACTTGCTCATATTATCCAGCAATGGGTCGGCGTTCAGTGCCAGGTTGATTTCAAAGGGGAATCGAGTGCGACAATCTACGCACCTCAAAATATGATTTCAACGCTTATCGGGAAAGGAGGGGAGAATGTTCGACAACTGCAGGAAGAATTGGGCGGCATTCACCTAAGCATCGAATCTTTCGAGGAAATGCCAGACTCTTTGGACCGACCTGTTCACAATGCTTGGAAAGACGTTTCTGACCGCAGAAGCCGTGATAGTCGGGCGTGGGAATACAGTAATCGCGGTGCGAAAGGCCGAAAAAACAAAGGTAAGAGAAGCCGTCGTTAATACACTATGTTCACAAACTCGCTTTTTCCGTTAATGAATGGGTTTTTTTTTTAAATAGGGGACGGTTGCATTAATCATGACCGATGATAACAAGGCAAGCGGTGACGACCAAAGGGCGCTCATCAAATTTCTTCTTGAGAATCGTTCAACCGTCAATTATCTGTCAATTTTGATGATTATTTACGCAGTTTGGGCCACGATTGAAGTTCTTACAAATGCAGCAGGTGCAACATGGTGGCCACCTGAAACCGGTATTCCAGCATCTGAGTTGTTTAACAACCCAAGCAGTTCACAAAACATCAACAACGGTTGGGTCATCGGTCTTGGGGCAATCTTTGGAACCGTTGGAATCATGGTTCAGTACTTCTATCGAGCAGCACCTTATGTTGATGCTTCTATGCAGGCTACAGCCGCATTGATTATTTCTGCTGTCAAAGAAGAAGAGATTCAAGAATCTGCTGAAAAACTCGCCATTGAGATGGTTGCAGAGGCAGAAGCCGAGGCAGAAGCTGAAGCAGAAGCCGAAGCCCAAGCCGAAGCTGGCGTTCAAACTGAAACAGAAGGCCAAACGGATGACGAAACATCCGAGTCAATCATCGGTGAAGATGGACAAAAACAAAAATTCTGAGGTGAAAATATGTGGGAACATCGATCAGTATCAAACAAAGCGTACATTGAAACAAACCAAATGCGACCTAGCGAAACGTATGTCCGTCTCATGGATGTCGTTGAAGAAGCAGTATCAAAAGCTCAAGTCGATCAATTCGACCATGAAGCATTCTTGAAATATGTCCCAAGAAAAGGCCCATGGGAAGAATTGCCAGCATCCGATACTACAAAATCCGACCCTCGAGTTCGATATATCGGGCCAGCAAGAGCACGACTTCTCAATACCAACTTGATTTTGGGTTCAACGTGGATTGAAGCAGAACGATTCAAGTTCGAACGCCGAATTTCGAATGTTGCGGAATTCCTCNAACAAAAGACAATTGTCAACGCAAACATGTGGACTCCGAAACAACTGTCAACAACTCAAACCCTCTTCTTCTGCTCTACAGGAGACGAAGAGCGTATGGGGGGCTCGTTCCTAACTGGAGATGGGCCNGGTGTCGACCACCCATTCCTNGGCGCACNAGAAGGAGAAGAACCCGAGTGGGAGCCAATTCTATGGGGCCTCGGACACAGAGGCGTCGTGCCCGATTCCGACCCTCTTGACCAATGTTTTTACCCGTCTTTGATGCACCGCGGTGTTTCATTTAACAACCGACTGGGGTGGACTCGATATTCACCTGCTGGATTCGGAAAGGATGCGAGCGGTTACATCATGACTCGCCCTGGAACTTGGATTTGGCCTGCAGTCAACGGTAATCGTGAATCGCCTACGGCATTCAACCTTCTGGTTAACCTTCCAGACCGCCGTCTTTCGTTCGGCGAAGAAGGAATTACCGATGTNTTCATGACAACTGGAAAGACTTCTNTGTACAGTTTAATGGGTATGATGAGTTCNTCCACAGTCCGACAAATGTTCGGNGCTGGTTCTGAAATGGTGCCTCTTGAATTCCATTGTATCGAGCCTGGCTTGGACGAATGGATTGCAAGCGCTAGTGATGAAGACAAGTATGCTCGGTTGTTCGAAGTCTGTGCCTCGTTTGGTTACATGCTCACAGACCCGTGGATTGGCGGACTCGGCGGNGGNGCAAAACGACGTCGNCTCCTCATCTACCCGCGAGACCAAGGAAATCTCTTGACCTGTGTTAATGCGAGTCAAGTTGCAGATCACGCACTCAAGTCAAATTACGAGTCAACGGTCTTTACAAAACTTGACCAAGCTGATTTCATGAATAGGGTTACTCGCCGATTCAAAGCATATGCTGACCTTGTCGCAGCGAGTGATGTTGCACAAGGTTCTCGTTGGATTAGTCAAGCTGATTTCCATGATGGAGATAAAAAGCAAGTCGGGCCAAACGTTCACTCGATTCTTTCCGTTCGTGGCTACGATGTCATGAGTATGGACGAGTACATTCAAACCTTCAACGACATTTCTGCTGCACCAGACCGACTGATGCGNCGCTGTGTACAATCTATTGCCACCAATGCTCTGAAGACAGTATATCCCCTTGAGTTGCTTGGTGAAACTGCAGATGCAGCACCTTATGCTCACATATTTGCTGCAAAAGATGACAACCCATTGGTGTATTACACAGATATCCGGTTCCTCGTCCCAACCTCTATCGATAAACTTCGTTCGATTACTGGCTCACGTGGGGCTGACCGTGGACGAATGCGTGAAGCTTACACCGGTTTGACCAACGCAGATCCAATGACAAGTCTATCGATTCAAGATATCTGTCTGCCGTTCCTTGCTGATATGGGCGCAGATTCGTGGCAGACCGGCACAGGGCTAAACGAAAACGAAATCATCGTTGAGGTGACTATGGCAGTTAATCCCGCTCGAGTTTGGAAATCCTTCCTCGAGCCAGCAACGAAGGAAGTCTTTGACTTGCCTAAGGGCAACAAAGGAACAGCAGCGAATCTATGGGGTGACATATTCATCGAAAACGAGACCCTTCACGCTCGCATGGAAAGAGATGGACTTGGTCACTACTTGCGTTTGTTGAAACTAGCATTCCATTGGGCGAATGATGAAGCGCGTAAGATTCATGGATTGAAGAAGTGACCCCTGTATACATACAGAGGTGATGAAGCGTGACAACAACCCTCAATCTTACCGAAATATTGTCTTCTCTTCAGGACGAAATAACGGTAGATGGTGCCATATCCACCGAACATCGTTCATTTTACACCACATTTCGAGCACAATTGGATTCACATCCTGGAGCATTCCTTGCACCGGAAATTCAGAGATTGATGGAAGAAGCCCGGAATCAAATGGCAGGCGAAATTTCGGATGAAGAATTTCAATCTTTTACCAAAGCAGTTCTTTCAAAAATTAGCACAAAAGAACTTCTAGAAGTGGAGACAAAAGAGGCTGCTGAAGCACGGTCTGCAGAAAAAGTTGCAGAAATGATTCGTGTAGCNGAAGAAGAGGCTCGAGAAAAGGTCCGTGAAGAATACCGGCAAAAAGCAGAAGCAGAAGCGCTTCAAGCAAAACAAGAGGCCCCTGCCGTTGTCGAACCATCTGCAGAAGAGTTGGAATCACTCGTAGAACAGAAGGCAAAACTTGCTGAGGAAGAAGCTCGAAAAGCTGCTGAAGAGGCTGCAAGACAAGCCGAAGAAGCCGCAAGACAAGCCGAAGAAGCCGCTCGAAAAGCTGCTGAAGAAGAAGCTATGCTGGCGAAAGAGGCGGCAAGACAGGCCGAGGAAGCTGCAAGGAAAGCAGAAGATGAGGCAAGGGAAGCACTTCGTCAAGAAGAGCATGAAAAGGCCCTTGCAGAAATTGAAGCCGTAAAACGTGCTGCTGAAGAGGAAACAGCCCGCATCAAGGCCGAGACTGCTGCCCAAATTCGAGAGGCTCAAGAGGCGACACAGCGGGCAGCAGATGAAGCCGCTCGCAAAGTTGAGGAAGAAGCAGCGAAGATGAAGGCTGAAGCAGAACTACAAGCTGCCAAACAGCAAGCGGAAGCAGAACTACAAGCCGCTAAACAGCAAGCTGAAGCAGAGCTTGAAGCAGCAAAACGACAAGCTGAAGCGGAATTACAAGCAGCTAAAGATGCTGCAAAACTCGCCGAAGAAGAACTCGCTCGACAACAAATTCAGTTAGCGCCGATACCTGAAGAGCCCGTTGAATCGGAACCGGAACCACAGGACTTTGGTAAGAAGGAGATTCCCGACCTTCCACCTCCTCAAGGGGGCGCAGCTCTCCAACCGGTTGCTGATGATGGAGACGCAAATCCAATGGTAAAAATCATCGTAGCAGTAGTTTCAATTCTCGCAATTGGTNCNGGATTNTTNCTNTTCNTGTAGNNNGTTGATCANNAGACTNTNNTTNGTATGAGAGNNTGAGCGTTTCNNGATAAGAAAGGTTTCATTTATGCCGGTTCCTCCGCTCAATTTGATGNCTCAACCCAACGATGGNTCNGGACGAGCACCAGTTGCAATCGTCCGTCCGACNACNTCTGTAACCAGCGGNCCAGCNGTCACGCAGAAATTGGTACAGGCATCTGTTGCATTTGGCGACTTACTCAAAGGTACATTTGGNCCGAATGGATTGGACAAAATGATGTACAAGACTTCTGGTGAGACTGCAGTTACCAATGACGGGGCAAAAATTGTTGCTGAACTTTTGGTTAAACACCCAGCTGCAAAGGCGTTNGTTCAACTTGCAGAATCCCAAGAAAACGCTTGTGGTGATGGCGTGACAGGNTGTTTATTGTTTGCTAGTGAATTGATGAGNGAAGCAGGACGGTTGCTTGAGAAAGGTCTGCATCCGCTACTTTTGGTTGAGGGTTATCAAGCAGCATTGGATGTTACACTATCTGTTTTGGATGACCGAGCGGTACAAATTTCACCTCTTGATACAGAGCGATTGACATTGGTTGCCAAAACTGCAATGACGGGNACTTCGGCAGAATCAGAAAGTGGCCACCTTGCCAAATGCATCGTTCAAGCAGCTCAAACCGTCGCTGGAGAATTCGAAGGTCACCTTCANGTCCGCACTCAAGATGTTCGCATGACAAAACGAGGAGTTGGAAGCATCGCAGATACAGCGTTGGTCGACGGCCTCATCCTTGAGAGGAAATTTGATTTAGATAGGATGCCAAGAAATCTACCGAAAGGAACCATTGCAGTCTTATCGTGTCCAATCTCTATGGAACAGAGCGGTCGCGAATCTGAAATTGAGATTACCTCTCCTGACCAATGGGTTGCGTTTATGGATGCGGAAGAAAAGTTACTTGAGGAAAAAGCCCGTAAAATCCTNTCAANTGGAGCATCAATCGTTGTTTGTGCNGAGGATATTGACTCAAGAATTCTCCACAAATTCGTTGATTCTGGTCTTTTTGCCCTTGGTGGTTTGGAACGTTCAGGCGCCGAAGATATTGCCAAAGCATCAGGAGCGCAAATGATCGACCATATCGATGACCTTGACCGTGATTCATTAGGGCATTTTGAAACGATGAATGTTGAAATCTTTGAAGGTGATGAATCACGCCGAGAACGTCTCCATCTTTCGTTCGGCCCAAATGCCGGTTTGGCAACCGTTGATGTTGGTGGAGGCGACGGAGTGGCCAGTGAAGAAGTCATTCGAGGCTTATACGATGCACTGTGCTCTGTTACCAGCGCCATGGAAACCGGCGAGGTTCTCCTTGGCGGCGGTAGTTTACATGTTGCAGCAAGTTTGTCAGTGAAAGATGCAGCAGAACAACACAGTGGTCGCGAACGTTTGGCCATGGATGCGTTCGCTCGAGCCCTCGAAGCAATACCTTCTACTCTAATCTCGAACTCCGGTAACGACCAACTTGACCGTTTGTTGGAATTACGCTCCCAACACCGACAAGGCAACAGTAATTATGGCGTTTCTGAGGCAGGGTTGTGTGAAGCGATTGATCAGGCTTGGTCGAGCGCAGAAACGATATCACATGCTCTTCAAGCAGCATGCGAAACAGCTTGTGGCCTACTCAGGGTTGACCAAGTTATTTCAGCACGCGGCGATTAGCTAAATCCCTCCATTGTACAGCGGCGCTAGGTTCAATATCATCGGGCCGATGCATACGATAACGGGAATCTCGATGAGTGCCAACCATGCCCCACGCCCCCGTGCTTTACTCAGTGTTTACGATAAGACTGGAATAGTTGAATTTGCAACAACTCTTTCTGAACTCGGTTTTGAATTGGTCTCTACCGGAGGTACCGCCCGCACACTTCGTAATNCTGGACTTGAGGTAATCGGAGTTTCAGATGTTACTGGCCACCCCGAAATATTTGATGGGCGCGTCAAATCTCTTCACCCTGCAATACATGGCCCTCTTCTTGCGCGCTTAGAATCCGAAGAAGANCAAAATGGCTTGAAAGAACTTGGTTACCCCCCAATTCAAGTTGTTGCTTGCAATCTATACCCGTTTTCTGCAGCCGCTGCTCAAATCCCTCCACTTGATGACCCCGACCTGCTTGAGATGATTGACATCGGTGGTCCAACTATGGTTCGGGCGTCTGCTAAAAATCATCGAAATGTCCTCATTGTTTGCAATCCGGCGAGATACAACGAAGTTCTTTCACAATTGAAACAGTTCAACGGTGCCGATTCAGTCCCTATTGATTTACGCCGCCANCTNGCCCTNGATGCTTTTGAGCATACGGCNGCTTACGACTCAGCAATCGCCGANGAACTTCACGCCCGTTGGATTGGACGACCAGAATCCAGTGATGACACTGCTGAACAAACCGCCCGNTTACCAAGCACTTTACTGGCATCAGCAGAAAAGACCNTTTCNCTTCGCTACGGCGAAAACAGCCATCAAGCTGCAGCCATGTACACCAATCCAAGTGAATATGGCCATCACAAATCGTTGGCTACAGCTGTCGTAGAAGGTGAAAAAGACATGTCCTACAACAATTATTCTGATGCAGACGCTACTTTGAGGTTGTGTCGCTCACTCTCTACCAACGAATGGCCCGATACACCTCACGCATGCGTAATTGTCAAGCACAACAATCCATGCGGAGCCGCTTTAGGCTCGTCACAAAAGGAAGCGTATGAAGCTGCATTAGCGAGCGACCCCGAATCGGCGTTTGGTTCAATCATTTGTTTTAACGAACCGCTTGAAGTTGATACTGCACAAGCGATGGAGCCACTTTTCATTGAGGTTCTTATGGCTCCAGCGTACATTGAAGAAGCGAAGCGAATTGTGATGCTCAAGAAGAACCGTCGGATTTTGACCATTGAATCTCCCAACAACAGATTAGCCCCACTCACGCGCACACTCGTTCGAAAACCNATTGAAGGNGGCTGGTTGGTTCAAACCGAAGAGCCGCCGATTATTGATTGGGATAAGGCCAAAGTGGTTACCAAGAAAACCCCGACCGATGCTGAAATTGCCAGCATGAAATTTGCTGTTCGGATTTGTGAGCAAGTAAAATCGAATGCGATTGTAATGGTTCAGGGCACTGCCACAGTAGGGATTGGCCCTGGCCAGACAAGTCGGGTTGAGGCTGTTCGAATAGCCGCTCGACGTGCAGGAGACCGAGCTGCCGGCTGNGTTTTAGCATCTGACGCATTTTTCCCGTTCAAAGATGGGCTTGAGCAAGCAGCAAGCGCTGGCGCATCTGCAGTTGTTCAACCCGGTGGCTCGATTCGCGATCAGGAGGTCATTGAAGCAGCCGATGAACAAGGGATATCGATGTTGTTTACCGGGCATCGACTTTTCCGACATTGACTGTATTTGCGAAGAACTCAAGTTCATTGCACTCTAGGGCTCAATATGAGCAGGTTTGATGCGCCATTACGTCATGGAACCGCCTCTCATCCTGTTCGCTGTGCGATTCTCATATCAGGTTCCGGCTCTGGAATGGAGGCAATGCTCGAGCACCAACAAAACGACCCGACCTGCGGCCACACGACAGTCGTCGTTATTTCCGATAGAAGCGAAGCATCAGGCGTATTGAAAGCGAGAAATAGAGGTATTGAAGCACGATGCATCCCACTTCCAACGTCATATGAAGGTCACGAACGTCGATTGAAGCACGAATCGTTAATTCAGGAACTTCTAGAGGAATTTGATGTTGAATTGATTTTATTGAGCGGATATATGCGATTAAAATCTTCTCAATTTGTCGAATTATGGGCTCCCCGAATAATCAACATCCACCCCTCTCTTCTTCCCGCATTTCCTGGCGCTCATGCCCACAGAGATGTTCTTGCATCAGGAGTAAATGTATCTGGTTGCACCGTCCATTTTGTTGATTCAGGGATGGACACGGGCCAAATCATTGCACAGCGCAGAGTACCGGTTTTCCCTGATGACAGTGAATCATCGCTCGGAGAGCGGATCAAAATCGAAGAACATCGATTGTATCCCNTGGTAATTGACCAGCTTGTTACTGGAAAGAATCATCCGATGGGAGATTAAAATTCTTCATTTGGNTTGCTTTCGAACCCATGTCAAGGCTTGGTAAATGAGAAAACAACGAAGCAACTGAACCGTCAGATTCCCCTAATTCAAAACCTTCGGGGCAATTTGCCAACAATGGCTGTCGTATTTTTTGTTCATCCAAGGGCACGGCACCTTCGCTGAGAAGAAGTTGTTGTAAACCGTCCACTTCAAGTTGAAAAGCATCACAGCAAATCATTTGAATCGCCCCGTCTATTTTTTTGAATGCCCACTGTATTACCTCACTGAGGTTGTTGCAAAAAGGAGGGTCAGACCATACCTTTCCTTGAAACATAGAACGTCTCTCTTGCTCTCCACACAAGACAATTATTTCTTTTATTCCGCAACTTTTTGCGACATTCTGTAAGCGCTGCACGCCTCCGTGCATTTGCGCTTTATCAGTGCCCATCCGAGAACTTTCTCCACCGGCTAGAAGCAGCACCGTCGTCATACATCTCCCTCACGAAAGCGAGTCTAAACCATCGAGAGCGGATTCCAATTCAGAAAGTAAACCTCGAACTCGGTCGAGCAGTGCTCGTCGCTCCCGACTTGAACGTGCCTCAGGCAACCATTCCAGAAGTCTACGAACATCTTGGGCATCACGAGCAACGGTCCATTGCAAAACGGCCTCCATAACAGGGTCTTCCGTAGGTAAGAACCGCTCGGCCATGCCACAGCGCTAGAGCAGAAAGGGCTTCAATTCTCCTGCGATAGAAGTCGATTACGTATTCTTTCGAACAACTCTCCACCTGCGGGGGCGGTCGTGATTAGTCCTCGTATTTCTCCTGCACCTTCGGTACGAAGAGATGCGAACAGAACCGCAACTTGGTGCCATANGCGGCTTTGTCCAGCCATTGCTGCAAGCCATGCATCATCGGGAATTTCGTGGCCCCCTCTCTTCATCTCTTCTCCAATTTCAAGCAGGGCACCAAGAGGTTCCTGTTCCCCAAACATATGAATCAAAGCCATCCATGGAGATACTCCGAGTTCTTCTTCTGACATGTTTGCAAGAAGGAGTCCGACAACAACAAGGTCTTCTTGCCCGTGTCTTTTCCAGAGCGCAGGAATGAGTTTAGCAATCCGACGCGGCTTTTCCTGTCCACTGGTTAGAATCCAAGAAGCAATATCTCGTAAGGCTGGATTTGGACAGCCGTAATGAAAGGAAAAGCCTCCGCTGTTCGCTAACAGGTCTGTGGAAGGTTTCGACATCATCCCGGGTACACCGGCCGAATACGCACCGCGAAGAAACTTCAACGTCTTTCTAGTTGAGCGGAGTAGTTTTGGTTGTGGGTCTCCAAGGTAGTTCGCTACTTTTTCATCCACTTCGACCACCGTCAGTGGTTTTTTTCCTTACAGTCTCAAAGATATCTCCAACAAGTCCGACAGAATCTCGTAGGGTGTGTAACATTTTATCCACAACACCGGGATCTTCGAATTTCTCTTTGACGATTTCTCTCAAATGAGATTCAATGCTTTCATGCTCATCGTCATCGATTTCAAAAGCTGAACGAAGATGGGCTAAGACTCGAAACTCGTCGCGAGAAAGTGAAGCATTCACAATTGCTACCTCGAAAACCTTAGTGTAAATTTCGAGNGCGCTCTCGATAGAAACGAGTTCACCTGGGTCAGATTCTTCATTGTTTTGAATTGCTTTGTAAATTTCAGCAGGCTGTTCAGCAGTGAGTCCCAAAGCACTCGCTAATTTAATCGTGAGACGCTTCTCTTCACGAGTTAAGCGTCCATCGATGAGCATGACCTCAACGGTGGAGCGAAACACATCCAAGTTGCGAGAAGTTGAGGTCGTCACGCGTAAAGGGAAAACGCTTCTCTTCTTGAATCTCTTGTATGGTAAAAGTGAAATTTTGGTCTCAAAATCGTAAGAGCATTCAAAAGGATTCGGCCTGTCGGATGTTTATCCACATCCTTTTCAAGCGTTGTGATTTTGTCACATACGCAACAAATGAATGATGGGCTACGGCCCATTTCTTTGTGATGAAGGTGTCGATAGAAGGAGAAATAACAATGGCTCGAAAACACAACTCAGGAGGTCGTTCCGGCGGCTCAAAGCAAGGCAAGGCAATGAAATATCAAATCCGCGCCGATATCAAAGTAAATGGAACCGTCCAGCGCAAGGACATCATTGGTGCAATTATGGGACAGACCGAAGGTCTACTCGGCGATGAATTGGAACTGCGTAAACTACAGCGAACCGCTCGAATCGGACACGTTGATGTTGAAACTGAAACGAAAGGTGGTAAAGTGCATGGCATGATATTGATACCAAGCAGCCTCGACAATGTCGAGACCGCAATTATCGCATCTGCATTAGAAACAATTGACCGTATTGGTCCATGCAATGCAATTATCAAAGTGTTAGAAATACAAGATATTCGTGCTACAAAGCGTACTGCAGTCGTAGACCGTGCAAAAGAACTGTTACTCAATCTCGTAAATTCAGGTGAAGCAGCATCAAAGACCATCATTGAAGAAGTCCGTTCAGTTATGACAACTGGGACTGCTACGAATTTCCACGGTTTAACATGNGGGCCGAACATCGAAACATCCTCTTCCTTGATTATTGTTGAAGGAAGAAACGATGTTCGAAACCTACTGAATTGTGGNATAAAGAACGCAATCAGCGCTGATGGAGCCGGTACAATGAAGCAGGAACTTATCGATTTGGCGAACGGCAAGGAAACCGTCGTTCTTGCCATTGATGGGGACCGTGGTGGCGAGATGCTNTTTAGCCAACTGATGGACACTCTGAAGGTTGACTTCGTNGCCCAAGCCCCTGTCGGACAGGAGTGGGAATTGCTTCCTCAGAAAACGGTTACGAAATGNTTGTCAATGAAAATAGAAGCCAAAAAATTCGCTCACACACTGAGTAAAAAACAGGCCGAAGATGATGAAAAGGCAGGCGTTCAAGACAAGAATTGGGCTGATGAAATGGGCGAGGTTTACGAATCCGCCGAAGCTCCAGCAGAAATTCATGAAATGTTCGACCATTTGGATTCGCTTGACAAGAACAAAGCGGTTTTCGTGATGGTTGACGGAAGCGTTTCTGACCCAGTAGGGCCTTCAAGTTTGTCAAAGGCTGCAGGCAGTGCTGATGGNGCTGTCGCCATCGTGTTCAATGGTCCTGTAAGCGAACGAACCCTTGAAATCGCATCCGAGTCAGCGATTGCAACCGTAATTGGAACCAAAAAAGGAAAAGGCTTCTCAGAACGCGACGATGTCCAATCTTGGCTTGCTGAAATCCATCGTTGAGACTAAGTTAGGTTATCTATTACCTGCTACCTCGGCGATACATGGGCGAGGATGAGCAATCGGGTTGGCCCGACGATGATGCCGANCCTTTCGCAGACATACATCATGAAGAACAAGCCACAGAGGCCCCTCGANATGAGGACTTGCCAGACGAAGAGAATTCAAACATTGAATCCTTGTCTGAAACTGTTTCCGAAGAAGANTCTNAATCGATAACNGAACAAGATACAACTGGTACTGAGATGCCGCTTGTGGANNCTCAACCCGTCTCCGCAGCTGGATGGACCCTTCCAGTACGTGCAGCACCTCTACTTTTTCAGTTTCATAACGAAGANGTCAGTGAGTTTCCGCTGCAGCAAACCAAAGACGGCCGTGAATCTGTCTCCTTGGTTGTTGATGATGATTTATTGCGTATTATTGAAACACGTCTCGACCCAGACGGCCAGCGCAGAATGAAAGTTTGCCTGTCGATGAAAAGAGATATCACAGGATTCAAACATCATCATAATCAGTTGTTGCATAAGCACCAATTTTTGTGGATTGGGACAAGTGTTTGGGGACTTTTCTTCCTCTTCTTCCTCTCAAACACATTTGTGTTTTCAATATTGGGAACCGTACTCACTGCAGTTGGTGCTTGGAATTGGTTAAAGATGCATTTTGAGACTCACACACTCGAGTTCACTCATCCAGGAGGCTCTCTTAGCTACACTTTGAGAGGGTATGGAAACGATCGCCCATTCTTACGTGCCAGTATGGCCTACATTGGGTCAGAAATGGCACAGTTTCTAAGAACCGGAGAATTAGACACCGAAGCAGTACTTGAATTGCATGCTAATCTTGCAGCCCCTCCACCAGCATTACCGCCTCCTGAACCAGTACCGGTTCCACCACCATCGGTTGAAATTTCTACGCCAACCGTTCCGCAATCGGTTGTTGCTGCACCACCACCCGCTACAAAACCAGACCCNCCTCAAAACATCCCTTCGCCACCTGAACCTATGAACGGCCCTCCAGTAGCAACCGCACCCCCACCTCCTTCGGCTTTGCCGCAAGCGCCATCACCTCCACTGCCTCTTCCGACTCCACCCCCTCCACTTGCAACCCCTCCTGCGCCAATGCCGCATGCACCCCCTCCTCCGGTAACACCTCTACCGCCTGCACCAACTCCTCCTCCTCCACTGACGAGCAGTGCAATGCCACTTCCCCCGCCACTGGGTTTGCCGGGCGCCCCTATACCCTTGGACGCCCCCATGCCAAACGCACCTGAAGTAGCTGTTACCGCCTCTCCTGTCGAAGAAATACTGAGNGAAGAAGAACAAAACAACTTGTTGAACGAACTCTCTTGATTATGCTATTATTCCACCAGCTGTTGACATATTGAGATGGGAAATGATATTCGAAACTTCTCGTTCCAACCCAATGACATCATNAGGGTCNGGTAACTCANGGATATCCGCTTCAATNGGTAAAGCGAAACCAGGGCCGGGAATTCTTTGCAGTGCTTTACCAAGNCGCAACGCATCATCNAGGAAATTATCACTTGAGCCTGAATGCCTGTGTTCAAGCCTCGTTCTCATCCACTTCTGAATATTTTTGATATTGTCACCAATGTTTGCGAGCATTTTCGATTTGAGGAGGTCGTTTTTATCGTTTTGAGGCAATAATCGTAAAGACAACCTTAGCATTCTATCAACACGAGTATCTCGGGGTTGAATGCCGACATGCTTGGCCAAACCCCTTCGTATATTTTTCAAGGCCTCCATGCCGTTTTTCGAAGCATCATCTGCTAGTTTGTCCATTTGAATGGCACGTAAAAAATAGACAACATTGTCTAAAACTTCTACCGANTTCGTATTCANATTATCTGNATCAACATGTCCTTTTTTGCTGATTTCGGACTGCAGAACAGAGGCATTAGAGGCCACCTCATTGTCTTCTTCGAACTCGGCGGACTTTGAGTCAACAGGAGTTTCCTCTTGAGCAGGTACAACTGCTTCAAGATGCTCGTCATTTACTACATCTCCTTCATCGCTGCTCTCCTCACTCTCATCGTCCTGAACTTCTACAGCCTCAAGGATTGCTTCATAGGCATCTTCCATTGCATCTTTTGGAATCATTGTTTGGTACTTCTGAGAGTGTTCAGGAACCGGTACCAAAGTTTGACGCGTTGGAGAAGGTGTCCAAACATTAAGCGTAAAACTCTCATCTTCGCTCGGTCGATTTGCCAAGTGCTTTGATAATTCAGGAATGCTCTCGGCCAAAGAATTCAGTTGTGTAGGGTCTTTGAGTTGTTGTTCTACTTCCATAGCGAGGGTTAAATCGCGATACCAAGGAAGTCGCGAAATTCTTCTTTTCAGTGATGAGAAACCCTTCATCGCTTCACGCGCCGAATTGACTTTTTGAGCGACAATCACGGGTTCATGTTCAACTTGTTGGAGTAAGTTGTTAACCTCCCATCCGGATGCCTGCAAAAGAGTCAATTCTTGACGAGTTCGAGTTTTTAATCGCTCATGGATGTTTCCAGCGACAAAAGACCCGCCAATCTTTGGAACTGAACTTCCAACTCCATATTTCTGTACATGGGCTATTTCATTTTCAAAATCGAGAAGGGAGAATGATGCAGTATTGGTGTTGATGTCGGCCTTTCCATCTGCGACTAAGCTGCGCCAATCTCGTTCCAACATTCTGCGATGACGAGCCCCTCTTCGGGCTAAATTTTCAATCAATTCTGATGTGTTTTCAAGTATTTCCAAATCAACATCGATTTCTTTTAGCAGATTGATGCGTTTCTCGACAACGCTTTGCCCTTCAAAAGAGGTATCGATATTGGACAATTTCTCAATGCAACCGACACGTTGGTCAAACAAGTGCTTTTTTTTCTTCAACATGCGCACCGCACTTCTTGGGTCACGAACAATCTCTTCACTCCAGTCCGACATTATCAGCCCAGAATGTTCATAATTTTCGATAAACATCATCGCTTCAATTTCATGCTGTTTCCATTGCTGGTCCAACAGGTCGACATAATCTATGAATTGCTCAGTTTTTTCGAGTTTTCCAGCATATTGTGAACCAGAATGTTCGACATCAGTCCAAAGTGAAGTGATTTGATTCCAACGCTCTAAGGCGGTGAGGTGAAGCTGAAGCGTTTCCTCGATTTCAGGAAGGTTCGTTTCCCATTCGAGCAATTCCTCCGGACGGATACTGTCTCCGTGAGGGAATTCAATTCCTTTCCCTCTCCATTCATTGAGTAAATCATTGAGCCGAGCTAAACGTTGGTGTAAGTTGTCAGCAATGGCGTCCATTTGTATTCGGAAATTTCTCAAATCTTGCGTAGAGGCTCCTTCAATGAGAGCCACTCTGCGTTTTTCATGATGGTCAGATAGACTTGGGTCGAAAATTGCTATTTGCTCTAAAATCAGAAGTCTCAAATCCTCATGGAGGTCATGCAATTCATGCAACTGAGAAATCCAGTCCAGCGCATCAATAATCGGCATCTTTTCCACTCCATCCACATCAAACCCTGCCTCAGAAAGCAATTTTGCCGCATTGGAAACAGCGTCTCTTTGCCTCTTCTCATCTTGTTCAATAGTCGATAGAGAGCCAATAATTTCATCATAATTGTCCGGGTCGTGAAGAATTGGAGAGATTATTTTTGCAGATGGTAATGAAGAAGCGTCAAGAAAATCAAAGCGCGACAATATCGAGGCGAACTCCTCCTCATAACCTGCAGCTCTCCACAACCCTTCTCCTCTATGCAATTCCAATTCCCAAGGGCGCCATTCTCGTGCCCATTGGCGATACTCCTCGAGCACCCTTTCAGCGTTCATGGGGTCGCGTAATTCCTCTTCCCAAGTTCGACTCAATTCCAATGAACGCGAATCAACAGATTCTCCCAAATAACCGGTTCTTTCCAACAATTCTTGGGCCAACTCCACTGCAAAATCGGTGTAAACAATCCGCTCACTTGCCAAATCTTCGTTCTCGGAAAGGAAATCCTCAATCGATGTGATATTCCAGCCATCATGATGTAAATCTTGTAGACGTTCATAATACCAGGGGCGATTTTCATCGTCTGAATTCTCACTCATGACTTCGACCCGATTTGTGAAAAACCACGAGAGCCTTTCAATGTGAGCGAAGAAAAAAACACTTTGCAGCGATTTTAGATTGTTTTTCATTCCGCCAGCACCTTCTTACGAGGGGTTGGTGAAAATTGAAAGGTCGTAAAAACCCCATTTGTGGCCGCGATTTAGCCGCAGACCATAAAGAGGCTTAGTACGGGTGAAGTGCAATGGACCCCGTAACAGTTGTATTTGGCCTCGCTTGCATAGGTGCTGGTGGAGGTGCAGGTTTTTGGTTAAAGAAGGCAGATGAGCGACTTCAAAAACTCTCTGACAAAGCCATCGTTTTGCAAGAGGGGCAAGCAGCGCATTTTTCTCATCTGAACACTGAAGTGAATAACCTTCGAGCAGAAGTTTCACAGATGAACGGTTTGGTCAATTCGCTACGCGCCACACATCCTGAAATCGACGGCGCATTACTTGTTCATTCAACTATCAACAATCTTGAAAGTTCAAGTCCTGAGGACACCTTGAATCTTCGAAGTGAAACAATATCGGCACTAGAAACAATCCTCTCATCAATTTCAACCGAAGCAGAAATAGGTGGAGAAGGGCTTCTTTCCGCCTCGACCGAACGACTTCTTGGCAGACTGCTTGACTTGCTTGAACAAAGAAATATTTCGGTAGACGGTCTTGAATTGAATCCCGTAGCCGCTCATAGGCTTGGTCATGCTTGTTTGCATCTGAGACGTTATGCATGGGCAGAATTGTCGTTTGGAGTGGCTTATCGTTCGTCTCCTGGCAACAAGAATATCCTTGAGGCTTTGGAGCACATTGCATTATTGAGAGGCGATGATGAACTCCGACGCCATTGGCTTGAGGCAAGAATGACCGTGAGTCCAGACCAACCAGAACTTTTGCGAGCACACGCGCACTTGTTGGCAAAAATGGGCGATGCTGAAGCAGAGCGAGATGTTCGTCGATTGGAAGCCCTCGGACTTGAAACCGCTGCAGACCGTTCGTTA
>NYZH01000056.1 GCA_002687075.1 Methanobacteriota archaeon
AACATCCCTTTTTGTGTCTAGATTAAAATGAAGATAACGGTCACTCACAGGCATCCTCTGTGGAGAGACCACTCCATTTAGAGGGGCATCGGATCTAGCCTGCATGATTTTTTCACAATCTTGCTTTGATACCAATAGGGGATGTCCCCCTTTACCTTCATAGGTAGGACATGTACTGTCTTCTTTGCTAATTAGCAACTCAACAGTAGACAGTGAAAATCCAGGCCTGTCAACTGGTACTATTAGTATATTCAATCCTTCCCCATACTTTTCATTGATAAATTTCAAGCCCTCTTTGACAGTACCCGTTCTTCCCAACTCGGGATGTTGGTTAATGACAACGTCAACATCTCCCACAGAGTTTTTGATAGCGTCATATATTCCCCTCCTAGTCACAATTACAGGGGCAAATCCTAATTTTACCAATCTTCCTGTAATCCATGAAATTAGGGGCTCGCCCATTATATCAATCAGTGCCTTTGGGTGGCCAAGCCTACTGCTCTCCCCTGCAGCTAAAACTACGCAACCAATCCCGAAATTACTCACCGTCACGAATCATCTCTCTTCCAATTATCAGCCTCTGAATCTGGCTTGATCCCTCAAATATCTGAACGACCTTCGCCCCCCTCATCCTCCTAGCAACCGGATACTCCTCGGAATACCCATAACCTCCAAAGATCTGAACGGCATCCGTAGTTACCTCCATGGCCATGTCAGCTGCAAACCTCTTAGCATGAGCAGCCTCCAATGTGTTTCTTTCGCCTGAGTCACACTTCAGAGCCGCCCTCCATGTGAGTAGTCTAGCAGCATCGACCTTGGTGGCCATATCCGCTAACATGAAAGAGATCGCCTGATGCTTGAAGATAGGCTTTCCGAAAGCATTTCTATCCNTAGAGTATGAAACAGCCTCCTCCAGGGCACCNCTNGCGTTACCCACTGCGTGCGCGGAAATTGTTGGTCTCGACAAATCAAAGGCCTTCATAGCGTTCATCCAACCTCCATTTTCTTCCCCTCCAATAAGATTCTCAACGGGCACTCTAACATCATTGAATGTAACAGACCTAGTGTCCGAACACCTCTGCCCCATATTTTCCTCCTTCTTGCCAAGCTCTATTCCCGGAGAATCAGCATCGACTATGAAGCCACTCATGCCCCTGTAACCTGCTTTCTTATCGGTGTATGCGAGAACAAAGAACCAATCGGCATATCCAGCCCCAGTTATCCACATCTTACTGCCATTGATGATGTACTCGTCCCCATCCNTNACCGCTTCGGTTTTTATTGATTGTACATCGCTACCTGCGCCCGGCTCAGTAACACAATATGACGCAATACACCCCTCAGTAACCTTCGTCATGTAACGTTCCTTCTGATCCTCAGTACCTCCTGTTAGGATAGGATAGGAAGCGAGCATCGTACTCCCGCAGGCAGTGGCAAACCCGGGATCGCCAGCTCCAAACTCCTCGCAGACGAGAACCTCCTCGAAGGAACCCATTCCACCCCCTCCATATTTTTCAGGGATTTTTAGAGTAAGGAGGCCGAAGTCATTAGCTTTCTTTATGGCCTCCTTCGGGAACTGGCTAGAACTATCCCATTCACCAGCATTTGGCTTCACTTCCTCTTCAGCAAAATCTCTGGCAAGTTGCTGAAGCATTCGTTGCTCTTCGCTCAAAACAAAGTCGACCATGAGCATTGGAACCGGTGATCAGTCTTAGAGGTAGAGGTATGCCATGTACAAAACATACCCGGCAACCATAGCAAAACCAGTCCTCCGTC
This sequence comes from Methanobacteriota archaeon, assembly GCA_002687075.1. Taxonomy (GTDB): domain Archaea; phylum Thermoplasmatota; class Poseidoniia; order Poseidoniales; family Poseidoniaceae; genus MGIIa-L1. The sequence continues at coordinate 1,777 of NYZH01000056.1, forward strand.
CAATCTCTCTATTGCCCAAAAGCATGGCAGCAATCATCCCAGAGGTTAGTAGCATTACCCAAATGTCCCTCTCTGCAAAGTTGGGATTGATTGCTATTTCTCCTCCCACCAGCGCCGTCGTCCCTAGAATTCCTAAGATATTCATCATATTTGAGCCCAAAACATTTCCTACTGCGACACCACCATGACCACGAATACCCGCAACGATAGTTACTGCCAGCTCCGGAAGAGAGGTACCTAGTGCAACTATCGAAAGCCCAATTATTGCTTCTGATATTCCCAGNCTGGTAGCTATTCCAGTGGCCCCATCAATTAGGAATCCAGCTCCTTTCCAAATTAGAAAACCACCGATTAGAGTGACTATAAACGCTAATGATATATTGTCTGGGACCCAACTTTCTTCTATTTCTGCATCCTCATCTTCAGAGTTGAGGTAAGAGTATCCATAGTATCCAACCAAACAAGTCAACATCGCCGCTCCGAAAATTTGACTGATTGAGCCTAGGTAAACGGCACCCAATAGGGCAAAGGATGCTAGCATCATGGCTTTNGCATCCCTCCTGACNCCAGCACCNGGGTCACTTGCCGCCCCTAGCATCGATGCCGTCCCAAGAACGAGCATAACATTCGCGACGTTCGACCCCATCACGCCGCCTACTGCTAGGTCAGGCTGGCCTCCTGCAACGGCCTCGAGAGAAACTGCCAACTCCGGAAGAGAAGTTCCGATTGCAACTATGGTGAATCCTATTAGCAAAGGAGGGACCCTCATTCTTCTGGCCATTACTACTGCCCCCTGGACAATGACCTCTCCGCCTAGCATCAGAAGAATGAATCCCGCCACTACCAGAAGCCAGTCCATGTTCATCGCGCGGCAATTCCACTCATGACCGTTTCCAATCAATCAGTCTTAACTGCACGATCTAATTATGTGGCGATATACCAAATTGGCCGTTGGGATCGTATGATCTTCAAGGGTCGGGGAAAAGGGAACAGGAGTGTCGAGAGCGCCGATAACCACTGGCGCACATTCCAAACTCCAGAAAGACTGTTCAATAATTCTGCTGCTAATGGTGTGGCCAAGCCCGCCTGTCCACTGCGCTTCCTGTAAGACGATCATCCTACCAGTCCTCTTCACGGAGTCAATGCACGTTCTTTCATCGAATGGCTGAATAGTTCTCAAATCAATCACTTCAACTTCAAATCCGTCATTAGATGCCATTCTGGATGCTTCTAGTGCCACATGGACCATCGCCCCCCAAGTAATAATCGTTAAATCGCTCCCTCCTCTTACCACTCGTGCCTTACCAATTGACAGCTTTCCAGAAGCTACCCTATCTTTGACCGAAGAAGTATCCACAATCTGATTAATCGATCCTCCCCAACCGGTTTTACCGCCTCTAAGCCCGTAAAGTCCAATATGTTCTAGGAAAAGAACTGGATCAGGGACCGAATGACTCTCAATTAGTAGATCATAGGCATCCTGAGGATTACTTGGAAAGGCAATAACTAGGCCGGGGTCATTCGTGAACCAAGACTCAATCATATTCGCATGGAATGGCCCGCTCCTAGTCTTCGCCCCAAGTGGGATTCTTACGGTAAGGGGCACATCTGCACCCCATCTCCATCGTAGTTGAGCAGCGTTATTTATCAGTGGATTCATCGCTAGAGCCGCGAAACCTCCAAACTGAATTTCAGCCATCGGCTTCATACCACCAAGTGCAGCGCCTGTCGCCGAATGGATAATTATCGCTTCAGAAAGTGGCATATCGAGCAATTTTGATTGATGCCCTCTTGCCTTCAATGGAAGGTTCATCCCGAATGCACCTGCGACTTCCATGTCTTCTCCCATGAATACAACCTCGTCCCCATAGATTTCAGCAACCTCGACCATCGCATTCTGGATGGATCTGCTAAACGTCCAAGAATTTGGCGCNTCCGAGAAAAACAAGGCCTCTTCACCTGGTGACAAAGGGGANTCTGTCTGCTCCGAATCCGTATTCAAATCACTGATTTGCTGAGAGTGGCTTCTAGCATCAATCNGACTAGTGACGCCCTTTCCTACAGAATGTCCCTCCGGCCAAGCCATACCTTCCATTTCTTCTCTACAAAGCATGACCATCTCTCGCTCCTCGTCCTCAATCAATGAGAGGCTCCTCTCGCTACAGCCATTTCTAATTAGGAACTCCCTATGATTGGGAAGTGGGTCCTTATCGGACCAATAACCTAGTAATTCCCTATCCACATATCCGGGTGGATTCCCAGAAACTGAGCCCAAATAAAGATCATCATGATGATGCGCGTGGCCGCACCCTCGCATTGTCTCGACATGAATCAAGGTCGAACCTCCTCCTGACAGAGCAATCTCTCTAGCAACAGATGTTGACGCGTAGAATTGAGCCGGATCAGAGCCATCAATGGTCCATGAAGGAATTCCCATTGCAATGCCCTTGTCGCCGAACGTCTCTGCTCCGGATTGCCCCAAAACGAACGTATCCAGTGCGATCTGGTTGTTCTGTATCATGTAGCAGATCGGAAGTCCACGGGTACCTGCCAAATTCATCGCCTCCCAAAACTCTCCGCTACTGCTACAACCTTCTCCAACAGGCGCGAGATGAAATCTAGATTTGCCCAATCTTTGGGCGGCCAATGCTATACCGGTCGTAGTCGCGCTAGCAGTCGGAAGAGGTGCTGTCGGAGGGAGGACCCTTTTTTTCCAATTCCCTATGTGTAAATCGCGCCCACCAGATCCAGGATTCCCTCCATCCATGTATGATTCAGACTTTCCCATCTGAGCCGCAAAGACCTCAGTAGGAGTTTGCCCCATGGCCATTGCTAAACCAGTGTCTCTGATCATGGGAGCTATGACGTCTGCCCTATCTGCCTCGGATTCTGGGATATCTACCGCCCTAGTCATCGCCGAGGCGCATGCCACAACCCCCTCCTGCCAAGTGGAGCGGAAACCCTTCCCTGTAAATCTCCCACCGTCCGGAGTCTCCAAACCATCGGTAAACAGCTCTTTCAAGTGCTCATCAACGATCCTAGTTCTAGTCATCCATCTCTGCCAAGTTTTTCTTTGCTCAAGAGTAACTGAGTGATAATATGCAAATCTGCGTAAACAAATTCTAAGATCTACCATCAGCCTAGTTATCCTTCTTCCGAGGTGCGATGACCCGCTTCTACGAGGGATAATTTCGACTTTCTCGATGCCCAATAAATGAGGTTCTAGTAGCTTCTGCGAAAGAAATTCTATCATCTCATCCTCGAATCTCAGGCAGAAATCATGATATGAGCTTCCATTGAAAAGTTCAGGAGGGGTCAAGGAATCCCAACAGATTGCAACCGATTCTAGATACCCCTCATTTCTCTCGGACACGAATCTAAGCAATTCTGAACGAGCGGCTTTCGATGGAATTTTCCTTGGGAAAACTAAGCCACCATCTGGCTTCCACTTACTTGCAAAAATAGGTACGAGACCAGTCTGTCCACCAGTTTCTTCACTCTGTGTTTTTTCGATAATTGTTTCCGAATTGGAAGCATCCCTAATTTTCACCTCATTTAGGATGGCCTCTTCATCGAGTTTCATAGATCTCTCCCATATTTCTACAGATTCTCTCCTTCCCTTTCCGGAGATTGACCGGTCTAGAGTCGCTCTGATCCGATGCCCGCACCCAACACAATTCCTATCCAGCTTGGAGGTCGAAGAACTCCTTACTTTCCACAACTGATGCTTCCCACAACTTGGACACTTCCACAGACCATGACGCCCCGTCATATATGTGCCAAGATGTCATAGTACAACAATTATTCGTATTACTAAAGTAAATTATACCACTATTCTATTAATTTAACAATTTTTTGTAAAACACATCAGAAATATTTCACTAAATACCACAATAAAACAAGACACTGAATATAATATAACCACATTAATATTTAACTATAGATGAATCTACACTATCTGACCATAGATGTACGCCGCCTTCTAGATTGAATACTCGATTTATATCCCAACCAGATTGCACTAGGTATCTTACAACTGCTCCTGACCTGCCTCCAGTTCGGCAGTATACTACGATATCAACATCATTTGGAATCTCTTCATATCTCCCAGGGACAGATGTATGGGTAATTCTTAGATCGGTTCCTTCCAGAGAGACGATGGATTCTTCCGTCTCTGACCGTACATCAAGAAGAAATACTTCCCAACCCTCTCCCTTTCGTTCTAAAAATTCCCTTGGAGTAATTGACTTCACAGACATCCCTTCCTTTCCTATTCCGGAGCCCCGCTCTCTCCCCGGGTCATAGTCGAATGACAGGACCCTAGTAATCATTGTCAGTGAATCTATTGTCAATAGCTTTCCCCTGAGTATTTCTCCAACATCCAGTATCACTTTGATGGCTTCGG
>NYZH01000057.1 GCA_002687075.1 Methanobacteriota archaeon
AGGAGATCGACGGACGTTGCCTTGGTCGAACCTGACGTTCTTTGCTTTGGTGTATCCGTTGAGGGGCAAGTTGAAAGGGTCAACATCAGTGATTACGCCTACAGAGCCTAGGTTACGGATCGGTAGGTTTGGCATGAACTAGTGTTCCTTATTTACGCAAGTGAAGGCCAGGAAACTGTGTTGGGGAACCCAGCTTGCTGTGGGACGTCCAATAGGGCCATTCGGTAGGCACTCATGTTGGCTTGCTCTTGCTCAGACATAGCACCCCACCTGAGAGGATTACTGACGATAGGGTCCACCTCAGATACCAGGCGTCGGTTTCTTTCGTTTCTTACCTCGGCAGCTGTGGCTGCATCCAGTTCTTCCTGGGTGGGCGCCACGTAGGCCGTAAAGTCAGAACCTATGAGGGCTAGGAGGGCTGAGTTGTCTATCGTCATGTCTGTGTCGGCTGGGTCTATAGTGTAAGGTATCCAGCCGAAGTCAGGGTGGTTTATCTCGACATCCATCCTAGCGTTGTCAGACGACAGAGATGCTGCATTCCTGTATTCTGTAATAGCTACTGATACTGTCATATTATGAAATCCTTAAGAATAAGCCTGATGCTGCTCTAATTGTCGTATTGTTGGCTGTGCCCATAGCTCTCCAGGTGCCATAAGGGTAAGACCCATTGATAGATGCAGCTGTATCGTCATTAAATGAGTTGACTGAGAGAAAACCAGCGTACTTAAAAGACGAGCCACTGTAAGTGTTACCAGCTACAATCGTTGACTGTGATGGATTACCGAGCCACGCATATGTACCCACTGCACCTACAGAACTAGTGTCGATGCTGATGCTGGTTCCCGAGACAGAGATGCCAGAGCCGCCCGTGTAGGTCGTGTTAGTATCTGTGTCTGTAGAGCTAATCGTAAAGTTAGGGTACGTCCCTGACACCGACGTGGCACCAGAGCCTGTAAGAGTTACTGTCTGATCTGGGGCTGAGTTACTTATGGTTGTCCCTGAGATGGAGATACCACTGCCAGCTGAGAAGGATGCTGTCGATCCACTGATGACGCCATTGGCATCGATGGCTATGTTGGCACCAGCTGAGAAGGCACCTCGGATGTCACTGTTGGTAACACGGGTAAAGGTAAAGTTACCTACGTTGTCGTAAGCTAAGGAGCCGTAGCCTGTGCCTGAGTTAGCAGCTGAGAAATCACTTGTTGATAGGTTACCACTAGCTGCCACGGTAATGGCATTGATCTGCGCCTGGATGTCTGACGTTACGTTCGTTAAGTACCCTAGTTCGGTACTACTGAGACCAGCGGCTGCTTGACCAGACAACAAGTTGAGGTCGTTAGCGTTGCCCGTGTAGGAACCAATGAGGTTAAGGTTGTCCTCAGTGGCTGTGACGGGTGCGTCTATGTTGGGGAAGGTAGCCTTGATGGTACTCTTGAGGAGACGAATGTGGTCGTCTGCTTGACCTAGGCCATCAGTCGACGCTGGGTTACTAGCGTTCAAACTGTTTATGTAGGTTCCTGACTCTAGGGCCATGACGGGGTTCCTTACTTATGTGGTGGGAGGTGACGGGGGTCTACTGGAACGCATAAGAGACGGACCAGGGTTTACTAAGAACCGTAAGACGGACTGTGGTGGGGCTGGGGTGGTTACTTAAAGAAGCCTAATAACAACAACAACAAGAACAACCTTTAACGGTCTTTTGAAATCCATTGATTGATTAGACCACCTGGGGGTCGAATGTCTGACATGGGACCCACTAAAGTCATTGATTCATTAGACATTCATTGGATTACACTGTTGGTTTCCAATGATATCAATAACTTACGAGGTCAACGGATACTCTATCTGTTGACGTATGTAGGATCTAATGGTGTCTCGATGGTAAGACATTAGGACATTAGTGATTCTTGTCTGGCTAAGGTGTATTTCTTTTGATTACAAATCGGGACCTAAGTCTCCACCTCGGTAACACCTCAGTATCACCTCAGTTACACCTCGGTAGTCTGTTGTGTATCGACAGTATCCAATGCAGTGTCTATCTTCAGTCCGTCCTTAGTTGTGTCAGATGTGATCTTATAGTCGTGTCTGTCGTCCACCCAGGTAAACTCATGTCCAACCTGGTTAGGTGCAAGGGATATTCCGAAGCTAGTCTTAAGCATGTATCATATGTCCTTCATATGTCGTGTCAGATGTGATGGTGCCTGGGTGGACACATGTAACCTGGGAGGAGTGATCACATGTATCCACACCGAGACGACGGGGGAAACTGTGGCATACATTGTGTATACCTTCGTAAGGGGTCCCTAATTCGTAAGACAAACAATGACTTGGCTATTGTAATATATACAGCTCGCTACTATCTATAGTGTGTCGGTGGCTAACCGATGTCAGACCTGAGCAGCTGACCTCGCTTCGGCAAGCGTCACACTCAGGTCTTTCATTTCCCCTAATGCAGTATATTTAATGTAAGACATCTGTTACAGGATAACAATGTGACAGATACTCAATTCTTACTGTTGTCCTTCTTTGTGTTGAGGTGCTGTCTTTCAGTCTTCCTGTACTCAAAGAAAAGGCTTCTGTCAGCTAGATCATCCATAGCTAACTGTTTGTCTACAAAGTATTCACAGTACCAGGTGCCGTTGTTTAATAGTCTTTCCGTCGGTAGGTAAAGCCTTTGCTTGTCTTCCGATTGGTTACGATAAATAAACCCAAGGCTGTGACACTCTGTCAACTCACGGCTCACTGATGATCTGTCGCGTCCAATAAAGTTAGACATAGAACTGACGGACCAACCATCAGGATGTTCATTTAAGTTAAATGCGTGGAACAAAGCAGTGCGCTCTCGGCTAGCGCCAAACCACGCCCAGAAATCACTATCGTCAGACCACTGCTTCTTATCCCAAAACATCTCAAGTTCAAATCTCATCTGAGTTTGCTTAAAGCGTTGAACCATCTGTTCTCTAACAAATCTTAAATCCTCTCCGTTACCTGGAAAGTAATCTATTTTATATTTATCAGGGTGTTTTAACATCGTTGCGTGAACGCCGATAAAGTCTTTATTAGTTTTATCTAACTTAGCCATATTGAGTACATAATGTCTTACACCTCAGTTTCAAGTCATGCTGCCTCGACGTCAACTATCTCACAGACACCACCAGTGCAAGCCAGGGTCTGACTGCCTTTGGTTGTGTCGCCTTGCTCATAGTCTGCCAGGAGATCCCAATCGATGTGCTTTGGCATCTTAGCGAGGGCAGCGTCATATGTCTTCTTATCGACGTCCTGGTATGGCGCTTGCTGATACGTGTGTTCGAACTTAGGCAAGAACGAGACGCCAGACATCTCATCGAAGTGGTCATACACCCAGCCACCAACTCGGGGCCACTCATAGTCAGCCACAGAAACAGTGATCGATGGTTTATGATTTGTGAAGTGCCGTTGGTACGTCAGCCACAATTCCAGCTGCTCGATGGCAGACATGTCGTCCCTGGTGACTGATCCCGTGGGCGACTTAATGGGAAAACTAAAGACAGTTGTTGTGTCGGGAGACATCACGTCTGGCTCATTAGGTATGCCCTGGTCCATCATAAACTTAGTGATAGGATCTTTGACGTCTGCCCGTACAGTTCTGATGTAATAGTCACTGTGTCGAGCGTGGATGCCACTGGCGCTGTCCGTCAGCTGGCTTGATGTACCCTCAGGTTTTACACACGTAACAGCTGCCGCCTGGTTAATCTTCAGACGTCCAGCCCAGATCTTGTTGGTTGTCTCAGCTAACATTCGTAGTCTCTTAAGTGCGTCAGGTAAGCTCTGCTTTGATCGACCACTGAGTAACTTATTGTCTAAGATGCCCGTCATGCTTACGCCGAGCAGCGCTTCTTCCTCAGTGTTCATTCTCCAGCAATCACGAAGGTACGGAAAGTGTGTTTTGGTCGCCTGGATAGTTCCCAGGATTGTTGCCAGACGCATTTTATCAGCAAGTGTACCCATGTCATCATCTGCTCTGACGACGACAGTTGTCAGGTTGCAGAACTGACCGCCTGTGCCTACTTCGCCATAAGTTTCCCACTGATCGTTGGTGGCATCCCACACTCGTTTAATGCGCTGTCCTCGCAACACTATCTCACTACATGGGTTAGTACCGAACTCCCACATGTGGTCTCTCTTGTTCTCTCTTTCGCACTTCCACTGTGCAGCTTTGCGATTAAAGATACCGCGCTCACCAGATCCACTGGCAGCTAGTGCAGCCCACTCACCCATNAACTCCAGGGCAGTTGGCTGGCTTTCGTAACAGACACTATTGTTAGCTAGTCGGAAGTGTGGGCTGTCGTTCCACCACTCACCTGACTTAGCGTCTCTCATCTCTGTGTCATCCAAGTCGCTGAGGCTAATCATAGCTGACCGACGTACACCACCGCTNACAACGACGTCACCGATCTTACACATCAGACTGTGCACTTCGACNGGCTTGAGTTTACGACCAGCTGCGCCTCTAAATATATCTACTGTGTGTTCGAAGAGGGCAACCAATGGACCAGGGCCACTAGCGCGACCACCGAAGGTCTCCAGGCGCGCACCGTAGGGCCTAACCTTAGACACATCCCAGGAGCAAATGCTACCCATGTAAAGCTCTTCGATCAGCTGGCGGTATGCGTCTGCCCATCCCTCTTTACTGTCTTCAACTGCAATCTCTATGTCTTTAGCAAGTAGGAAGTCAGGAACTACTGGCAGTGCATCGACGTACTTCTTCTCAACTGAGAAGCCCACGCCCGTTCCACACATTAAGATGTATAGGACCTCGTCGAATACTCTTGTGTGATCGACNGGCGTGTAACTACAGTTGTAACCAGCGGTATTGTCTCTATCGAGGGCTGGCCCAGCTGTCTGCAAGCANCGCATCGATGGCATNACCTTNTGCTCAAGGATNGCNNTACGTAGNTTATTTTGCNTTTCATAGATCTCATCGAAAGATAGATCCGTTGAGTGTAACGCTGGAGCAATCACATTGCCGACATATCTATCAACCGTTTCNNTCCAGGTCTCCCTCCTGTTCAACTCGGGTAACCAACGTGCGTAGCGGCTGGCGTGGATAAAGCTTTGGTAATCTGATGGTAGGTCGATAGTATTCTTACTTGTCATTGTTTGGTTCTTTCCCTTGGAGTTGATTGATACGCATTTCGCAGTATCGGATGGCTTTGTTTAAATCTGTGATTTCTGATTGAGTTGCGTCTTGACCGTCGTAGATCTTAGACCCAGCGCGACTGACGTATTTCACGACGTTGCCTCGCCAGAACTCAAAGTTGTTTTGCATGATGTACACAATGGGCTCGATTGCCCACCTGGTGTAATGGCTTGGGTTTTTCACCTGGTCTTTCTTACGGCTACGCATTGTGGACATAGCTGTTCCAGGTTGGTGTCTTGGGCTTACGCTTCTTTGCTGCTTCGAAGTACTTGCCCTTTGTGTGATGTCCTTGCCCACCCTTCTTGCCGATTGCTTTCGCTCTCTCGATGTCATGAAACGTAGCTTTACCTACTTGCTTCATATGAATGTCGTTCTCTGCCATTGTGACAGTCACGTAATAATCCCACCAGGTCAGTATGTGCTCTTCGCTCATGCTNTTACCTTTAGGTGGTTTGCAGCTAGGCCACTTTGTTGTCATTACTTGCTCTTCCTCTTGGTGATTGTGGTGGTGTCCACAGTTTGATTTGTTGGTTTTCGTCGTCCCAATCTTCATATCGAAGTATCCTGGCGAGACGTGCCTGGACTAATGCATGGTCATGGCTCAGTGATTTCTTTGAGTANTCATGAACNACNGCATTCCAGGTAGGATCTTTGGCTAAGATACGCTCGGCTGTTTTCTCACCGACTCCAGGGCAACCACCGTAGCCGTCTGTTATGTCNCCCATCAGCGCTTGCTTTAAGAATGATTTGTCGGCCTGTTGTTTGCTGATCGTCGAGAACTCGCCCGTCATGGGGCGATAGAGCGACCCAGGGATCGACTTGAGATCTTTGTCGTCGCTGACCATGATGACATCNAAGCCAGGGGCCGAACCACAGATGCCCAGGACATCGTCAGCCTCTAGCAATGGCTCAGTGTGAGACTTGTATCTCTCCTTAGCCCACTTCACTAGCTCTCGGTATCCTACAGGCTTCCTGACCTTCTTACGGCCTCCCTTNTAGGTGGGATCTATGTCGTGCCTAAAGTTGTCCTGGTCACTGAATGCAACGACGACGTTAAAGCAATCCAGGGCCTCACAAATGTCGACGACGGTTGTCACAAAGATGCGCTTGGCTTCCTTGAGATCTGACATCAGCGACCAGACGTCATTGCCCCAATCGATTTCCTCTTCAGCGGCGGCGGCTGCTCGATATAAATACAGATCGCCATCAATTAAGAGGACCGTCTCCTCTGGGCTGTTGGAATGACCCAATAATGTCTCTAAGAACACTGTTTAACTCCTTTTTTACACCCATGCCGTACTCGCTGATTGACCAACGAGTACCCCAGGTTTCTTCNTCTATCTTTGTGGTNATCCATCCCTCAGACGCACACAGTGCGACGTAGAATGCGCCTTCCCTGGCAAACTTGCTGGAGACCGTAAAAGGCTTTCTCCAGGCTCTATCGAGCGTTGTGTANGTCAGTAGAAAGTCCTCGATCTGCTCGTTCTGCTCAATGCGTGTCAGACCAAGATCGTCCCACGGAATATTCTGCTTCGATGGGGAGGTTAACTTTGAGAGTTTTTCCTGTTTCTTGCGCCATTCGTCGAGCGATATTACCGACATTGTTTGCTACCTCTTCTGTTTTGCAAGCGACCTGGATTTCGTCATGAATCCAACCGACGATGTACGCCTGTTCGGGTCCTAGCTNTNNGTTGATTTCCTGGTCACACAGGGCGACCCACTGTTTACAGATGACGGCACCAGCTGACTGAAGCAGCTGTGAGAGCAGCTTGTGCTCTGACCTAATCATCAAGTGNCGACCATCGAGACCTTTAAGGTAGCCACGTTTCTCGAAGGCTAACCTCAGTCCGTTCTGTAGTTGTGCGAAGGCTGGGATATTCTTGTTAAATGCTGCCTTAAGCTCTTTGCCACGCTTAACACCACCACCAGCAATCTTGCCGATCAGCTGGTCACCTCCACCGTACATTGTCGCATAGATAAAGGTCTTCGCTTGGTCTCTTGTAGCAAGCCCAGCCGCCTTTTGGTTGTACGTATGAATATCACCTTGGAGGATCTGGTCAGCATAGATGCCATCGTCTTTAAGGTAGTGCGCTAGGCATCGAAGCTCGAGACCAGACAAGTCAGATCCAACGAGAAACCAATCTTCTGGAACCGTAAATAACTCACGGCATTCTTTGCCAAACTTCAGTCCTGTTTTTGGCACCTGGGCTAGGTTGGGAGACCTATGCGCTGCGCGGCCTGAGACGGTCCCACAAGGCACTATTTGATGTCTTATGCGTCCATCATCATCGACACGCTTTAGCCACGCCTGTGGGCCTTCTGCAAGCTGTCCGATACGCTTCTGAAGTAAAAAGTAATCAGCAAGCTTCTGGGCTTCTGGATAGTGCAGTCCACCCAAAACAGTCTCGTCGATTTGAGCATGTCCAGTGCCTGTGAACTTCTTAGGTTTCCACCCATACTTCTTCGTCAGACAGAACTCGATGTGACGTCTGCTTCCTGGGTTAAAATGGATTGTCTTACGTTTCTCAAACGGCTCGTCTTTGACATACCCGAGCGTCTTGTTGTTGCGCTTAGGTATAAATGTCTCGACAGTTTCCCAGGGTTCGAACAATTCATCTAAGCCTTGCTCGATGTCTGCCCTTAGCTGCGCCAGCTTGCCGTAGAGAACCTGGGCTTTGTACTTGTCAAAGGTCCAGCCATTGTTGCCGATACGGTCACAGATCGACGCCATGAGATGCTCCAGGTCAATCGATTTCTGACTAAAGCCTTTGCTCATAGCAAGCTCGTACAGGCTCTTCGTGACGGACGTGTCTTGGACACAGTAGTCCATCATCTCTTGGCTGTAGTTTTCCCAGCCGCCATCGTAGTCGTCCTTGAGGTTTTGCAGACGTAGGCCCCATGCCTTGAGACTATGAGAACCTATCAGTTTACGAGGGAAGCTTTCTGGGTCTTTGTTG
>NYZH01000058.1 GCA_002687075.1 Methanobacteriota archaeon
CACCCGGTCCTTCCAAAGGCGGTCCTCCGAAGAAGAGCGGTCCTCCAGGTCCTTCCAAAGGTGGTCCCCCCAAAGGCGGTCCTCCGAAGAAGAGCGGTCCACCTGGTCCTTCCAAAGGTGGCCCCCCCAAAGGCGGTCCNCCCAAGGGTGGCCCTCCAAAGAAGAGCGGCCCTCCAGGTCCTTCCAAAGGTGGCCCTCCCAAGGGTGGNCCTCCAAAGAAGAGCGGTCCACCTGGTCCTTCCAAAGGTGGCCCTCCCAAAGGCGGCCCTTCTGGGCCTAAACGCGGCCCGCCTCGTTGATTTTAGGTGTCAGTTACATGCCGGTCTTGCCTGATTTTGGTTCTATTCGATTTTCAGGAACTTTACGTCCCTCACAGAAAGCAGCCAGTTCCGTCATAATTCCTCAACTTGAATCTGGAAAGAAACGCCTCCACATTGTGGCACCACCCGGTTCAGGAAAAACAGTTCTTGGCCTCTATGTTTGGGCAGATTTAGTCCGTAAACCGGCTCTAGTGCTGTCACCAAATTCTGCAATTCAAGCTCAGTGGGCAGCAAGAACATCTCTGTTTGATTTGGANGGTAAAGATGAATTCATCAGTACAGANCCCAAGAAGCCCGGTCTTCTCACCTCTNTGACCTACCAATCTGTAACCATGCCTCGTAAAGGAGGTGAAGATTTGGATAAAGTGGCTTTGGAATTATGGGCGGAAAAACTCATTGAAGATGGAGAAGCAATGACGCACGAAGAAGCGAATGCATGGCAGATGGACCTTCTTCAAAGAAATAAGAAATACTACACAACTCGTTTGTCAACCTATAGGAAAAAGGTTCGTGATGAATTTGCAGAACATGGCAATGCTCTTTGGACTTTACATGAAAGTGCTAAAGAAAATCTCATGCTGCTCAAAGATGCAGGCATTGGCTTGATTATTTTGGACGAGTGTCATCACTTAATGCACCATTGGGGGCGTATTTTGAGCGAAGTGCGTGAATTGTTTGACGANCCAATTATTCTAGGTCTTACTGCCACTCCNCCAGATGGAACAGGATTCAAAGAATCTGATGTACAAAGGTACGACGATTTCTTTGGTCCAGTAGATTACAGTGTTCCAGTTCCTGCTCTTGTACGTGATTCAAATTTAGCCCCTTACCAAGATTTGTGCTATTTCGTACGTCCTGCAAGCCACGAATTGCAGTATATTGCGAGAGTCGATGAGGAATTTGAACAGTTACTGAATGAACTTAGAAATCCTGAATTTGAGATGGAACCAGATCGAACATCTTCACTTGACCAGTGGATAATGAATGAATTGCAGGAGCGAAAATCTCCTTCTGGAGAACATCTATCGTGGGATGATTATGAGCGCAAGTTTTCAGCATTTGCTGAAGATTCCCGCCGGTTCTTGCGAATGAACAGGTTNCCTTTTCCATCAGGAGTTCCAAANCTCCACTATGACCCGAACGACCAATCCTTTACCAAAATGAGTGTTTTGAGAACAGTTCTTTCTCGATATGTGCGACATGGGTTACGTAGATCGAAAAGTAAGAAAGACCATGCTTTATCTGAATCAGTGGTTGCTCGACTTCGAATGCTTGGTATTCAAATCACGGAGACAGGGTCGCGTCCTTGCGCCTCTCCTGTTGGTCGAGTTATGGCTTATGCCTCTGCGAAGGTAGAAGCTGTGAACGAGATTATTAATGTTGAAATGCAATCATTAGGACCAGATATTCGCGCAGTCATCGTCACAGATTTTGAGAAAACTTCTGCCACCACCTTGGTTGAAGGTGTCCTTGACAAAGAAGCAGGTGGGGCGATTTCGGTTTTGAGAACTTTAGTTCATCATCCTGCAGGAGATTATCTTGACCCGATTCTCATGACTGGGAGCACAGTTTTGGTTGATGATGACCTTTATGAGAAATTTATCGAAAAAGCAGAAAAATGGGTCAAAGAACGTTCACTTGACATCAAATTAGAAGATAAACCTCACCAAGGATTTCATGAGATTCACGGCAGAGGAAAGGATTGGATTCCTCGGTATTATTCGTTAATGATTACTGAATTTTTCCAAGAAGGATTCACTCGATGCCTCGTTGGAACTCGAGGTTTGTTGGGAGAAGGATGGGATGCTTCACGAATCAATGTCCTCATTGATATGACGACAGTAACCACGAGTATGAGTATCAATCAATTACGTGGTCGTTCTATTCGCATCGACAAATTATGGCCTGAAAAGGTTGCCAACAACTGGGATATCGTTTGTATTGCTGAAGAATTCACCAAGGGCTTTGATGACTATGAGCGGTTCAAACAGAAGCATAAACAATTGTATGGAGTTTGTGATGATGGGGCTATAGAAAAGGGCGTAGGGCATGTCCATGCAGCTTTCAATGATGTTCGTCCAGAGGGTATCAGTGAAGGTATGGCAATGTTCAACGAAGAAATGCTTCGAAGGTCACGAACTCGAGAGTATACAAGAAAACTTTGGGCGATTGGAGAACCGTTTGGTGTAGAATCACATCCAGCAATAGAAACCAAGGCATCGGGAGGATTCGCACAAGGTTTTCGGTTTGGAAGTGAAAAAGAAATGTGGACCGAATCGTCACTAACCCTCGCCATTGCCGAAGCAATCGTCGCCTCATTCCAAGAGTTGGGTGAAATGACGATACATTGTTCTCCAAAAGGTGGAGAACGTGGTGGGGGTTGGTTGCGTTATCATCTTCACCATTCAACGCCAGATGAAGGATTGCTTTTCAGTTCGTCTTTGGAAGAGGTTCTTGGTTCTCTATCAAAACCTCGATATTTGATTAGTCGCTCATCTCAATTCATGCAGGATACATGGCTTTCCACATTAATGCCAGAGATATTAGCCAAATATCTTCGTAAGGAGGTAAGTGAAATTCAAATGTATCATGCCGTTCCATCAAAACTTGCTTCTTCGAAGCAGCGTGCTGAAGTTTTCCAGAAGTATTGGAATTTACATGTTAGTCCAAGTGTGTTGACCTATGTACGCAGTAAAGACGGCAAAGCAATACTTCAATCAATTCGCCAAAGAGGACTTGTTCCAAAAATGGGACTTCACCAGAAAGAAGTATACATTTGATCAATCGTCACACGAAGCACACTTGAAGGTAGCACCACGATGGTCTTCACAGAATCTCTTACGGCATTCAAAGCATCGAAAATCGAAAGAATTGACTTTCTTCGAACAACCAATATGGCCACACTCGTCTTCTGGACCGCCATCAATTGTCGTTGGGATACTTGCAGTTGTCCAAAAATTCGTTTTCGGTGTTTTCAAACTTGATGAAACGGTATTTTCAACTTGTGAGTAACTCGTTAGACCTAAGGTCTTCTTGACGTGTTCGTTGTTGAAAAATAGGTCTGCCGAGTCAGAAGACATAAAACCCGATTGATTGACAGCAGCACGAACTTGTTGCTCAGTCATTCCATGAAGTCCTAACCGGTCAATTACAGAATTGTAATTCCGCTCTTTATACCCAAGGTGGCCAGTACTCCTTGAGCGGCGTGAATGTTGATTGACCATTCCATGATTTATGTGTTGATTGTCATGTCTCGTTTGGCCGCCTTGCGTTCTGGTGTTTGTTGGCTGAGAGATTCCCATCCTTCCGGCCAAACCTCCAGTAGCCATCGATGTCTTGACATTACCTCCAAGAAAAGCCATGGCGATACCAGAGACTGCAAAAATACCGAAGAAGAAGGCACAACAGTTGTACATAAACGCTTCATCACCAACTAAGTTTTGGAATTCATAGTTGCTTGGATCATCGCTCCAATAGTAAATGTCAATGTATGATCCAACCGGATAAGCCTGCTCGATTTGATCAATACACGAAGAACTGCTCTCCATTGTGCCGCGAACGAATCCTGAGTATATCGATGGGTCTCCATCTGCACTGTATGTGAAATTTATCTCAGCAGTACAAACATATCTCCCATCATAGTAATTTTCAGTGTAACCAGTCTCGCTCGCTATTTCAGCTTGTGTAGGGATTAATCCACGGTCGGAGACCTCTAAACTTGAAAAAACAAATAACCCCGAGACGAGAGTGCTAAAAATAAAAATGAAGATTCCTATTTTTTTCATTCCTTCACCAAGGTTTTGACTGTTGGCGCGGTTTCCAAGCGCCAACAGTCGATTGTGTCATGGGCACTTAAGTGCAGCCGTCATTGCCGAANCTCCGGTGGAAACAGTCTTTGGTCAACTCGGAATCATATAATCATTCATGCGCGACGAACAATTCGTACTGATGGTTCCGGACTACCCGAACATTCATCCCCATCCTGTTGAACATCAAGACCCATCCTTTGTGCCAAAACTAGGTGTGATGAAGACCAAGGCCAAGTGCATTGAATGTTCGTTTCTTTGGCCAGAACATTGATCGGAGTTAACATTCTCTCCCAANCTTCTTGTTCGTTCATCTCACCNGAGATACGAACCCAATCATGTTCTCTTTCTTTNAGCGCTCTACTCAAGTTGAACATTCCCATTTTTTTCGTAATTTTGATGAGTTGCTCTCGTGGAATTGCACGTGGAACCATCAAGAGTGTCTTCGTTCCGTCTGTCCAAAAACAACATGCTCCCAGAGAAAATTTTTCTGCATATTGGAGGGCTTTTTCCACAGCGATTTGAGGCTCTCCCCAGGAGATTGGAAGCCAACCTATCAGTGAGGAACGATTCTTCGTTCCGGCGACATGAGAACTCACCTCAAGACTGACAAGAGTACCCTTTGCCTTTGTTTCGATTTCAAGCTCCTCTTTTTGTTGAGCGACAATGGACGAATTTTCTGCCTCCATGGGCATTGCAATTGCAAATTCATGCTTCGGTAAATGTTTTTTCCATTGAGCAAAAGGAACAGATAGCCAATCAATGTCAATTATTGTGCACTTCCAACCAGTTTTACCGTGAAATGTTCCAGGCAGTCGAATGATTCTNCGTGTATCAGCCGTAATTTTTGAATCNACTTGGAACCCTGCCTCAAGTACCTTTTCAAGTAAATCTTTCCGAGCACTTCGAACGCTTTCTTCGCGTTTTCTAGGATCTGGAATCTGAAACTTTTCACGTTGCATGTCTCGGTAGAAGAGGTGAAATCCTTTGCTACCTGAAAAAGTAATGTGCATGAATTCATACTCTGTAAATTGAGACATCCATTGATACAATTGGAACGCAGAATCTCGAGCAAGTTCCATGTTTTTCTCACTGAATGGAGGAATGTCAATATCAAAAACGACCAGGTGATCAAGCAGTATAGGATAGGATGCATCTTGGTCTCGTAAACGAGGTAAATCGACAGGATTCAGCCATGATGATGTTGAAACATAAACATCAGAAGGGGTCGAATTTCCAAATGCCTTCTTTAGAATTGAACCGTCTCTGACTCTTCTGGGTGAAGTAATCCATCTGTTGGTAAGCGTTCTCCATCGAAATTGATGCTGGGTTGGTTTTCTCATCCAACTCAAATCGATGTCATAGTCGTTGGAATAGACACCGTTCAACACCTCGGTGTCGAACATTGTCGCATCAGCCATATACCCGTGAGAAGATTTGGGTTAATGGCTTCATCGCAAGCCGGCTTCTTTCAAGGATTGCAGAAGCACCTTGCCAAGTTCAGATGGGTCCATTGCGCAAGCGATTCCAGCAGCTCGAAAAGCTTCAAATTTCTCCTCAGCAGTTCCTTTTCCACCGGATATAATGGCTCCAGCATGCCCCATTCTTTTGCCAGGGGGTGCTGTAGCACCTGCAACGAAACCAACTATCGGTTTCGTNACATTGTCCTTTGCCCAAGCAGCAGCTTCTTGCTCTGCATTGCCTCCAATCTCGCCAATCATGATGATTGCCTCGGTTTGAGGGTCGGCTTCAAACGCTGCTAAGCAGTCGATAAAACCGGTCCCGTTGACAGGATCACCTCCAATACCGATGCAGGTCGATTGCCCCTCATCGATACTCATAGTTTGGGCAACTGCTTCGTAAGTCAACGTTCCAGATTTACTGACAATACCTATTCGACCCTTGGCATGAATGTGGCCCGGCATAATTCCAATCTTTGCTCCACCCGAATCACCAGGTGTGATAATTCCTGGGCAATTTGGTCCGATGAGGCGAACTCCCGGTCTGTTCTCAACATANGATACGGCTTTGACCATATCCAAGGTTGGAATTCCTTCAGTGATGCAAACAACGACTCCTTCGCCTTTTATCGAGTCAAACGCATCGGCTGCTTCCATGATTGCTTCTGCAGCAAAAGGCGGTGGGACATAAATCACCGTTGCATCTGCATCGGTTGCTTCGATTGCTTCGCCCATGCTGTGCCAAACTGGATACTGTTGTCCTTGGAGTTCNACCGTTTGGCCACCCTTTCCAGGAGTACATCCACCGACGATATTGGTCCCGTATTCNACCATTTTATCGGCATGGAACATACCTTGTTTCCCNGTAATTCCTTGAACCAAANCTTTAGCATCTTCTTCNATCCAAATTGACATTATTCTTCACCTCCAATAAGAGCTACAATTTTTTGTGCTCCTTCGGCAAGGTCGTCTGCAGGATGGATATTCAAGGTTGAAGCAGCGAGAATCTTCTTTCCTTCATCAACGTTGGTGCCTGCTAATCGAACGACCAAAGGAACATCGAGCGACAGTGCTTCCGTGGCTGCAATAACGCCACGTGCAATGATGTCGCATCGCATTATTCCACCAAATATATTCACGAGAATACCTTTGACATTCGGGTCTTCAAGAATAATCGAAAACGCAGTCTTAACTTGTTCTTCATCCGCGCCGCCACCGACATCGAGGAAATTTGCAGGTTCGCCACCGTAGAGTTTGATGACATCCATCGTTGCCATTGCTAATCCTGCACCGTTGACTAAACATCCAATGTTTCCATCGAGTTTGACGTATGAAAGTCCGGTTTCCTTGGCCCGAATTTCAACATCTTCCTCTTCGGAAAGGTCTCGCAAATCGTCCCAATTTTTGTGCCGGAATTCTGCGTTCTCATCGAATGAGATTTTCGAGTCCAAGGCAATCATTTCATCAGCGCCGGTCCTGACCAGTGGATTGATTTCAACCATTGCACAATCTTCACGGATAAACATCGAGTACATGTTCGATAACATCTTTCCAAACGATTTCAAAGCGGTACCAGAAAGACCCAAAGCCATTCCTAAGTCACGCTTTTGGAATCCGAGCAATCCTGCATTCGGGTCAACAACAACTTTGTGAATCAGTTCTGGAGTGTTGTGGGCGACGTCTTCAATATCCATGCCACCTTCAGTCGAAGCCATAATGAGGACAGATTTGTTGTCTCTATCAACGAGCAATGCAAGATAATATTCATGCGCAATGTCGCATCCTGATTCAATGTAGAGGTTATTGACAATTTTTCCTTCATCACCGGTCTGAATCGTCACAAGTATATTTCCAAGAATATTGGTGGCGTAAGTCTCAACTTCTTCTTTTGAAAAGGCGATTTTTACTCCTCCGTCCATCACATGTTCACGGGTATCAGGGCGATAGAGTGTCCCCTTCCCTCTTCCACCAGCATGAATTTGTGATTTTACAGCAACAACTTTGCTTCCCAAATTGTCGTATGCCGCTAGAGCTTGGTCTACACTGGTGCAGTGTACTCCATCAAGAACTGCAACATTGTTTTCTCGAAGAAGAGTTTTTCCTTGGTATTCGTGTATATTCATAGTGCTCTCCAACACCTCCAAAGAAAGGCCGTCTTTGAATACTTTGATGCAGCAACGAGACCGTTGTTTGCAATTAGGTTGGAGAATGGAGAGATGTTTTGATAGGTGAAAGGTGCAACGGCATCACCATGCAGGTCGTAGTTTTAGCCGGAGGCGTCGGTTCTCGATTGCGACCATGGACAAATTCAGTCCCTAAACCTCTTTTGCCGATGTTGGATTTGTCTTTGCTCGAACGAGTCGTCGAAGGTGTACCATCACATCTTGTTGATGAGGTCGTTGTTGCTGGAGGTTACAAAGTGGATATGATCAAAGAATATTTCCAAAAAGCGGATGTAGAATTTGATGTTCGCATTGTCCCCGAAGATCAACCTCTTGGAACAGGTGGAGCATTAGGGAATTGTCGCGATGTCGTGAGTGGAAGATTTGCTTGTTTCAATGGAGATATTGTGTCTTCACTACAAATTGAACCTCTGCTTGAACTCCATCAAAGAAACGGTGGTGTTGGAACTTTGGCTTTGTGGGAAGTTGAGGACCCTACTCGTTTTGGAATTGTTGGTCTTGATGAGGAATCAAGAATTACTCAGTTTAAGGAAAAACCCGCTCCTGAAGAGGTCTTTTCAAATTTGATTAATGCAGGTTCGTATATTTTTGAGGATGATATCTTCGAAAACATGCCTAAGGGAAAACATTCTATAGAAAGGGATGTATTTCCCCAACTTGCATCGAGAAAAGAATTGAACGGTCAAGAATTCAAGGGGTATTTTATTGATGCAGGAACCCCCAGTGCTTGGTCTGATGCAGTGAACAGATGCATCACAGAAAAACGATTTCGTACCGGTTTTGTCAAGGACAGCACATGGTACGGTTCAACTCAAAATCAAACTTCAAAAAAGATTACTGAATCAATGATTGAGCCCAGCGTCTCAGTCGCAAATAGTCTGATTCATCGCTCTACATTGCTCTCTGGTACTTCAGTCGGAAACGAATCAACCATAGATTCCTGTTTGATTGGACGTAACGTGAGAATCGGTTCAAACGTAACACTGCGCGATGTCGTGGTCGACCATGGTACTGAAGTTCCAGACGGCACGGCCCTCTCAAACGGCAAATGGCCGCAATGAACGGCGTTCCGATTAATGTGAAGCGTATTTGGTGGTCTTTTTCAAGTAAGAACTGCGAAGACCTCAAGTGGAGTACGCCTCTACCCAACTCATGGACAAACCTCTGATAGTTGTAAATTTCAAGACGTATGCTTCAGCGAGTGGTCGTGCTGCAGAATCCCTTGCCGTTGCAATGGAGGCACATGCCCAAGGTCCAGCTCGAATGGTTGCGGTCGTTTCAGCGTTTGATTTAGAAGCAGTTCGTAGGGCTGCCCCCTCTCTCGAGGTTTGGACCCAACATCTTGACCCAGTTGGTCTTGGAGGTTTTACGGGTTGGCTTGAGCCGACCACAGCCATACATCGAGGAGCACAAGGAACAATTATCAATCATGCTGAGCACAAAGTTTCGATGGAACATGTCAACTCTCTCAAAGAACAACTGAGTGACGAATTCCCAATATGTGGTTGTGCGGCAGATCTCGAAGAAGCACGTAGCCTTGCTGAAATCGGTCCAACTTTTATTGCCGTTGAACCCCCTGAATTAATCGGCGGAGATATATCGGTTACAACTGCAGACCCTGCCATAGTTAGCGACACTGTTTCAGTTGTGAAAGCCGTAAATCCTCGTGTAAGAGTGCTCTGCGGTGCCGGTGTCAAAAACGGTGCAGATGTGGCGAAGGCCGTTGAACTTGGAGCAGAAGGTGTTCTTCTAGCAAGTGGTGTTACCAAAGCTACCGATGTCGAAGCCGTTTTGTCCGACCTTGTCTCAAGCCTCCAATAGGCGCTTTTTTGTTGATAATTCAAGCAGCGCCTGTTCTTTCTTTGCTTTTGCTAAATCCTTACCTCCGGGACAAAATGTTCGAAAGGCACAAGATTGGCATGTTCTGTAATGCTGAGCAAGCGGTAAAAGTGCTGGATTTCTGTTTCCAGCGGTTCGAATTGATTTCATTGCATTCATGTCGTTTGAAAGTAATATGCTGCAATTTGAAACCGATTTTTCGGAGGGCTGGTATGTTTTTTGGTGCCAATAACCTTGATGCCAAGCGATGGTGTGGAGCTTGAATGAAATTGGTTTTTGAGGAAATCCATTGTGCTGAATTGCCCAAATTGCCATTGCGTTTGCTTCTTCTTCATGACAAACACTGTGCGCTGAACTTTGCATATCAAATCGAAAGAGGTGCCACTTGTTCTGTATTCTCACAACCATATCTGGCGCAATAAAGAGTAGATTCCCTTGAATGTCAACCGGCTCTAACCTGTCAAAAAGATACCATTGAGAGTGAGTATTTTTGCAAAGTTGTCGTAAAATTCGAGTTCTCCATAATCTAGAATATCTGTTTTGAGCAAACTTGAGTAAGGATTCAAGTCTAACATTGGAAACATCATACATTGACTTATTGGTTCTTCTTTTGAGATTGGAGTAGAGTTGATGTTTGGTAAGAAGTTGTGACCATTCTTTTCCTTGGTGAAGGTCCTCAAGTTGATCCATCAGCGTCTCTTTCATTGCTCGAAGCATAAGATTCCAGGGTCTTTGTGAAGTGAGGGACCTGTGGTTTGATGATTGTTTGTTGGTCTTTCCATATTGCATGTACCATGCTCGTGGGCATTGCAAGAGCAGATTTTTTTGGGTTCTGCTCCATTCTGTATTTGTATTCATAGAGCATGGTTTGTGCTCAAGGGTTGTCAAACAATTGGTCTCAAATTATTCCAATGTTCATCATAGAGAGAAGTGCATTAATTGCCGCCCACAGCGCGACAGGAAGAATACACCACCCCGAGAATCGAGCGTAGTCTTCTGAGCCGAGTTCACCCAAGAAAAGCGTTATCGAGCCACCGATTGAGCCTATGAGCCGAAGCAGAAGAACGACTGCTCCGCCAAGTAGCAGTATCAGTACGAGTCCAATAGTTCCGAACAGGATGCCAATAAATCCGCTCAATAAGGATGCAGCAACGCCTTGTGGGAACAGTGAAGGGAAGGCGAACCAACCGAACCATCCGAGCCAAACTCCAATCATCACATCTCGTTGCATCTCTTCATGATCTCTCCAAGTTTGGAATTTTTCGGGGAACAAGTTGTGAATTACCTTTCCGATAAAGTCAGCCTCATAGGGGCTTCCTCTGCGAGCAGTAACAACGCACATTTCAAGCATCCACAACATCATCGCAAAGTCAATCCAAAACAATGAATTTGTAGGTACTGGAGCCAAAGTGGCAATGAGAATTGGCAAATTTACCAGAGCGATACCAGCTCCACCTGCAGCAACAATCGCTCCCCAATGAATTCCTAATGGCAGAGGTTCTTCCATGGGTTCGAGTTTTTCACGCTGAAGGGCGAGGAAAAGCAAGAATATTCCCGGTCCGAAGAGGAGTGAAAAGTAGGAGCCTAAACTCGTGCTGCCTCCACTTCGAATGCTCTCAACCGCATCAATAATCTCTTCTGAAGGGGCAGAAGGGGCATTTGAATAGACCACTCTCATGGTTTTGTCGAGAACAAGAATGGAGTCTGCCGTACCATTTGGAGTGCTCATGGTGAACGTTTCATTAAGGTCTACATAACTGTCCCATGTCATGTTGTAATTGTTTTTCAAGGTGGATACATCAGTAGTTGTAGCGTCCATTCCAGATACAAGATGTACAACAGAAACATCATTTCCAATCAAGTCGACAGTCTTGTTGAGTTCACTCGCTTGTTCAGCAACATTTTGTGTCCCCGGTAGGGCGACAGCGATGATGAGTGCGTCTTTGCCGTCAAACAACTCTGAAATCAATTGAGGTTGCATGTTTGCGTCGAACACCTCCGTGTCGAGAATACGGGCATTATCATCAATCAATTCATTCGAGCCAAGATTTGGTTGGCCAATTGCAGTTGGAATAAACACCAACATCATCACAAACATTGCTATGAGAACCGGCGGCGGAGGAAGATCGTCTTTTCTGGCAGCAATGAACATAAAACCAAACAACGAGGATACGGTGGTAAGGGATAATACCAGAGTCGAACTTAGATATCCATCGTCTGATTTTTCCACTCCAAATCGTATGATTCCAAAGGCGTGACAATCACTATTCAGGTCCCCCGATACGGTCTGAACACAAAATTCAAGATTCGCATCACCAGGTGTAAGAGATACAAGACCAGACCACGCCCACACGGTACGGTTGTCTAGTACGGGACGGTCGATTCGCAGTCTGCTGGTTGAAGTTTCCATAATCAAATCTTCATCTTTGACAAACTTCTCATCATAGGCCAAAGGACCCCAAAGTTCCCATTTTGTCGATTTCACGTCATCAGTACCCCAGGGGAACAACGGTTCAAATTCGATGTGTGCTCTACGCTCAGCATCAACGACAACGCGAGCCTTAGGCTCGTACAATTTCCCCTCCATCACGATGCCACCGCTGTTTTGTTCGAATGCACCCCACTGAACTTGAATTGTACTTCCTAAACAGTTGTTTTGGGCTGAAACCGAAAGCGTAAACACATCTCCTGCCTTCATCGAGAGGGCTACCTCGGTTCGAGCACCAGAGAAGTTCATTGCTGAATTTGAGGTATCTGTGTTCACCACTTGCGTCACTACCGCGTCATAGACTGGAACGCCACCTGCATCAACAGAGTAAATCATGGTGAAACTCTTGTCAACACCCCATTGTCGTTCACAAAACTGAGGACCACCAACGCCGTCGATGTATGCTGACATGAACACCGTCATGTTGACGGTGGCATTCACTGGATTTTGCAACGGTTCACTGCTTATCGAGAATATTGGGACAATACCAGCGCCGTAACTTACGGGTTGACTTCCGACTGCGTTGTCGGTTCTTTGGCGCTGAAGAACCGCTTCTTCGGCATTGAGGCCTTCGACAAATAGACGTTCATGAGGTTTAATATCCCATTCGACAAATCCAGGTTCGTAGACTGGGTCTTCAACCGCTTCGACAATGCTGGTTGCCATTACTCCGACCAGCAGAGTAAGCAAGAGCAAGGCGAGATTTCGCTGTCGCATTGACACCACCACATGGTTTGGGTTCATGAAGGCAATGGCGTCTTGGCACTAAATCTGTGCTAGACAAATATTCCTGAAGAAAGAATAGACCACATCATCAACATGCCAAAAGTGATTGAAATTCCGTTGACGCCTCCTTTGGTGAGGTAACCACGGTTCTCAAAAACTGCACCAAGGACGCTGTCCATTTGGCATCCAAGCCATCCAATAATTGCGACTAGGGCGGTTTTTCCAAGGCCGATTTCAACAGCGTCACCGCCGTTGTTTGCAATCATCCAAGCGATAAATGCCAGAACGGCAATCATTGCAGAGCCTGCGAAGGCTGCTTTTTGTCCAGTGGGGGAAAATCCACCGTTTAATCCTGGTTCACACGGTTTGATGGTTGTAATCATCCTTACATTATCATCAAGACAACCAATTTCACTGGCGAATGTGTCCGATGCTGCAACGGCAACAGCGGCACAAAACATCCACATGCCGTTGTACCAATCACCGCTGATCCACGCAAAGATAGCGACAAGACCCGGCAGGCCTCCGTTGGCAATTACGTTTCCATAGCTTCGATGTCCGTCTTCTGATTCTGACATTCCGCGAACTTTCTTTTCTTCAAATCTCCATTTTGTGGCTTTGTGTGATGACAAAAGAAAACCAAGTAAAATGAGAAGCCAGGTCCAATGCCCTAAGCCTCCAACGACAAATCCAAGTGCAGCAGCAGCAAGGATTCCGGGTTTATCGAGCATTTTCGCTTTCCCTGATACGAGCATGAGCCCTATGAGCAGGATGGAGGTAACAACAAGATTGCCTTGATTTAGGCCTCCAGTGAGCACATCCATAGATATCCCTCAAACCTAGCCGGTTTCTTCTCATTGAAAGGTGCTTTCCTCAATTTAATCATGCAGATGCGATTCGGTGAGCGTTTTTGGAGAAAGCGCATTCGGTAGGATATACCGTGTAAATTGCCACAATCCGAATATAAGAGTGAAACTCCAAACAAGAACCAAGAGTAAAGCACCTAGTGTATTTTGTTCGGCTACAAGCAGACTTAGTGCCCATGAAGTTCCGTTCCAAAAAGCATGCAGTATCATTGCTAGAAGCAAGGCTTGCCATGGTTTTACAGGTAATTGCAAAGCTTTCTCTTTAGGAACACATAGCCAGTAAGGAACCGTTCTATCTTCACTGTAAATTTCTTGGGATTGTTGAACCACTCGGCCATTTGAATCAACAAGAATCCAATGGCTTGATTGGTCGTTGGAAATCTCTCGCTTTTCACCGTACCCAGGTAAAGTCAATGGTTGCTTTTTCTTGGCCAAGTATGAACCAATAGCATACCCTGAAATTGCTGTCCAAACACCGTGACCTGGAATAGACCCCACTGCCCTTAACAAACTGGTGAAGGCGAACACAACTGCAGTTTCTTCACCTAGCATAAATGTGGAAAGAATGTACCCCAAATTTTCCAACAAAGCAAAACCTAAACCAACGGTAAAACCGATTTGGAAACCTCGACGCGGACTGTCAATGAACCGTGCCAAAGCAAGGACTGCTGCCGCTTTGCAAATTTCTTCACCAATTGGTGCTGAAAGAATGAGGATGAGCCCGTAGCCCAGACTTGTGGGACTGGATGTATTCATTCCCAGTGCGTTGATAATTATCGGTGACACAAATGAATTCAAAACAATTGCAGGTAATGTGGAGACCATGCCTGCAATGAGCATCCATTCAGCAAGTCTTCGTGTGGTTGGAAGGCCGAAATAGGAATGTGAAGTTGACCACCAGGCAAAAACCGGAGTGGAGAAACCGACAATGAATGCAGGAATCGCAATGCATGCAAACAAAACTCCGGTATACAAATTGAGACCCATAATTAACAGAGGNAACATGCAGAACGTGCTAAAGAACACACCACTAAAGAACAACCACCAAAGTTGCTTTCCAGNTGGCATTTGGAGNGGTGAATTGTCTCGAAACAGGTGGTGNTCAACANCGACTNTTTCGTTTGTTTGGATGACAGTTCGNGGTTCGATTAAGTTCACAGTATTGCCAAATATAGAATCTTTTGCTCGTATGACATGAATCAAACGAGGCCGTCGAAAGAAGGCAAATCCTGCTACACAAGGCAACAGACAAATGGAGCCAANAACTGCCAATAGCGGGTCAGATGGCCCTAATGTACCGTTGAAGTCTCCATCGAGTAATCCTGCAAAAATCAGAGTTGATGACACTTGAACCACCAAGAACAGTAAGAATACAAATCCAAGCATNGAACGGACGACGTTCCACTTTGAAGCCGGATGTGCCAAAACCAACTCCGCTGGAGGCGGAGTCAATGGAGTGGCAGACAGTCCCTGCATGGCGTTAACTGCGCACGGTTGGATATCACATTTCCGAAGAGGTCCCGCTCAGTTCGCCCATCACTCGTCACTGAATAATCAGCAGTCGGCTAAAGCTATCATCATTGCAGGGATTGTGCCTCAACACACTTACTCATCAACCCACCGGAGGATGAAGAAGAAAACAGGCCTTCATATCCTCTACCGTGTGAATTGCTCCATGGGCGTTGTNGACTACCTGTTTGCTCCAAGACGCGATCATCAAGGTTGGTCAACGCCGAGTGAGGCTGCTCGNATCTATTTTTTGTTGGTCATTCTCTCATCNGGACTTTGGGCATGGCCAGTTACTGAAGGCAATATTTTACTTTGGTTTGGATTGTCAACTTTGGTATCTACGCCACTTCTCACTCTTGGATGGTGGATTATTTCCCTGATTAGTCAGCGGTATGAACCTCGAGTACTGGTTGATTCTCTTAATCGAATCGACCGAAGCAAACGCAAGTCGATTCACTCGTTTAGGAAGCCATAGCCCCATGAATGCGGCGGTGCNAAGGTTTCCTTGATTGAACGAGGAGATACCCAACGCAAAAGATTGAGCGGTGAGCCAGCCTTGTCGTTTGTTCCACTTCCACGAGCACCTCCAAACGGTTGTTGTCCTACAACTGCTCCAGTAGGTTTGTCGTTGATGTAGAAATTTCCAGCCGAGTATCTCAGTGCATTCATTGCCGTGAGAATNTCTTCACGCTTGGNTGCGAAAATTGAACCGGTAAGTGCATATTCAGAGGTTTCATCACAGGTCTTGAGAATTTCTTCAAATCCATCATCTTCGTAGACATGAATTGAAAGAACGGGGCCAAAGATTTCTTCTGACATCGATTCATAATGCGGGTCGGAACAGACAATAGTCGTCGGTTCGACAAAGTAGCCCTTTGAACCGTCATAACCTCCTCCTGTAACAATTTCACAGTCTGGACTGGCCTTTGCTCGCTCGATATATCCAGAAATGTTGTCAAACGATTTCTTATCGATGACTGCAGACATGAAGTTGGTAAAGTCTCTTGGATCTCCGATGGTGATTTTACCCACCTCTGCAATGTATTTGTCTTTGATGTTGTTCCAAACGGATTTAGGGATGTATGCGCGGCTTGAAGCACTGCATTTTTGGCCTTGGAACTCAAAGGAACCACGCAATAGAGCAACAATCAAAGCGGCTTCATCACAATCTGGATGAGCGACAATGAAATCCTTTCCACCAGTCTCAC
This sequence comes from Methanobacteriota archaeon, assembly GCA_002687075.1. Lineage (GTDB taxonomy): Archaea > Thermoplasmatota > Poseidoniia > Poseidoniales > Poseidoniaceae > MGIIa-L1. The sequence continues at coordinate 16,406 of NYZH01000058.1, forward strand.
CGACGACACGTGGATAGGAGCGATAATTTTCAAGATTGTTCGCCACATCTCTCCACATCTTACGGAACACTGAGGTCGAACCAGTAAAGTGAATTCCTGCTAACATTGGATGGGCCAGAACGGTATCGCCTACCATACTCGCCTTGCCAGGAATGAAGTTAATGACACCTGCTGGAAGCCCAGCATCCATCATCAGTCGCATAAGTAAGTAGTTGGATACATACGAGTTACGGCTTGGTTTCCATACGCCAGTGTTCCCCATAATGGCCATGCTCGAAGGCAGGTTTGCAGCGATACTTGAGAAGTTAAACGGCGTTACAGAAAAGACAAACCCTTCCAATGGGCGCACTTCACTGGAGTTCCACATGGTTGAAGGAGAGACAGGCGGTTGCATGTCTTCGTAAATTTCTCGAGCATAAACGGAGTTAAATCTCCAAAAATCAATGAGTTCACACGCAGAATCAATCTCTGCTTGATGGCATGTTTTGGATTGATTCAGCATAGTGCTGGCGTTAATTTGTGCTCGGTATTCACCTGCCAAGAGTTCACTCGCTTTGAGAAAAATTGCTGCTCGAGCTTCCCAAGGCATTGTCGACCACATTTCATGCGCATCAAGCGATGCTTGAATTGCTTCTTCGACATTCGCCTTGGTTGCCATGTGAACTCTTGCGATGACGTGGCTGTGGTCGTGCGGCATAACTTGTTCAACCACATCGCCGGTAAAGACCTCTTTACCGTTAATGATACACGGAATCTCCAAAATTTCATTTTCTTGACGGGCAAGTTCCGCTTTGAGTGCGGCTCGCTCAGGACTGCCCGGTAAGTAGCCGAGTACAGGTTCGTTGACTGGGGTCGGTGGGCGTGGGACATTGTTCACCATAATGCGCTGCTATCGCAGACGCCACTTCAACATCACGCTGTATACAGATGAGCGTGTTTGGCACGAACTTTGTTGATTTTAGGGCCCACAACAGCCATGCAGTAGCCTTGTCCAGGGTTACGGGCGTAGTAATCGTGATGGTATTCTTCTGCGATGGTAAAATGCGTCGGCTCTTCGATGGTCGTTACGATCGGTGAATCGTAGTATGTCTGCATTCTTTCGATGACAATTTTGGCAGTAAGTGCTTGCTGCTCGGTGGTTGGCATGATGCAGCTGCGGTATTGGGTTCCTACATCGTTGCCCTGACGATTCAATTGAGTAGGGTCGTGGACGGTGAAAAAGACTTCAAGCAGCGTCTCAAAAGAAACCAGTTCGGGGTCAAATTTCACTTCAACAATTTCAGCGTGTCCAGTCGTTCCAGAACACACAGGTTCGTAACGAGGGTTAGGGTCATGGCCTCCTGCATAAGCGGGTAACGCCGACTCAACACCATATATTCCTTTGAAGGCTCCTTCTGTACACCAAAAACACCCGCCGCCGAGCAATGCTTGTTCCATGTGCTTACCTAAGAGTGAAAGGTTTTCAACATTCGTTTTTTCTAGGGGTTTTCAAAGGTCAAAACTGCATTACTGGGGGTTTGTGCAGTGATTCGACGCTTCNGCAACATCGTACTCCGTAGTAATTTCAAATTCACCAGCAGAAATTTTTCCTGCCAATTCAGTGGCGGTNATGACCTCAACATCATCGGGGATATTTTCTAGAAACTTCGAAAACTGTTTCACTTTTTTGTCGTTTGAATACTCAAAAAATTCTCCGTCATCATGCTCAACACGTTCGAGAAATGACCAACTGTGGAATATCATAACAGCCACGGTATCGCCATTTGAAGCATCAAAAAAGGAATCAAAATGTCGGTCGAGGAACCAAGAAGACCAAAGCGTGTCGTCAAGTCGGTCCAATCCACTCAATGTCCAAGGTACGGGAATGTAGGTGACAGGAACTTCAACAATTCCATTGGACCACTTGAACATCGGTTGTGTTCCTTCGTTGAAGTAGTCCGTGCGAAGTTGAGGTTCGTAATTGTAACTCGTGGTAATATTGTGCTTCGCCATTGAATTGAGAATAGCTTGGTTGTAAGCATATGAGCCTCCACGCGACGCTACGGGTGGTGGAATATTTTCCTCTTCCAAAACAGAAATCATCTGCTCGAAGACGAAATCCGCAGTCTCCTCATCCCAGCAATCAATTTTGTGCAAAGGGTCCGCTTCATGGTGATGCCAATGGGGTTCATTTTGCCATTCATTCCACGTTTCGTCCGGAATCAAATAGGCATGTTGGTGCAATTGTATATCGTGTCCTCGTGCATGAATTGTTCGAAGTACTTCTCGAATTTCTCCGGGGTAAAGTGTATCTTCGAGAACATCAACAAAGAAGGTGAGTTTTACACCAGCTTGGTCTGCCTCATCCATCATCTCGAGAATTCCAGCGCGTCCGTCAGAGAAATTTCCATAAATCAGTCGTTGAACATGGTCGTTCGATTGTCTCGGACTTTGAGCTTCGGTATCGATGGTAATGATGAGGTATTTTTGTCCTTCATACGGTGGGTTTTGAACATTCAGTGAGGAGGTGATTGAAACTGCAACCATCAACAAGGTCATTGTCAATGCTGCCAGCCGTTCCATGTTGCAGAGACTAAGACTCTGTTAGATGAAGGCATGGGTGTTNNACTTTGTGGACAAGAGAATCCTGCAATGGGGTATTTTAATAGTCGACTTCGTTAGGAGGAGTTGCAGTTCGCTGCGNCTTTGGTGAAACAATGTCCAACGATTTTTTCAAACAGTACAATGAGGCATTTGCCGCCTCAAAACCANTGTTTGANCACAAGGACATGACNGATGAAGAAGTACATACATCGACTCAGTTGTTGTTCAGCCGCCTNCTGCTTCTCAAATTTCTCGAAAAACTAAATTGGTTTTCAATGAACAATTCATCAGAAGACTATCTCCATTCATTGTATCGATCGAACTCCACAAATCAGGAATCAATATACAACACCACGTTCCGTCCACTTTTCTTTGAAGCATTGTCGAACTCTCGTCCTTTTGAATCGACCCTTTATGGCTCGGGACAAGGTTTGGGTGGTGGATTGTTCAAGAAGACTTTACTCGATGAACGACTGCTTGATGTTCCAGATGAAGTTCTTGAATCACTCATTGGAGANGNCGGAATTCTATCCCATTTTGAGTTNAGCGTTGATGAGTCCATGCAGCATTCCGAAGGTACTGTNACTCCCGAAATGTTGGGCACATTGTTTGAAGAATTGGTTACAGGACGTCATGAGCAAGGAGCGTACTACACCCCTGCATATGTTGTTTCTTACATGTCGAAAGAAGCGATAAAACGTTATTTGTCTGAGAATGGAATTGCTTTATCAGAGGAGTTGATTCTAACAATTGATGCTTCGTCTCCTTATTCGGGTGACTCAGAACCAATCGTCGAGTTGCTGAAAAACGTCAAAACCATCGACCCTGCATGCGGTTCTGGAGCATATTTGGTTGGTTTTGTCAATGAATTGATGCGCATCTACCGCACATTGATTCCAAATGCTGAACCTGAAGAGATTTTCGCCTTCAAGAAGCATTGTGTGTCAAAATGTGTTTTTGGTGTTGATTTAGAGGAATACGCNGTACAAATTGCCCAATTACGAGTTTGGCTCTCACTCATTTCTGAGGCGGTTAATCCGATGCCTTTGCCGCATATCGACCTCAATATTGTCGTCGGAGATTCGATTTCAGGTCCAAATCCCGGTAAGCATTATCTTTGGCCTGCGGATCAAGAAAACGCTCTTCGAATCGGTGAATTGCGACAACAATGTATGTTTTTGTGGGGTTTTGAAGAATCCAATATACGCAAGGAAATGTACGATTTACAAANTGAACTTGAGAAGAAAATCAGTTCACAGTCTCCGGGTTCATCAATCAAGTATGAGATTCAATTTGCTGAGGTATTCGCAGGGGAAAACGGTGGGTTTGATATTGTGCTAGCAAATCCCCCTTATGTACGCCAAGAACATATTGATGAAGACATCAAAAAGTGGATTAAGAAACAGGAAATCTATGGTTCAGTGATTACTGGAAAATCCGACCTCTACGCATATTTCTTCGCTCGAACAAAGTATTTGCTCAAGCGCGGTGGAGTAAGTTGCTTTATTTGTTCAAACACGTGGATGGATGTGGAGTTTGGTTTCTTACTGCAGAAAGAATTCCTTGACAACTATCATGATATTCATATCATTGATTCTCGAGTCGAACGACAATTTGCTACTGCAGAGATTAACACGGTGATTTCNTTTATGACCAAAGGCTCTGTTGAGGATGAAACGGTTCGCTTTACCATGCTTGAAGGGCCGTTCATCGATTCGATTTCGGCCGAAGTAGAGCCGATAAATTGGCCTCCAAGTGAACATTCTAACAGTTCTCAAACCGCATCATTGCGCACAGAACAACTCATTCCAAAGCAAACATTGCATCAGCGCGGTACTCCGAGACACGATTATGAAGGCTCAAAATGGAGCCTAATACTCAATGCTCCCGCATTGTACCACATTTTGCTGGAACAGCAACGAGANTCGTTTGTCTCNATTCAAGATTTGTGCAGTAAGACACAAAGAAACAACATGCGGGTCTTGCCCAAACAATTTGTACAAATTGACGAACCNGCTGGCAATGAAGAAAACCGAGTTGCTTTCCTCCACTCGTACAAAGATACCAGTTCCATTGTGATTGATTTGTCAAAACAAAAATCGATTCAACATGACCACATTCAAACCGCTTTGTCGCACGAAAATTTCGTTGTTCCAAACATTATCTCAAACCGCTTTTACGGCAAGCGAATTTATTTCATTCACGGCAAGGAGTACTTTGTCAACGATTCTTTCTTTGTTGGAACAATCAATCAAAACATCGACCACAACAAAGCCATTCTCTCTTTGAACTCCACATTGAGCCTCATGTTTGCAGAATTACGTGGTCGAAAGGGTCAGGGCGGTGGAGTGCTTTCGTTTTACGGACCTGAATTTAGAGAGCATCTCATCATCAAACCCGAGTTGCTTACGGCTCTTACCGATGCCCACTACAACGACTTGACATCAAGGGAAATGAACGATGTGTTTGTTGAGTGTGGATTTGACGAAGCATTAGCCACCCTCGATGCTGAAGATGAAGCATACCGTTCAATCCGAAGCCAAACACCGAACCCATTGGCCGACAGAAAAGCATTGGACGATATTGTTTTTGATGTGCTTGAACTTTCTCAAGAACAGCGCAATGAGGTGTATTGGACCTTGTGTGAATCAGTACTCAACAGGCACAAGAAATCCAAATCAGTCTGATTCCTATTCCTCTGTTTCGGCATTGTCCAGTTNTTCCATAACTGCTTTGAGAGATTCACCAGCCTTGGTAAAATAATCTTGTTCTGTATTCTTGCTGGAATCGGGTANGAACACATCTGGCTGCGGGAATTCAATCTCAAGGCCGTAGAGTTTGGGGTTGATTTCTCCTGCTTCTTTTAGGATAGTGAATGGATATTGCAATTGCCAAATCTGTTCTTTACCATTTCCATCTTTTCCTACTTTGACGATATCCATTTCCTTCCCTGTATCAACTTTTTTACTCACGGTAGGCACTGCAAAATGAACNCTTCTTTTGCGAGAACTGACTTTTGCATCTTCTGAAGTTGATTCTTTTTCATGTAATGCGGCAAGGGCATAACCAAGCAATTGATAATTTGACGACGACATGACTTTCGATGTGCTTGAATAGTATTTTGCATCAATGATAAGGTCCATTTGTTGTTGTTCATACGATACGACGACATCTGGCTTCTTACGAGCTGCTCTGGCAATAATTGCATGTTCCTCACTGTCTTCCTCTTCATCATCGGAAGTATCGTCTTTCATAGCCTGATGCGTACCTATCTCCGAAACCTTGACCCATGGGTCATTCATNTGGTTTTGNGTTGTAACATCTCCAATGTTAGCNTTAATGGCAATTTTTTCAAGTATATCNTCCCAAAAATAACTGCTTTGCCACTGATACGGTTTTGTTGAGATATTTTGGGAATTGGAAAGAACTCCATCTCCCTCCAGTATGAGTAGAGCGAAATCGAAAATTTTGTTCCACTTCTTGAGTTGAGGTGGTACAGGAGTTGACCTTAATGTNCGAATAGCCATACCAAANGACATTGAAGGGATTTCTCGAAATCGAGCGCGTGTAATGGATGCTTCATTACGTAATTTGTTGAGAAAACCGTCAAACATTGATTTTCCGGAAAGTGAAGGCGTTGAAATAATCATATCGATAGCCGACATGAGTGCTGAATAGTGAGGGGTTTTAATCGAAAATTCCTCCGTAATACATACCATTTCNGGTGAACCGGANNCAATGAGNGGAATGCTCGATGCAAAATCGATACGCCCTCGTAGTGTCGAGGTTTGAACGCGTAATTCATTGTAGCTTCGACGTAATTCACGCATTTGTTCATTTATCTCTTCAATTATTCCGATAAAGAGAAAGTAACGGAATTTGCTCGAACCAGTACCCAACTCAAGGAGATGTCGTGAGCGTGTTTTTTTACTCCATATCGTGTAAAATAGAGCCTCCAACCTTTTCATGTCCTCTTCAAACTCATTCTGTTCAAAATATTCATCAAGTTCGTTTTTTTCATCCTTGGAACTTTTTTGTTTGGACATTCGAATCCAAGTTTTTTCTTTTTCAGATTGAAAATCGGGGAGGTCTATTTCTTCATGTGACTGAATAATTCGAAAGCCTTTATCTGGCAAGACAATGATTTTACCATCATCTATTCTCATTGGAGGGATATTTTCAGGTTCTGGAAACCAAAACCTCGGCACAACTGCGACGGTGTATCCGTTAGAAACACTGAATCCAAGATACAATTCATTCGCTATTGTTTCCAATTTATATGAAAATGATTTTTCAGATGAAGATTGTA
>NYZH01000059.1 GCA_002687075.1 Methanobacteriota archaeon
TTTCCTCATCGGCGACCTACACAATCACGGCAACCAACACCGGTGGTAGTTCTACAACAACCGTTGACATTACCGTCAATGATGTTGCACCGTCCATAGCGTACAGCGGTAGTCCGTTTACCCTGACAAAGGGAACTGCCATGACAACGGCTGCTCCGACTTCAAGCGGTGGAACAGTCATCTCCTGGTCGGTTTCGCCAACGCTCCCAGCCGGTTTGTCGTTCGACACATCAAACGGTGAAATCAGTGGAACGCCAACAGCAATTACCTCCTCTGCAACCTACACCATTACAGCAACCAACACCGGTGGTAGCGATACGGCGACAATCACCATTGTCGTCAACGATGCTGCTCCAGTTATTGCATACTCGCAAAATTCGTACACCTTGACGAAGGATACTGCTATGACGACTGCTTCCCCAACCACGGGCGGTGGAACTGTCGTTACTTGGGCAATTTCACCGACACTACCAGCCGGTCTAACGTTCGATACCTCGAACGGTGAGATTAGCGGAACGCCTACAACGGTTACTTCCTCTACCACCTACACGATTACGGCTACCAACGCTGGTGGCAGCGATACAGCAACAATGACGATTGAAGTCAATGATATTGCTCCATCCGGAATTACTTACACGCCGAATTCATTTACACTTTCAAAGGGCTCACTGATGACAACTGTAATCCCAACTTCAAGCGGTGGAACAGTTACTTCTTGGTCAATCACACCAACGCTGCCTTCAGGACTTTCCTTCTCGACCTCGGACGGTGCAATTTCGGGCACTCCAACAGCCATTACTTCATCTACTTCATTTACTGTAACAGCAACGAATTCAGGTGGCAGTGCAACAACAATTGTGACAATTCAGGTCAATGAAGCTGCACCATCTGTAACATACAGCCCAAGTTCAATCACTCTTACCAAGGGAGTTGCAATGACAACGGCATCTCCAACATCGTCAGGCGGTCCTGTAACATCTTGGTCGATTTCACCAACACTCCCAGCCGGTTTGTCGTTTGATAGTTTATCAGGAGAGATCAGTGGAACTCCATCTGCAGTATCGTCTTCTACTTCGTACACAATAACTGCAACCAACGCAGGTGGTAGTGATACTGCAACAGTAAGCATTACCGTCAATGATGTCGCTCCAACATCCATTGCCTACAGCCCAAGTTTCCTTTCCTTGGCGAAGAGTGTGACAATGACGACAGCCAGTCCAACATCAACCGGTGGTACAGTTACTTCATGGTCGATTTCACCTTCGTTACCATCAGGACTGTTGTTCGATTCGTCAACTGGAGCGATTTCAGGCACACCAACTGCGGTTTCTGCACAGAATACATTCACTGTAACTGGTTCAAATACTGGCGGTAGTGCTACAGCAACCGTAACGATTCTTGTCAACGATGCTCCACCTTCTTCTGTAACCTACAGCCCAAGCTCGTCAGTCTTGACAAAGGGTGTTGCAATGACGACGGTCACGCCAATTGCAAGCGGCGGTACTCCGACCTCTTGGTCGATTTCACCAACGTTGCCAGCAGGTTTGACCTTTGACACCTCATCAGGTGCAATAGGCGGTACTCCAACAGCGGTGTCGCCTTCGACATCTTACACTGTAACCGCAACCAACGCAGGTGGTAGCGGTACTGCAACCGTTACCATTACAGTCAACGATGTGGCTCCGTATTCGATATCCTACAGTGGTAGTCCGTACACGCTGACCAAAGACTCTGCCATGACCGCAGTTACGCCAACCGCACTCGGAGGCGCAGTTGATACATGGTCAATTTCGTCAACGCTTCCAGCAGGTTTGTCCTTTGACACATCGACGGGTGAAATCAGTGGAACTCCAACAGCAATCACATCTTCGACAACATTTACGATAACAGCAACCAACACTGGCGGTAATGATACTGTGTCGGTAACCATCACTGTCAATGACGTTGCACCTTCTATTGCATACAGTGGTAGTCCGTTCACCCTGACAAAGGGAACTGCAATGACAACGGCTGCCCCGACTTCAAGCGGTGGTACAGTCACGTCTTGGTCCATCTCGCCAACTCTTCCAGCAGGTTTGACCTTCGATACCGCAACCGGTGAGGTCAGTGGAACTCCAACAGCAATTACGTCCTCTGCGACCTACACGGTGACCGCAAGCAACACTGGCGGCAGTGATACGGCAACAGTCAGTATTGTTGTCAACGATATTGCACCGTCATCGGTTGCATACAGTGGCAGTCCATACACCTTGACCAAAGGCTCTGCTATGACCGCAGATACTCCATCCTCCAGTGGAGGAACAGTCACTTCTTGGTCAATAACACCAGCTCTTCCAGCAGGTCTTTCGCTCGATTCAGCAACCGGTGAAATTTCTGGAACTCCTTCAGACATTTCATCCTCAACGGTTTACACGGTTACTGCAAACAACACTGGTGGAAATGCAACCGCATCGATAACCATTGTTGTCAACGACATTGCCCCATCCACCATTTCTTACACCGGTAGTCCGTTCACCCTAACCAAAGACTCAGCCATGACTGCAAACACTCCGACCAATGCAGGTGGACCTGCCACATCTTGGTCTATTTCACCAACTCTTCCAGCAGGTTTGACCTTCGATACCGCAACTGGTGAAATTTCAGGTACTCCAACTGCACTTGCCACTTCAACCACATACACTGTAACTGCAACCAACAGTGGAGGCTCCTCCTCGGTATCCGTAACCCTTGAAGTCAACGACGTTGTTCCGTCAATCAGTTACTCGGCAAATGACTTGCTTCTTGTCAACAACACGGCCAGCACTGCTCTCCCAGTCACACCTACGGAGACAGGCTCAGGTACGATAGTTTCCTGGAGCATTTCTCCATCACTACCTGCAGGTCTTTCGTTTGACGGCGCTACCGGAACTATCAGTGGAACTCCAACTGAATTACTCACTCGTAGCATGTTCACCGTTACCGGAACGAACAGCGGCGGTTCTGCAATTGCGTACATGAACATCACCATTGTAGATGAAGTACCTGTGATTTCATATTCACCAGATGACCTAAGCCTAACCAACGATACTGCTTCAACCGACCTTCCATTAGCACCGACCTTAACCGGACAGGGTGAGATTGTCTCTTGGACCATCAGCCCATCGCTTCCAAGTGGCCTTTCGTTTGATACATCGACCGGAACTGTTAGTGGTAGCCCTACCGAAATGATTTCGCGAACCATGTTTACCGTTACCGGAACGAACACAGGTGGAAATGCAACTGCATACCTCAACATTACTATCGTTGACCAGATTCCTACAGTGATATACACTCCAGACGATTTGACCATGACCAACAACACTGCAAGTGCAGACTTACCACTTGCACCAACATTGTCTGGTCAAGGAGAGATAATCTCTTGGACCATTAGTCCAAGTCTGCCTTCAGGCTTAGCGTTTGATACGTCGACTGGTACAATCAGTGGTACAGCATCTGAGTTACTCTCTCGAACCATGTTCACAATCAATGCATCCAATACTGGAGGAACTTCAACTGCATACCTCAACATTACCATCGTCGACCAAATACCTACAGTGATATACACTCCAGACGATTTGAGCATGACCAACAATACTGCAAGTGCAGACTTACCACTTGCACCAACATTGTCTGGTCAAGGAGAGATAGTCTCTTGGACCATCACCCCGAGCTTGCCAAGCGGTCTAGCCTTTGATACCTCTACAGGTGTGTTGAGTGGAACTCCAACAGAGTTACTTACCCGAACCATGTTCACTGTATCTGCAACGAATACCGGTGGAACTTCGACGACATATCTCAACATCACGATTATCGATGAACTCCCAAGTATTGCATACACGCCAGACGATTTGGGTATGACCAACAACACTGCTTTGAGTGCTCTACCGTTATCTCCTACCTTGACAGGACAAGGCGAGATAATCTCGTGGACAATAACTCCAAGTCTGCCATCAGGTCTTGCGTTCGATACCGCTACAGGTGTCCTTAGCGGAACACCGACAGAATTGTTCTCTCGAACCATGTTCACCATTAATGGAACGAACACAGGTGGAACTTCAACGACCTACCTCAACATTACCGTTGTCGACCAAACCCCTGAGGTGACCTACACGCCTGATGATTTGAGTATAATCAACAGCACTGTTTCGAACGATCTTCCACTTACACCGATTTTGAATGGCCAGGGCGAGATTGTTTCATGGTCGATTAGCCCGAGCCTGCCAGCAGGTCTTGTGTTTGATACCTCTACCGGTGTGATTAGTGGAACACCAACTGAACTGCTCCCTCGCACAATGTACACAATCAATGCAACCAACACAGGTGGAATTTCTACAGCATTCATCAACATCACCATCCTTACGAACTTACCAGTTGTTGAATACGTTCCAAGTGACATCGACTTGCTCCGCAATTCGACTGATTTGGACCTCGTTCCACTGTCAACTGGCGGTACTGTAACCCAATGGTCAATATCTCCGGAACTCTCCGCAGGCCTTTCGTTTGACAACTTGACCGGCCGTATCAGCGGTGTACCTGTAGAACTCTCCACTCGAACACTCTATACAATTACAGCTACAAACGATGATGGAACTGCAACAGTCCAGCTCAACATTACTGTTGAAGACACTGTTTATGATGTTACAACAGGACCTCTATACCTGTTAAACAATTCAGCACCAATCGCTTCGCTTGTACCAACTTCAACCATCACTGGCTCGCAGTTTGAAATCCATCCTGCGCTACCTCAAGGCTTGTTCCTCGGCGAATCAAACGGTACTCTTTGGGGTGCTCCTACCGAAGTAATGGGCTTGACGAATTTCACGATTTACGCCAACTCAAGTTCGTTAAGCGACAGTTTCGAGATTGCACTTGAAGTCCTTGAGGACTCCGATGGTGATCAGCAACCTGACGCTCTACCTGATGGTTATACTGGTGAACTTGTCGAAGACCTTGACGATGATGGCGACGGCTTCTCAGATATCGCTGAAAGTGATTGTATGACCAATTCATCCGACGCGAGTTCAACTCCTCCGGACTTGGATGGTGACGGTACTTGTGATGCACTTGATGATGACAAAGATGGCGATGGAATCGAAGACATTTATGAAACCGAAACAGGAATCTACAATTCAACCGTTGATACCGGTACAGATTCTGCAAATCCAGATTCTGACGCTGATGGAGTTTGTGATGGTCCATCGACGCCAAATACGAGTATTTGTACTGCAGGCCCAGATGCCTTCCCGAACGACCCTGCAGCTTGGAATGATTCCGATGGCGATGGTAATCCAGATGAAATCGTAGAAGGAATTCAGACCAATTTGACTGTTGATACTGATGACGATAACGATAACTGGTCCGACGAAGAAGAGGCAGTTTGTGGAACCAGTTCCATGGATGGGGCAAGTATCCCACTCGATGGTGATGATGATGGAATTTGCGACGCACTTGATATCAAGAATCTAGGTTATGCAAAGAACGGTACTGAAGGTAATGTCTTTGAAGCAGTTATCAATCAATCCGGCTTTGAAATTCTACCGAACTTGACAGGCATGGAGTCTGGTACATGGGCAATAAGTCCAGCTCTACCCGCAGGATTGGAGTTCAATGTAAACATTGCACGTTCAGGTGGTTCTGGAATCATATCTGGTACCGCTACTGAGGTATCACCTATGACAGAATACACAGTGTTCGCTAACAACAGTCAAACAGGTGTGCAATTCAATTTCTCGATGGCAGTTCTTGCAGATACGGATGGAGACGGGTTGCCAGACGGACCTTCAGTCACCGGACTTGAAGTTGATGAAGACGATGATGGTGATGGTTTACTTGATGACCTCGAAGTGAAGTGTGGTAGCAGTCCAAGTGACTTGAGCGATGTCGCTAAGGTTGATGAAAACGGAGATTGTATTGTTGAAGATTCATCGAGTGACGGCGAGAAAGATTCTGAGTTCAATTACTTCCTTTGCTGTCTACCGCTCATCATATTGCTGTTGCTTCTACTCAACTTCTTTGGCCGTCAGCGAGTTGTTTTCCTCGATGCCGAACCAGAACACACCACCTCTGAACCGAAGTGTTTGGAGGGAACAGGCACAAAAGAAGATCCATTTGTACTCAAAACCATCAGTAACGTTCGACCAGGCTCACTCGTTTTCTGTAAGGAAGAAATAACGACGAAACGTGTATCTGAAGACGAATTCTTTAGTTCCAGTGATGAACTCGATTCCAAGAACCATGGTCGTTTCAGAGCCCTGAACCAGCACACAGAGGGACAACCTTCAAGTCGATTTGCTACGAAACTCGTACGTCGATTGATTTCTGATGAAGATGGCGTTCTCAAGTACCAAATCGCATTTGATGACCGTGAAAGTCCTACAACATCCCCAGTTTATTATGAGACTTTATTCAAGGTTGGAAACAAGTCGGTTTACTTCAAGTGGACCGTTGAAATGAAAGGTTACAAGAGGTCGAAGAAACAAATAGAAGAGGCTAAGGCAGCCAAGGAGGCCAAGGCCGCTGAAGAGAAAGCCGCTAAGGAGGCTAAGGCTGCTGANGAAAAGGCNGNNAAAGANGCNAAGGCTGCTGAAGANAAGGCCGCTAAGGANGCNAAGGCTGCTGAAGAAAAGGCTGCTAAAGAGGCCAAGGCTGCTGAAGAGAAAGCCGCCAAGGAGGCCAAGGCTGCTGAAGAAAAGGCCGCTAAGGAGGCCAAGGCTGCTAAGGCTTCCGCTGCTGCTGCCGCTGCTGCTGAGGCAAAGTCTGCTAAAGAGGCCAAGGCTGCTGAAGAGAAAGCTGCTAAGGAGGCCAAGGCTGCTGAAGAGAAAGCCGCCAAGGAGGCCAAGGCTGCTGAAGAGAAAGCCGCCAAGGAGGCTAAGGCTGCTGAAGAAAAGGCTGCTAAAGAGGCCAAGGCTGCTGAAGAAAAGGCTGCTAAAGAGGCCAAGGCCGCTGAAGAGAAAGCCGCTAAGGAGGCTAAGGCTGCTGAAGAGAAAGCCGCTAAGGAGGCCAAGGCTGCTGCGAACAAGAAGCCAGTAACTCGAGAAGTCAAGAAGCAAGAAGAATTGAAACGTGTCAAATCTCGTGCCAAAACTATTGACTTCAAGACTCTTGGAGAAGCAACTTCTTCGACTTTAAAATCAGAAGTCAAGAAGGGCGCTACAACGCTTGAAGTTGCGAACGCAAAGGAATTCGCTGAAGCAGGAACTGCAGCAATATCCGATGAATCAGGTAGTTCGGTTATATCATGGACCGGTAAGGACGGCAACGCCCTGACCGGTGTGAAGGGTGTAACCCGCGTATTCGGTACAGCGACCGTTGTCACCGTCAAGGACGACCTCCAAGTCATCAAGGGAATTGGACCGTTTATTGAAGAGAAGTTGAATGCTTTGGGTATCACCACTTATCGACAAATTGCCAACATGGATGCGAAACTTGAGACGCAAGTCAACGAAGCCATCGAGTTCTTCCCAGGCCGTGTAAAGCGTGACCAGTGGGCGAATCAAGCCAAGATCCTGCTTGGTGAAGATGTCAAACTTGACGAAAAAGCACTCAAGCAAGCAGAAGAACTTGAGCGCATATCCAAGAAAGCAGAATCCATCGATTTCGCTACGCTCGGTGTTGCTACTTTAGATGAAAAAGATGATTTGCAAANCATCAAGGGNATNGGTCCTTTCATCGCTGAAAAGTTGTATGCTCTCGGCATTTACACCTTCGAACAAGTNGGNAACATGACGCCTNAAATTGAGGAACAAGTCAACAAAGCGATTGAGTTCTTCCCAGGACGAGTCAAGCGAGACGAATGGGCCAAGCAAGCACGACAATTGCACAAAAATAAGAAGTGATTTGATCGAAGTAACTAGTTAATGATGTGGCCAACATGGGACCTCGTATACCTCGAAGTCGCTTGTTTCCCAACAAATCGGATTCTCGAATACAGCGTTACAAGGCCTTTTGCCTCGCTTTTTTGATGATTGCACTGGCCCAAACGTCGTACATTGGTGTTTATCAGGGATGGTCGTATCTTGAAAAATCCGATGTAAATTCAATTGGCCCAGGTTGTTCATTCATCTCACGTACCAGCGGTACACCAATCTATGTTGATTCAAACAACGGCTCGGATTCATGGTCTGGAACATGGTCATGTCCTAAAGCAACACTTTCAGATGCTTTGAACGATTCAGTTGCAAACGATGAGATCGTATTGTACAGCGGTCTTTACCATGAAAACGTAACTGTAGACAACAAGGACAACCTCGTTATTCGAGCTGCTGAAGGCGCTCGCGTTGTTTTTGACGGAACACAGAGCATAAGTGAGGACTTTGATGTTGCATGGGGTACAGCAGACAGTAATGGAATTCAAGAAGTTACTTTGCCTGTTAATGGATGGCAGCTGTTCTTGGCTTACGACGAGCAAGTCCCTGCACGATGGCCGAATGCGCAATTTTCAGATGAAACGGTTTTCAACCGTTCATATTGGGCTGAGGGAACCTTGACCGGTTCAAACAATGCCTATACCAAAGGCTGGCTTACAGATGCAGGCCCAGAATCTGGTGTTCACACTGGATTGAACGAGACCATTAACGCAACTGGACTTAATCCGGTGGGAGCGATTGCTGTCATGAACCTCGGTTCGTTCCGCAGCAACAGCCGTGAGATTACGGCTTGGAATTCTGCAAATGGAACATTTGCTTACGACGGAAACGGCGTAGGTTGGAAAACCAAACATCATGCGTACTTCCTTGAAGGTAAGCGTGAACTCATCGATGTCGATGGTGAATGGTGGTTTGATAATTCGAATAACCGCCTTCACTACAAAACTCCAAGTGGACAAGATGCGAATGATTTGGACCTTCGTGTAAAGGTACAACCCTTTTCCATCAGCGTTGAGAACTCCGATGGTGTAACAATTCAAGGCATCGATTTCTTTGGCACGACGGTCAACTTCAACAATTGCGACAGATGTTCATTTACCAATTCTACACTGGAATACCCAAGTACCTCGAAGCGGGGATTGGGCATTACGGGGGAATCAGAAGACGACCGCTGGATGACCCGCTTCTATCGCAGTACAAACAGTTTCGTCGACAACATCTCCATCACCAATACCGACGGTGGCGCTCTTGAATTCCAAGGCTCAGCCGGTCAATCGCATAACAACACCGTGAACAATTCTTACTTCCACGCAATCGANTGGTCNGCGGCTGACCAAAAGGGACTCATGGTCACAATTTACGAAGGCGGACGTGACATGTACTTCACAAACAACACCGTTCATTTGACTGGTGCTTCGTCGGTACTCTCTATTGGTGATGCTCCGAAGGTATTCTACAACGAAGTGTGGGATGTCGGTCATCTGCAAACCGATGGTGCTGTTGTTCAAGTTATGCAAGCTGAAGCACCTGGTGCTGAAATCGCCTACAACTGGATTCATGATGTCATCAAGTACGGTGCTCGATTTGATGCGCCGATAGGACAAGCAGGAGANGGNCGCAACGGTACCATGCATCATAATGTCATGTGGAACACCGCAGGTGGTCTGATGGTCAAAGGCGATTACCACGANGTTCACAACAACACTGTGTTCAATTCGAACGGCAAAAACGACATTATTTTCTTGACCGATGGCGGGGTCAACAACAAGAACTCCACTCTTCACCGCAACGCAGTCGATGCAGTGGCAGACCATCGTTCGGATGATGTTTTTGTCAATCCTCTGCCTGATGGAGTTGATTGGATGAATTGGAACGGGTATGTGGACGGTGGTAAAGGTTCAATCTTGGCTGGTAATTCCCACACGTGCGCAGTTTATTCCAACGAATCATTGTACTGCTGGGGAAGAAATCATCAAGGGCAGTTAGGCATTGGAATGGCATCGAATGCTGTTCAACTTACACCTCATTACGTGGATTTTGGAACCGGGAGGACNGTTGCTAAGATTNAATCCANCTTAGTTGGAGGGGGTTGGCACAGTGGGACTTCTTCGCATAATTGTGCTCTTTTGGATGATGGTTCCCTCACCTGTTGGGGGCACAACGCGTTCGGACAACTTGGCGTCGGAAATGCAACAACTGCAGATGAGAGTTGGCGATATTCTCCAAATACGGTTAACTTGGGAACAACTCGTAAGGTCGTTGATTTCGCATTAGGCGACGCTCATACATGCGCTATTTTGGACAACGGCTCTCTTCTGTGCTGGGGTCAAAATGATGAAGGTCAACTTGGTATAGGAACGCATTCCTCCACCAATATTTTGACCCCTACTTATGTTGACCTCGGAGTAGGAAGAACAGCCGTTGCGGTTTCAGCATCAGCCCACAACACTTGTGCAATCTTGGATAACGGCTCTGTTTCTTGTTGGGGGAAAAATGATGAAGGACAACTCGGAATTGGAAATACCGTTCTCAAGGATTCTCCGCAACAGATGATTTTACCGCCAGGGAGAACAGTTACCTCGATTGGAATACAGAAGGATTCCATATGCGTCAGCTTCGATAATGGTTCAGTNGCGTGTACTGGGGCGGATAATNATGGACAGCTCGGAAACGGTGCTACAACCGGGTCGTTTAGTACTCTGCAATACACTTCNCCAATTGGTGCAAACGCAGTCTTTGTATCTGGAGGNAAATTTCACGGATGTTCTTTGCTTGTAAACGGCTCTGTAGTTTGCTGGGGAAACAACAATTATGGTACACATGGGACAGGAAACACCGACNATTCAACTTCACCTGTTAACTTTTCAAATATAGACTCCAGTCGGTTCGCCATCGACCTCGCNGTTGGGTATGGCCACACATGTGCAAGTCTCGACAACGGGTCCGTTGCATGTTGGGGGCGTAACAACAAGGGAGAACTNGGACTTGGNAATNCNTCATCAACACNNCANAACACANACTNNNTGGNCGAATACNCCNGTCATNTTGTCCTCNNTGAGTNCNTTNNCNTCCACANANATCNATGANATGCTNGTNGANCCAGNNAACAAGGATTTCCGGCCGAANTGGGGTTCNCAACTNCACNTTCTANNTGCNGGNGCCTACGANGCTGATGANANNGANCCNTGGACNGCNGGTGTCTCTTGGACCTACAGTCCGATGAGNAACCCNATNTCNGNTTGNATGGANTCNATTGCCATCAATTACAACAGNAACGCCGTCTTTNCTGANGGNTCNTGCATCTACACGNCNCTNNCCTCNTCNTCNTCCACCCTTTCNCTNGANGTNGGNGTNTCNATGACGCCNTACACGCTGACCTACAGTACGCCGTTCCTTGCTGATGACAAGCAGACAGCAGCCTCAGCTGGGTCAACCGGTCTGGGAACAAATATCGCTTTGGACTCCAACGGCGCCGTTCACATTTGTTCGAAGACGGTAACCACGGATAACCTCTACTACACGACAAACGCTTCGGGAAGCTGGCAGTCGGCGACCCTCGACTCGAGTGCAAACGTCGGTGGTGACTGTTTCATCATCCTAGACAGTGATGACGATATCCATATCACGTACTATGACGATACCAACAATGTTCTGAAGT
Organism: Methanobacteriota archaeon; assembly: GCA_002687075.1. Lineage (GTDB taxonomy): Archaea > Thermoplasmatota > Poseidoniia > Poseidoniales > Poseidoniaceae > MGIIa-L1. The sequence goes on from NYZH01000059.1 coordinate 11,542, forward strand.
ACGCAACAAAAGCCCTCTCAAGCGGCATTTTGAGCACCAATTGGGCCATTTCAACCATGGACAACAACGGCGATGTTGGGAACTTTGGTTCGATGGCGGTCGACGCAGAAGATCGCTTGCACGTCGCCTATTACAGATCCACTGGGTCGTCCTTGAAGTATGCAACATTGGCAGATGGGGGCTCGACTTGGTCGAAAGAGACAATCGAATACACCAACAACATTGGAAAATTCACGAGCATCGCCTTGGACTCCAACGGAAAACCGCACATAACCTACCGAGATGTCACCAACACGAACCTGAGGTATGCTCACAAGATGGGTTCGTCCTGGGTGACCACCACCCTCGATTCAACCTCGTTGTCCGGGACAGGCACCTCATTGGCCATCGATTCAAACGATAATCTTCATGTGGCCTACAAAACAAACAGCACTGAAATAGCGTACCTGACGAACCAGTCCGGTTCTTGGGTCAAGACCACGCTTGATGCGAACTCATCGGGTTCATGGCTTGTCAATTATGTTGATATCATGATCTCTGATGGAGACATCCCGCATATTGTCTACTATGATGCAGTCGATCACGATATCTTCTACATGTCCAATGCCCGAGGTGTTTGGGAGCGGATTTTAGTTGCTGGTGATTCCATCAGCAAGACGCCATCGGCTACGATGGATGAGAACGGTGGCATTCACGTTGCGTACCACATTGACGGGTCATACGATGATATTGGCTATGCAGCCGTACGAAGCCTCACCCATCGACCGCAGTTTGAAATTGAACCGACACTTCCAATCGGGATGTTTCTGGGCGCTGAAAACGGTACGATTTACGGAACTCCCAGCGTGTTCACCGAACTGACGGAATATACCGTTTGGGCCAATACGACCTCAACCTCGGCTTCTACGACTCTATCAATGAATGTGGATTGGGAACTCATGGCAAGTGTAGACTATCTCGAGGTTGCAAAAAATACAGCGATTACACCCATAACATTCAACTGGACCGCTTGGAGTTCTGAAGTCATTAACAGCACTTCGAGTGCTTCCACACCAGGTGATTCCGGACAATACTCCAGTATCGCTGTTGATAGTAATGGTAAAGTCCACATCGTATTTTACCGGGATGATTCCAATGAAGATTTGAAGTACAGCACCAACAAATCGGGTTCTTGGGTCACAACGACAATTGATTCTCAAAATAACATTGGCCAGTATTGCAGTCTCGCAATCGATTCAGCCAATGGTTTGCATGTTTCTTATCACAAAAACGAAGGAAATGACCTCAAGTATGCTTACAAATCCGCTTCTTCCTCCACTTGGACCAAGACCATCGTCGATGGCCAGGGTGGAAAATTCACATCAATAGCTCTTGATTCAAATGACAAGCCACATATCTCCTACCGCGATAGTGGTGGCGATCTAGCCTACGCAGAGAAGACAGGGAACAGCTGGAATTATGGTTCTGTTCAATCAGCCGGCAATGTTGACTACACTTCAATCGCCATCGATTCAGACAATCACATTCACATTGCGTACTACGATTCCAGCAACTATGACATGTATCATTTAACCAATACCAGTGGCTCTTGGGCGAGGAATAATCTTGAGGATATTGGAGAGAGCACTGGAGGTACATCCCTTGACATAGCGATTGACCCAACCACGGACGAACCCGGAATTTCATATTTTGACATGGACGCTAAATCGTTGAAATACAAACATTACACGGGCTCTTCATGGTCAACTGTAACCGTAAAAAATGGGCCGGATTACGGTCGTTTCAACTCCATAGCCTACGACTCACTTGGAAATGTTCACATTTCTCACGAACGAAACGTTGCTGATGATTTGTATTATTCATCTGACAAAACAGGCTCATGGGTTTCCACGCCTATTCATACCACCAACAGCGCTGGAACCCACACTTCTATTGCAATCGACAGCAACGACGACATTCACATTGCTTACCGTTACAATACCGGTGCAGACCTTTACCATGCCACAGTTCAAGGACACAAAACCAGCCCTATGCCTAGGGCTGATGTTTCTCGGGCAACCTGCAGCATATCCCCCTCACTTCCAAACGGATTGACATTGAACCAAGGCACGTGCTCAATCAGCGGCACACCTACGGTGAGCGGAACCAACACGACTTACAACGTGACAGCCACCTCATCAACGGGTCTTTCCAAGACTGGTGAATTCAAAATTTGGGTGACCATGGTTGCCCCGTCAATCTCTTACACGGGTACCCCATTCACCTTCAACAAGGATGTGACCATTACACCCGTTACGCCCGTGAATTCAGGGGATAGCGCTACATGGAGCGTATCGCCATCACTTCCTTTTGGATTAAACATCGATTCCTCAACGGGCCTGATTTCAGGAACTCCTACCGCAACCTCGTCTTCCGCATCCTATGTAATCACAGCCACCAATAGCGGTGGCTCGGACACGGCCACTATTTCGATTACGGTTCATGCTCAATCGCCGAGTAGCCTCTCCTATTCTACTGAAAATATGACGCTTGAGAAAGGAACGGCGATGACCACCAACACGCCAAGTGTGAGCGGGGGCACCATCACGTCTTGGGAAATCAGTCCATCTGTTCCAACCGGCTTAGCCTTTAATCCGAGCACTGGAGCAATCAGTGGCACCCCATCTATCTTGCAAACAACTGCCGTAACCTACACCGTGTGGGCCAACAATTCAGGCGGTTCGGCTTCGGCGAACATCAATATTACTGTCAACGATGTACCTCCGGTCATTACCTATTCTCCAAACGACGAAATCACTGGAACGAAAGCCGTTCCTCTAAGCCCGCATGTTGGTCCAACGAAATCTGGTGGAGCAGTCACCTCATGGGAGATTTCACCCTATCCTGGGTCAGCGTTCCACTTCAATTCTGGGAACGGGTATATCAGCGGAACTCCGGGGATTGTTCTGGCTAGAACCCAATACACCATTTGGGCAAACAACTCTGGTGGTTCTTCTGTGGCCTATGTGAACGTCACGATAAGCGATGTTGGTGTGACCGCCTTCACCTATCCTTCAGAAAACATAACCCTCACCCGCTATCACACCATGACCACGGCGACACCATCGACAACGGGTGGAACAGCAACTTCGTGGGGAATCAGCCCTAACTTACCTTCCGGTTTATCGTTAAATTCCGCAACAGGGGCTATCTCGGGAACTCCTGAGAATCTTCAAACGACGGCTGTAACATACACCGTCTGGGCTAACAATTCGGGTGGCTCATTCTCTGACCAGATTAATATTACAATTAACGACCACGCACCTGCTCCAATCCATTCCTTCGAAGAAGACATCACGCTCGCTTACAATCAGACTTTGACCCCGATTGGAGACTTCGAAATGAAGCACGATACTATGGCCTTGTCCGAGGACCACTCTTGCGCAATCAAAGACGACGGCACCGTCAGGTGTTGGGGACATAACGGCCACGGCGGGTTGGGTATCGGTTCGTTCGGTGGAACAGCCTCTTCGCCTCAGGCCACCAACTCGTTAGGAGCTGGAAGGGTCGCCATTGACATCAGTGTTGGCGGATCTGCCGGCGATAACAACTACGGCCACACGTGTGCGCTCCTCGATGACGGGAGCGTGGTGTGTTGGGGCAGAAACAACCGGGGGCAACTTGGCGACAACTCCACCACAAATCGAAACTCACCTACGCCAACGGTTCCACTTCCTCGACCTGCTGTGGCGATTGAGACTGGGTTTGACTTCACATGTGCGTTGTTGGACAACGGCTCAGTCATGTGTTGGGGTTGGGGCTCTCAAGGCCGTTTGGGCAACGGCGGAGTAAATTCAATCGTTCCGACCTATACAAATCCATTCCCAGGTGGTCGTTATGCAGTCTCCATTGACATCAGCCATTATCACGCTTGTGCCGTTCTGAACGACGGGCACGTGGCTTGCTGGGGACCCGGAGGCGGTCATCGTTTGGGTACCGGCAGCACGCAAAACAAGAACAGTCCAACGCTGATCAATTACTTCAACGAAACCAATAGGGCAGTCGACGTTGCTCTAGGGCGTTACACAGGATGCGGCCTGTTGGACGATGGTCGCGTGACGTGTTGGGGTCAAGGCTACCTCGGGAACGGTGGCTCGCTGACACAAAATTCGCCGGGTATGCTTTTTGCAAACCTTGGTAATGGCCGTACTGCGGTTGACATCGAAATGGGTCGTTTCCATGCATGTGCTATTCTGGACAACGGCGTCACGAAATGCTGGGGTGACGACAAGTACGGGCAGATGGCCAATGGGAACGGTGAATCCGACAAAAACAACCCCGCTACGGTGAACTTCGCGACAGGTATTGAGCCTACGGCCGTGTATGTCGGGCATTGGCACACATGCATCACTGCCCAAACCAACGAAGTGTATTGCTGGGGTGACGGTGAAAATGGGAAATTGGGCGACGGGTCAACGGCTCAGAACAATTTTGCTGGTGCGTCTGCGAAAGCCAATCATTTCTCAGGAAATAACCCCGTTCTCAATCATGGCCCTATCACCTCGTGGGCGGTTCATCCAGCCCTCCCAACCGGCCTTGCTTTGGGTTCGAGCAACGGGACCATTTGGGGTACGCCAATAGCTTCCATCCCTCAAACCAACTTCACCATCTATGGTAACAACTCAGGCGGATCAACCTCGTTCGTGCTCAACCTTGGTGTGAATGCACAAGCACCAGGTCCATTTGAGTACAACCCAGAGAACAATACGTGGACCAACAACACCGAGGTTCACCTTGCACCGCAATTCATCAATCAAACAACTGGAAACGGGTCCTTGTGGAATGTGGCCGACATCCGAAGCGGCTCAAGCGGAAGTCTTCCGGGACTCCATATGGA
>NYZH01000060.1 GCA_002687075.1 Methanobacteriota archaeon
GTAGCGCAACCTTGTGCATGAGGTAAATATATCGCGTTGGAAAAGGTTTTTCGTCCCTATAATAAAAAAACCCCCCGTCGCGCTTTTAGGAGTGATTCACAGGAATCCACGACGGGGGGCAAGTCTCAGGGAGAGAATTATACAGATTTCACATACATCGTGATCTCAAATCCAAGACGAATGTTTTCGTATGTTGGCTTAGACCATTTCATAGTGTACCTCCTATTTTATCCCATGCCTCTTTTTGACATAGCAGCTTGAGTAAATTTATCGAAAGTGCTCTCGCCAGCAGGTGTCTCTGCTGCTCCTCCTGATGGAGTTGAGCCAAGAGAACCAGTGAATGCTTGGCGTCTTTGTGCTATGCCACGCATTCTTTCCATTTCTGGAGAGTCCATATTGTTCTTGAAGTCTGTCATAACGCGAGCCACAAGTTGCGGATCAACGAAGTCTTCGAGTGTAAATCCTCGCTCCGCAGCGAATAACATAAAGTCTTGTGCTTTTTCGCTAGGAAGTTTCAAGCCTTGTTGGACTCGATCTAGGTTGTTTGCAATCTGTTGGCGAACAGCGTCTATCTGCTGACCTGTGCTGTCAGTCATAGATTGCTTAGCAGCATCCGCTACACCTTGGTTCTGTGCCGCCATCTGGCGGATCATTGCCTGTGTCTTAGCAAGCTCCTGCCTCATTTGCTGCATACCGCCCATACCGCCTTGTAGCATTTCTGCATATCCGGGCGGCAGACTTGCTGCATTCTCTTCTTCCCACTTCTTCAAAGCCTGATCCAGACCCATCTTAGGATTCTGTTGGCCTTGACCAGCTTTCATCTGCTGTTGGCCTTCAGTGTTACCCATCTGAGGGTTGGACTGTTGTGCTTTGTATACAGCAGCCATTTGACTAGCTACTTCACGTGAGTTCATTCCGGGGTTGTCGCGCATGATCTGATCTACAATGTCATACACAGGCTTGTACTGTGCATTCTTGTAGTTCATTGCACTATAGCGTTCAAAGGTAGACTTGATCTGTTGAGGGGTTAAGTCCCTCATATTACCGTCACCAAAATCTACTGAGTAGATTACAGCTTCCGCCGATACCTTATCACCTTCTGTTTCTGGCGATCCTTTCTCCGCAGCCTTGTCATTGTCTGTCTCAGCTTTCTTGGGAGGCTCCGGCATTTGCGGTGGAGCTTGTGGAGCAGCTTGTGCTTGTGGTGCTGGAGCGGCCTGTTGCGGCTCTACGCCCATCTGCTTTGCTGCGATGTTGTCTACTGCTGCGAGCATTTGCTCGTTTGATTGTGGTGTTGCCATTTCTATCTCCTTTTCCCGGCCATAGCGGGGTTGTTAAATGTAAACTAAGTATCGGTCTTTTTGTCAGACTTGTCGTCCATCACTATTTCGTTTTCCAAATGGACGGCCAAGCGTTGTGGAAGTTCGAGAAGTCTTTTGGCTGCAAAGATTGATCCGCGCCTNTAGTTGATTTCGTCTAGCGACATATTTGGCGACTCTGCAATTTGCATCGCAGACTGCACAATCTCGTCTTTCATTATGTCTACCAGTACGTTCCAACCAGATGAGTTCTCAAGTTCTTTAAGTTTTCGTAATTTCTCTTTTGATGTCATTTTTTCCTTGCTGTCTTAGCTGCCTGTTTAAAGTTCTTTGCAGTAGGTGCGCCTTTGCTTCCGGGCTTCCTCATCTTTTCTCCGCTTCCCGCCTTAATTCTACGACGTTTAGCGTGAATGTTGGCATATAAGCCGGGACGTTTTGCCATGCTTCTCTCCTACTTTGATGACTTTGCTCCCTTACATTTCCACCTCTTTCGAGACAGACGTAAAGGACTGTTAGGGTCTTTGGCTGCTTTCTTGTGCTTCTTCATCTGAGCTAGACTTCGGGCGCAATAAGCGTCGCCTTTAGCGGTTCCGGGGCGTACCCGTGAGCCACCATCTTTTGCTTTACCAGCTTGACCATAAGAGACTGTGCGCTTACGACCCGTCTTTGGGTTTCTAACAGTCTTGGCTTTTGCCTTACCCTTGGCTGGCTTAGCCATGATTATTTAGCCTTGCACTTCTTGCCTTTTCGCGGTGGTTTCGCTTTGGCAATAACAACCTTGTGTGCTTTCTTTTTTGCGCTCATTTCATTCTCCTGATCCTATACCCATCTTCATAGCTACGGCAGCCGCAACGAAGATAAGTACGCCTGTTGTGGCCATTTTAAGGATTGTGCTGCCGATGATTTTTTTTGAGGATCNCCAGCTATCTATAAGATTTCTGAGTTCCTTTATATCTTTACCAGCGTCTTCATCATTTAGACCGACCTCGGCCAGTGCTGCTTTAGCACCCTCCTTGGCCGCTTCTTTCATGATGGTTTCTAACTCATCACGCGGTATCTGAATCATCTGGTCGGACATTACTCTTCGATCCCCATAAAACTAGGGAACTCCTAGTCCCCCAAAAAACTGGTCTTGCTTTGTGTACTATAAGCGATGGAAAAGAAATCATCGTCCCTTGTTGTCTTTTTGGTACAGGATTTGGATGGTCTGCAAATTTAAGCCCACCACCCCAATACTTAGAGGGGTCACTTAACTCAACGGAGGCTGATATTATGCGGTTTTCTGGGCCATTTAAACCTGCATCCATGTGCCATCCATAATACATACCAACGCCATAATGTGTGAACTGGACAGGTTCCACGTGGTTTATAAACTGATCGTAGTATTGAGATGAAACATGGATAAGGGTATTGACACACTTCATAACCAGATCATCAACCTCAGATCCTTGATCCAACCAAGCGACCTTCGATCTTCTGCGCCAAAAATCAAAACCACGACCAACCCTTGCGGTTTTCATATCCCCACAACAGTATTTGATTATGCGGTCACATTCCTCTTTATTTAAAACGTCTGGAGATAAGACATAATCTGGTCTCATGCCGCGTCTTTCGGTTGGGACGTTCGATACATAGTGCCGTGACCTGTGACAGAACGCTTAAAAACAAAGTTGCCAGAATAAATAATCCTGTCCTCATCCCCTAGATGCTGCTCCGTCCAGTGGGACATGAAAGAAGGGAATACATAAAAGCATCCGACTTCTGGTGGTAGCTTCCACGTCTCGAAGAATAGCTCTGCATCTTCTTGATAAGACATTCTGAACACTGAAGCGGCAGGATTGCGAAATATAATCTTGCCTGTATCGCCATCTGACGCGCCATAAAATACCCAAGATAAATGGCTGTCAGTGTGGACGTGCTCTGGAATGAAGTGNCCGTTACCGTATATGCTAACCCAAGCATGGTTTAACAAACCCAGATTGTCTAAGTCTGCGTCTGGTCTATCCCAGTTGGATGCGTTGATATATCTAAAACACGCTTGAAAGGCGGCATCGTGTAGGTCTTTGAAGTCGTCTAAATACGGATCAGCAAATAAGCTAATTCCTGATCTGTAAGAACTGTAGCCATGCTTATCGTATTCGTCCTTGTCATCAACAAGGTTCATTTCTCTTGTCGATTGATTGCGCCAAGCATGGGATAACACAGCCCCTTTGATATTGCCGTTCTTCAGTTTGTAGGCATTATCGACTAGGGCTGTTGTAAGTTCTTGGTGGTTATCGGGTTTCCATTTTACGATTGGAAAACTAAAGGGGTGATCTGCTTCATAATCCATTGTTTCTCACGTTAGTTAAGTTGATTTTAGTGTAAGTTAGTTAAGTTATTATTCGGCTTTATTAGGCTCGTATCCCGGCTTCATTTCTTCTGGCTGTGCAGCCTTCACCTCGTCGATGGTTTTCTTACCATCTTCGACGTCTTGGATTTCTTCCAATGTAAAATTCAAACCAACATAAGCTGCTGGGATTTCTGGAGTTACGTCTTCCACGTTAGCACCCGGCTGAACTGGGCGTTTATCAGTAAACTTTTTAGTGCTTTTAGTGTATGTCCAGCCATGAATATCATGGCTGTCACACTCGACCCATTCACCGAAAGGAGAAGGCTCCTCTGCGGTTGACATAACAATCTTGTTTTCTATCAATGCGTATGGCATTAGATCCTCCTTATTCCTTCCACTCGATAACAACTAATCCGGGGCCACCCATACCGCCATAACCATGGCTGCTGCTTTGGAAATGGCCGCCTCCGCCGCCTCCTCCACCGCCGTAGCCACCGCCACCGCCGTCTCCGTAGTAGCCACCGCCACCACCGCCGCCACCAAATGCGCCAGCGTGACCGCCGCGAGCGTTATAGCCCATTGGGTTATAACCGTAGTTAGACAGGACATAGCAGCCTTTAGCGTAATCAAAGTAGGTGTAGCCGTTGTTATTAGCGTGGGAACCCCAACCTTGTGTGTTGTAGCAACCGCCTCCGCCGCCGCCAGCTCCTACACCAGCATCGCCACCGGGGTGGGAATACTGGTAACTTGAGTAACCTGTTCCGCCGCCACCACCAGCTTGGTATGCTTTAGCCATCAAAGGCCATGCGAATTTTTTCGGGCCTCCGCCGCCGCTACTGCCGCCGCCAGAGTTGTCGAAGTAAGCATTGGAACCTCCGCTTGCGCCAGTGTCGTTCTTTGCGTTTTTACCAGAGGCTTGTGCGTGTTCTGCTGCATTCCAGCCACCTTGGAATGACGAGTATTTGCCGCCAGAGTAACCGCTGTCTGATCCAGCACCACCTTGCTTTGGGTTGTTACTCGTGTCGCCCGTTATACCATCTGAGCCAGTACCAGCTCCAGATCCAGAAGAATATTGATGGTTGCTCGTAGAGCTTCCGCCAAAGGTTAATGCTCCGCCATTTTTCCCTCCGATAGCACCGCCACCAGAAGAGAATGTTGAATAGCCGCCAGAGCCATTGTTAGCACCTTGTCCACCGTTGCCAACCACATAACCTGCTGCGCCTCCACCTCCTGCGCCATAAGGCTCTGGGCCGAAACCAAAAGATAGCGTGGAGCCTTGTCCTCCTGACCCGCCGTTAAATTCCAACTTTGTTGAGGCATCTACCGCACTACCACCAGCTTGTTTAGAAGTGCTTCCGCCTCCATTACTGTATCCGTTTCCGCCAGTTCCGCCATTGGCATATATGTTTATAGCAGCACCACCATCGCTTGTAGACTGCACGTATGATTGCCCACCGTTATATTGATGACCAGTGCTGGTTGAATGGTCTCCTCCATTACCTGCTAGGATAGTTAGTCCCTGACCCGGAGTTACGTCATACTCCGCTATAGCAAAAGCACCGCCGCCAGCTCCGCCTCCGCCGTGATAGTGGTTGCCTTGGCGAGTACCGCCAGATCCACCCCCACCGATGGTTGTAATTCTTATGCGAGTAACGCCTGTTGGTACACTCCAACTAGATGTGCTGCCATTATGGATAGTAAATTGCTCAGCACCCGTAGCACTCGCATTGTCGTTATACCTGTAGCCACTGCTGTAAAGACAGTTACGCCCCGCCCAGATAGCGTATTTATTAAAATCTGCATCGCCACCGCCGCTAGTTCCGCCACTGCCGAGAATAGATGAAAGTAAAAATGTCATTATATGACCCTCCAACCGTTAGTCGCGTCTGAGTAGACTAAAGTCAGACCCGCATCTTTTACATCACACACCATGTCTAGTGAGTTTCCTTGAATGTTTGAGCCGTTCCTAGCAACCGTCAGGTTGTTGACGTCCCATGAACTCGCACCGTCTGTAAGCTCTACATAATCTCCTATGGTCGGAGATGCTGGGAGGGTTACAGTAAAAGCACCGCCAGACGTGTCTGTGAACAGACGTTCTGTTGATACTGCGCTGTGAGTAGTTGTTATGCTCTGCCAGCCAGTTTCGCCGTTTACCCAGACGTAACTAGAACCATCAGAGGATAGATATTTGCCAACATTGTTAGCCGTTGCAGGGAGAACATAAGAGCCGCCTTCCGCAAACTCTTGCCACTTCGCTGCATTGAGATCGTTAGTGAAATTATTAGATGTGTGGTCTGAGAGAGCAATGTATGAAGATGATCCAGACTTCACAATATCGTCTGTGATGTAGTCGGTACTTGTTGCCCATGTTCCTCGGAACCTTACACCGCCGTTAAACTTCTCCCACTTGCTTGCTGCCAAGTCTGTCGCATGTACGGTAGACGAGTGAGCAACCAGTGCTCTCCAAGTGTTTCCGCCATATACCACGACATCACCGGGGAAATACTCTGTGGCTGTAGACCAGTTGCCTTGGACACTTATACCAGACTGGTAGACTTCCCAGTTAGCTGTAACTGTAGGAAGGTTTCCTGTGGTATTGCCAAGTGCTCTGTACAGGCTGCCACCATAACCGACGACATCATTCAGCACATAGTCTGTAGTGTTGTCGTATGTTCCACGTGCGCGTGTACCAGTCGCGTAGACTTCCCACTTTGCCGTGTCAGTCGGGTCATCTCCAGCAGTTGTATTTGCAATACAGCGATAGACGTTCGCACCGTAAGTAACGAGTTGGTTTACCACGTATGCCACAGTTGCGTCATAAGCACCTGTGATTTCTGTGCCTAGCGAGAATGTACCCCAGTGGGTAGTGCTCGTAGGTAGATTGCCTGTGGTGGCGACTTTGGCCCTATAAGTAGAGCCGCCATATTGAACTAGGTCATTTGGATAGTATGTGGTTGCCGCATCGTATGCGCCACGATTGTCGTAGCCAACGATATAGACTTCCCAATTAGCTGTAGTTTCTGGGTCATTCCCAGTTGTGTCATTTTTAGCTCGATATAGTGTCGAGCCATAACTCACAACATCATTTAACGCGTAGGACGTAGCACCAGCATACTCGCCACGGAACTTAATCCCGCCAAGAAACTCTGCCCATTTGGTTGTGTCACTAGGTAGGTTGCCAGTGGTATCACCAGTGGCGCGATACAAATTACCGCCATAAGCGACAACATCATTTTTAACGTAGGCTGTTGCGTTATTGTATATACCTTGCGCACTAATTCCGTTGATGAATGCGTCCCAGTAAGTAGTGTCTGAGGGTAAGTTGCCCGTTGTGTCGAGCTTGGAAATATAAAGAGAGTTGCCACCATAAGTGACAATGTCATTCTTTTGATAGGCAGTAGTGTTGTCATACTCACCTTCCCACTGAATACCGTCAGCAAACTGAGACCAATATGTTGCGTTGGGCGGAGTATTGCCCGTGCTGTCTAATATACAGACGTAGACTTTACCACCATGGGTGACGCCGTCTCCTATTCTGTATGCAGTTGTATTGTCGTAGACACCTTGGAACTTAAAGCCCTCAATCATCAACGCCCAATACGTTGTGTCTGTGGGTACGTGACTGTTAGTCTTTAGTCCGTATGTGTATACATAAATGTTACCACCGTATTTTACGATGTCGTTTAATTCGTAGGTGGTGGCTACATCCCAGTCACCTGCGAAATAGAAACGTAGTTTTCCTAAGTCGATTATCTGGCTCATATCATTTCCATTAGTAAGTGACCATTA